>NZ_LT964739.1:686184-994771 GCF_900240265.1 Galactobacillus timonensis
AGAGCCGCCTCATCATCCGGTGTCAGCAGCACTTCGTTTGAATCCGTCGTGATGCCGAACTTTTCAGTGATCTCGCTGATGAAGGCTTCAATCTCTTCCTTTGTATAGGTCTTTGAAGGGGTGCCCTTTTCTTTCAGGTCGCAGCCGATCGAATGCGCAAGATTGCGGATTGTCTGCCGGTAGCCGGAATAGGGATTGTCCTCGTTGAGCAGCTTGCCGCCATTGTCTTCCGTCACGATTTCTGACGCGCTGACCGGATGAAGAAGGCCGCAGCTTCTTGCCCTCAGCAGCATCTCATCGAGATGTTCCCGGTCCGTGCAGGCACTGACGAATTTCATAGGTACAATTGCCATTGTGCCGTACTCCTTTCCTAATAAACCAGCATCGGTTTCATATGATCGGCGCCGATGCCGTATGACACGCCTTCAATGATGTTCACCACATTCTGGATTTCAATCCGCGACAATAACAGATAGCTCAGCAGAACCAGCTTTGGCTCCGTGCTGTTTTCCAGAAAGTGATAATTCATGTGATAGCGGATCATGCCGGTATAGTGTTCGATGCTGGAAAACTTCACATTTTTCACATACCGGTGGTATTTCTTCTGCATTTTTTCAATGACCTGGTCAGCCGTGCTCGAACTGATCAGATCTTCCATTTCCCGATCATTGAACAGATAGGTCGTATGCGTAATCATCGGCCGAATCTGGTCCGGAGCCGCCCGGAAGTACTTCTTCAGACGGTAGATCATGGCAATGTTATCCAGTTCGACCCGTGCCTTGACGATCGCCATCATATCGATGCCCGCACGCCCATAACCGGAAACCACGTCCATGACCGTTTCGTAGTAGTTCTGCATCAGCTCATGTTCGAGGCCGATGTAGTTGATCTGGGAAAAATCTTTCGTCTCGTACTTCCGCACAATCCTCTCGTACCGGGTCCCCTTGAGAACCTTGATCAGATCATCGAAGTTTGTCACTTCGGGAAGTTTCTTTACATCGAAACAAAGGTAATGACTGATATAAATCGGCATGTCCGCAATCATCGCACTGCGCGCCTCCGCATCCTTCTGGGTGAACCAGCGGATACTGCTGAGAATCAGATCGATTTCTTCCGTCTCAACTGCGGCATAGATGAACTTTCCGTAATCACCCTCACTGTATCGCAGCAGTTTCTGCAGCCGGCGGTAGACATCCATCCGTATCAGGGCTTCCAGCTGTCCCGTATGGACCGCTTTCTCATTGACGCCCGAAAGTATTTCGGAAAAGACGGGACCGCGCTTGAGAGCAGCCGCAACTTCCGGCACACTCTTTTTCTGCATGAGAGCGTTATAATCCGCTTCCTTCATGCGTGCTCCGAACATTGCCCTGGCCTTGACGGCCATTGCCATATCTGAGCTCATTCATCCTCCCCTGACAAAATCCGGTCCACCAGTTCCTTTCTCCACTTTTCCTTGTTTTCCGCAAAGGAAGAGCGAAGCTTTTCCGATTCCCGGTCGAAGTAGGCCTTGCTGGCGGCTTCATCCTTCTGGATCTTTTCGTCCAGTTCCTTCCGAGTCGCTTCCACCTGCGCATTGACCGCAGCCCGGGATTCTTCCGTCAGCCGCTTCTTCTCCGCCTCGATTTCCTGCTTCATACGGAAACGCTTCTCATGAAGTTCGTCGATACGCTTTCGTGTTTCTTCATCATCACTGATCAGATCCTGGATAGCTTCAATTTCCATAAGTTCATACCTGTGCTTTTTTATCAAGCGTACACATTATAGGCGTTTTGGGCATCACTGTGGGATCAAATCAGGCAAACACGCTGAATACTTCCACAAAGCACCGGTTTCATTGTCTTTGCCGCATATCAAACGATCCCTGAACCCTGTGCAGGATTAAAAGCTGAGGTCAAGGATCTTTACAGCAGCCTGGAAATATCTGTGACCAAAGCCATCCATTTCCCCGGAAAATGAAAAGCCGCCCGTATTTCACAGAGCGGCTGGTGTATTGCTTTGTTTTTTCTGCCGGCTTACTCAGCACTTTACTCGTATTGCTGAGCCCGGGCTGTTTCATAGTTCAGCCAGCAAGCGTTGAACCATGAATACACTACAATTATTTTTGATGGTTTATTCGCACATTGTGAACGTATTGTATTCGTATGTTTCGCATTTGATGTACAATTCTGTTAGGAGATGACCAACATGTCTAAAACAGCTAACATTAATGTTCGAATTGATCCTGAATTTAAGACAGAAGTCGAGGATCTTTACAGCAGCTTTGGAATGTCTGTTACCGAAGCTATCAATATCTTTCTTCATATGTCCGTTATGGAAGGCGGCCTTCCTTTCGAAGTCCGCCAGCCAAGATTCAATGCGGAGACGGAATCCGCAATGAAAGAAGCCCGTGCCATCGCAAACGGCACCATCTCAGCAAAGAAATACTCCTCTGCCAAAGAAATGATCAATGATATCCTGGCGGAGGACTAAGCAAATGCTTAATCTCGTCGTAACGAATCAATTTAAGAGAGATCTGAAACGCATACGAAAACAAGGAAAAGATCTGAGCATGCTGCAGAATATACTGCAGATGCTGGTAGAAGAGAAAGATCTTGATGCCAAATACTGTGACCATGCATTAACAGGTAATTACATCGGCTTCCGTGAATGTCATATACAGCCTGACTGGCTTCTTATTTACATGATTAATCACCAGGAGCTCATACTTACCGCTTCCAGGACCGGAAGCCACTCCGATCTGTTTTAATTCTATTATTCCGGATCCGAAATCACCTTAGCAGCCGTATTTGGCACCTCATCTTTCAAGGATCGTGACTTGAGACAATCACAATTCCGGATCGATGGGGTGCTTCTTTCTATAAGATGCACCAGCCCTCCTCCCGCATCACGGGAGGTTTTATGTTTCGTACCTCATCGGTGCTTAACAGCGCTCTTACGCATAATGAAAAGCCGCCCGTATTTCAGAGCGGCTTGTGCATTGTCTTGTTTTATCTGACGGCTTACTCAGCACTTTCTTCCAGCATGTTGAGTGCCTCAAGGATACGGTTCAGATCATCGGTATCGTTGTAGGCAATCGAGATTGCTTTCTTCGAAACCTTCACTTCCGTCCCGAGCTTGCGGCTCATGCGCAGCTCAATATCCCTCACCAGAGGATCTTTCTCCTCTTCTTTTTTCTTCGGCTTCGGCTGGCTGTCCTGACCGTTGAGCGTCTTTACATACTGCTCCACTTCCCGCACGCTCATATGATGCGCCGCAATATACTCCGCCGCATCCAGCATCTGATCCTCATCCTTCAGCGACAGCAGCGGACGCACATGCCCCATGGTCAGCTTCTTGTTGGTGACCATTTCCTGAACCGGCTGGGGCAGCTTCAGCAGCCGCAGCATATTTGCGCAGTACTCACGGCTCTTGCCAACCCGCTCCGCCAGCTTCTCCTGCGTATAGCCAAGCCGCTGAATCAGCGACTCATAGGCGGCCGCCTCTTCAATCGGATTCAGGTCCTCACGCTGCACGTTTTCCAGAATGGAGATTTCCATCATCTCCTCATCCGTAAACTCAACGCTGATGCACGGCACCTTCTCCAGACCCGCGATCTTCGCCGCCCGCAGTCTGCGCTCACCGGCAATCAGCTCATAGCCCTGAACACTCTTGCGAACAAGCAGCGGCGTAAAAATACCATGAAGACGAATGGAATCTGCCAGCTCGTTCAAAGCCTTCGGATCAAATTCCTTCCGCGGCTGGTAGGGGTTGGGCCGGATTTCCTTCACCGGAAGTTCCACTTCCTTGCGACCGGGTACCTCCGTCGAATTGTTCTGAATATCATCCAGAAACTGTTCCACATTGGAGCCGAAGATACTGTCAAGGCCGCGGCCGAGACCGGTTTTCTTTTCTTTTGCCATCAATTGCCTCCCTTTTCGTTCTGCGTCAACACTTCTTTGACCAGTGCCGCATACGCCTTGGCACCTTCGGAGCGTGTATCGTATTCAAAAATGCTCTGGCCGCGGGAAGGCGCCTCGGAAAGACGGACATTCCGCGGAATAATGCAACGATATACCTTTTCCTTAAAGTACTTGCGCACTTCCTGCTGCACTTCGACCGACAGCTTCGTACGCACATCGAACATCGTCAACAGAACCCCCTCGATATTCAACTGCGGATTCCAGAGCTTCTGCACCAGACGGATCGTTGAAAGCAGCTGGGTCAGACCTTCCAGCGCAAAGTACTCACACTGCACCGGAATCATGACCGAATCCGCCGCCGTCAGTGCATTCGTATTGAGAAGCCCCAGCGAAGGCGGACAGTCAATGATGATGAAATCATACTGATCCCTGACGGCATCCAGCTTCTGCTTCAGAAGATGTTCACGGCCAACCTGATAATCCGAAGAAACCATCTCCACATCCGCCCCCGAAAGATCAATCGTCGCCGGCAGAACATCCAGCGGCGGCATATCGAGTGTCACTTTATCATTCTGTACCGAATCATCCCCCATCAGCACCTGGTACACCGTATGCTGCGGCGAATAGCCGCGTGCACCGGTGGCTCCGATGCCGTTGGACGCATTGCCCTGCGGATCGAAATCAACCAGCAGGACGTGCTTTCCGGCATAGGCCAGGCCGGCAGACAGATTGATGCTCGTAGTCGTTTTTCCAACGCCGCCCTTCTGGTTGGCAACAGCGATGATCTTGCCCATAGTCTTTTCCCCTCTTATTGTTTTGGAAAGCGGATCACGACCGTCACCTGGTCCGGAGCGTCTTCGGTTTCCATTGTGGGATTCATTCCCATCTTCTGAATCATCTTTACACACTGCGCAATTGAATTGATGCCGATCTGAATATTGCGCGCAAAGCCCTTCGTCTTCTGACGCTTATGCGTCTTCGGCGGCTGTGCTTCTCTGCTAATCATCTGGTCCACATACGCCTCGGTTTCCCGAACCGTATAGCCACATTTAACGACTTCTTCATAGGCCTTCTTCTGCTCGTTTTCCGGCAGCTTCAGCAGTGCACGGGCATGGCGCTCCGTAACCTTCTGTTCCCTGATACCATCCTGCACTTCTTCAGGAAGTGACAGAAGACGGATCTTGTTGGCAACCGAGGACTGGGAGCGGCCGATCTGAGCCGCCAGCTGTTCCTGACTCAGATGAGCCTGACGCATGATCTGCACATAGGCCTGCGCCTCTTCAACGGCGCTGAGATTTTCTCTCTGAATGTTTTCAACCAGTGCCATCTGCGCAGCTTCCGCCTCATCGGGCGACAGGATGTAGCACGGCATCTTTTCCATGCCCAGTGCCCTGCATGCCCGATAGCGCCGCTCACCGGCAATGATCTCATACCTCCCGTCGACCTGACGCACTGTAATCGGCGTAATCAGACCGTTGGCGCGGATGGATTCTTTCAGTTCCTCCAGCGAATCTTCGTCAAAGTTCTGCCGCGGCTGATAAGGAGAAGGAACGATCCTGTCCAAAGGAAGCTCCATAACCTTTCCTACCAGTGTTTTTTCCAGCAGTGATGTAAAGCGTGCCATGGTCTCCTCCTTTCCCCTTTCATCCGTTTCCGTTGTGTCTTTTACAATGGCTTTTTCTTGATCTGTCCATAATTGCGAGGATACTGCGCCGGCGTATGCGACACTTTCATAGCCGAAATGTTGTTGCGTATTTCGCCACCCGGCAGCGCTGCGGCGTGAATCTCTGCCGCATTCAGTCCCAGTACCTTGAAGGCATGTTCCGCAGCTTTTACTTCTTCGCTTCCCTGCGGACCCTTCATCGCCAGGAACATTCCTCCAACTCTGATGAAGGGGGCGCACAGTTCACTCAATACCGGAAGGCCGGCGACAGCTCTTGCGACAGCGACATCGAATGTTTCCCGCTCCGTTTTCACCACGTCTTCCGCTCTTCCCTGAATCACCGTAACGTTGTTCAGCTTCAGCTCACTGACCAGCTGCTGCAGATAGCGCACGCGCTTGCCGATCGGCTCCAGCAGCGTCACTCTGAGATCCGGCCGTGCGATCGCAAATACGACACCCGGAAAGCCGGCGCCGCTGCCTACATCGATCACCGAAGCGTTTTGTCCAATCAGCGCGATCGGCAGTAAACAGTCCAGAAAGTGCTTCTCATAGATATCATCCCGCGTCCTGAGAGCCGTGAGATTGATCTTTTCATTCCATTCCAGTAACAGTTCACAATCCCTTTCGAGCTGTACAAGCATCTGTTCGCTCAGGGGGACGGGACTGTACTCTGCAAGTTCCTTGATTTCCATAGCACCACAATTCTACATCAGTCTAGGAGGCCAGCGTCACGCTTTTAATGTGGACAATTTCGTTATCCACATTTTCCTTGATTTCATCGGATGGAACAAACAGTGTTCCGTAGTTGTAGAAAGCCGCTCCGACACAGTTCTGTGACAGTGCATACTGCACCTGACGGCCCAGAATGTCGCTGTTATCGACCCATTCGCTGCTCGCATCGCCAGCCCCGGCATCCACACTGCCAACCTTATAGGCCGCCAGCCCCGCCGACAGGCGGATTCCGCTGTCGCCGACGATGTTCTTCCACTCCTGCAGCGTTGATTCAAACGGCTTTACCGGATGATTGAAGCCCCAGTATATCTGGGGAATCAGCTCATCGACCGTCCTGTCCGCCACCCAGTCTTCCGGCCAGGCATACATCAGCTGATGGTTGTTATCGATATTTCCGGAAGGAGAGATCGAATACATCAGCGAAGGACCGTGTTTCTTGATCGTGTCGTAGATCTGCTTCACAAGGGCATTGACGTTGTTTCGGCGGAAGTCATCGAGCGTCAGACTGCTGTTTTCCCTGAGGCTGAGGGAATAGGCATAGGCATCAAACTTCTTCTCCACACCCGAGGGATAGAAATAGTCATCCATATGGATCCCGTCCACATCGTAGCTGTTGAGAATTTCATCGATGACCGAGCAGATCAGATTGCGGCAGTCTTCATAGGCCGGATTTAGATAGTAAAGATCACCGACCTGACGTATGCGTTCATTGTTTTCACTGATCCACTGCCGTATGGTCGAATCTTCCGGAAGACTGTCCACCTGATCAACAGGAATCGAACGCATCGGGTTGATCCAGGCATCGATATACATGCCCCGGGCATGCGCCTTCTTTACAAAGACGGCAAGCGGATCATAGTCACAGTTTCCCAGATACGAAGACTTCGGATAGATCGAACTGTTATAGAACGCATCCGTATACGCCACCGCATGCACGAACACACGGTTCACACCGATACTCTGCATGTTGTCGAGTGCCGTATCAACGACACTGTTGAACGTTTCTAGGCTGATATCCTTGCAGTCGCGCTCATAGTCGAGATAGGACCACCACATGCCGTACTCCGGCGCGGCTGCCCTTAGTTCTGCTGGCGATGCGGAGGGTGATGAGGTTTCCTTTGGCATCGCTGTACTTCCGCAGCCAGCCAGCAGGCAGCCCACGGACAAGGAGACGGCAAGAAGCTGTTTCATGAATTTTGATTTATTGATTGCCTTCATCGGCGGCTTCCCCGGTAATGAATTCCGCATGCGGAAGGGTCTCGATCCACTTGCAGAAAATGCGCCATTCGGGCAGACGATGATCCTTCCGCTGGCGGTAGATCGTCTTCAGCTGACGGTAGTTTGTCGTCATGCGTGCAGTAAGCCGGAAGCCGGCCGGATTGGAATACAGAATCTCGAGATACTTCTGCTCGAGCTGCGGACGCAAAGATGCGTCCGTCTTTGCCTGTTCCTGCAGGTCGTTGTAGGCCTTTACCTTTTCCTTCATGATCGCGATGATTCTTTGATCGGTGTAGGAAATATATGCCTGATCCAGATCGAATTTCGTGATCCTGTGCATCGTCGACTGACTTGAAACAAAGTCGAGGAAGTGATAGCGCTCCGCCTCGACCCATACCTTATTGGAAAATGTCACATCAAACTGAACAATGACACCGTTCAGAAAATTATCATGACCGCTGCCGATGGGTGAGCGGGCAAGCTTCTCCATTGTCGGCGTAATCTCTGTCGTTACCTGCGAAGGGTCGACAGCAAAGGAAAATTTCGCCCCCTGCACAGCCTCCTCCAGGCCGTAGACACGTACATTTGAAACAATATCCTGCCAATTCATGCGGTAGTCCTTCCCTTTCCCTGTTTCAGTGCAACTGCCAGCACCATCAGATCCGCCGGATTGACGCCGGAGATGCGTGACGCCTGTCCCATCGTCTCGGGACGATATTTCATCAGCTTCTGCCGGCCTTCGATCGAAAGATTTTCCACCTCGTCATAGTTGAAGTCCAAGCCGAGCTTCTGATCCTCCATCGCCTCCAGCTTCTTCGCCTCGCGACGTGCCTTGTCAATATAGCCGGCGTACTTGATCTCGATTTCCGCTTCATCAGCGATCCTGGCATCGGCTTCGATGCCAGCCGCGTTTAACAGCTTCACACATGAAATATTCGGGCGCCGGATCAGATCACTGGCATGCACACCCTTGTGCGGATGATCGCTGTAGCCTGCTTCATCGAGATATTCTGAAATCTTTGGATCGTCGAGTTCCAGCGTCGTCGCATCCAGCTTCTCTTCCAGATCATGAAGAGCCGCCATCTTCTTTTCATAGGCTTCATAGCGCTGATCATTGATCAGCCCGACTTCCCGGCCCACATCGATCAGACGCTGCTCGGCATTGTCATGCCTCAGAAGAAGACGGAACTCGGCCCGACTCGTCAATAGACGATACGGTTCCAGCGTCCCCTTGGTCGTCAGATCATCGAGCAGAACGCCGATATACGCCTGATCGCGGCGCAGGATGACGGGCGGCTTTCCTTCCAGCTTGCGGGCCGCATTGATGCCGGCGATGATACCCTGTCCCGCCGCCTCTTCATAGCCCGAAGTGCCGTTGACCTGACCGGCCGTAAACAGATTGCGAATGATCTTCGACTCTTCCGTTATCTGCATCTGGATCGGATCGATCGCATCATATTCAATTGCGTAGGCATACTTCTTGATGATGCAGTGCTCAAAGCCCGGCAGCGTATGCGTCATCCTCTCCTGCACATCGCGGGGAAGCGACGTGGAAAAGCCCTGCACATAGGTCGTATCCATGCGCAGTGACTCCGGCTCCAGGAACAGCAGATGCCTCGGCTTATCCTTGAAGCGCACCAGCTTGTCTTCAATGCTCGGACAGTAACGCGGACCGACACCCTTCACAACACCGGAATACATCGATGACCTGTTCAGATTGGAAAGAATGATTTCATGCGTCTCAGGTGTTGTCCAGGTCTGATAGCACGGTACCTGCTCAGCAAAGGGACGAATTTCTTTTGTCGTCTCACTGAAGGCAATGAAGGCATCGGTCCCTTCTTCCTTCACCGTCTTTGAAAAGTCGATCGACGCCGTCAGAACACGCGGCGGTGTCCCCGTTTTCAGACGCATCGTCGCAATGCCGTTATCACGCAGCGACTGCGAAAGTTCGTTGGTTGTCTTTTCACGGTCCGGGCCGCCCGGCGTCACTTCCGCACTGATCATGTTGAGACCGGCCATATAGGTACCGGTCGTAAGAATCACCGCATCCGCCGTAATTACCGAACCATCCGCCAGCGTAATGCCCGTAACGGTCTGATTGGTCACGTTGATCCGCGTCACCATCGCGGCCAGCACCGTCAGATTCTCCTGGTGCGTCACGACGTACTGCATCATTTCCTTATAGGCAAGCTTGTCCGACTGTACCCTTAGAGCCCGTACACCCGGTCCCTTGGCGCTGTTGAGCATCTTGAACTGCAGCGCCGTACGGTCCGCTGTGATCGGCATCTGTCCGCCCAGCGCATCGATTTCTCTCACAACAATGCCCTTGGCCGGTCCACCAACGCTCGGGTTGCACGGCATCTTGCCGATATTTTCCATACTCAGCGTCACCAGCATCGTCTTATGACCCATGCGCGCCGCCGCAAGCGCAGCTTCTATGCCTGCATGGCCGCCGCCGATGACGATAATTTCAAATTCACTCATAACTGCTTCAGCTCTTTGATCCAGGTTTCCACTTCCGGATCCTTCTGTTCTGTAACTACTTCAATCTGTACATGTTCCATGACGATGCCTTCCCGCTTCAGTTCCATCCGGTATGAAAGAAATCGGCCCATCAGCTGCTGGAACAGCGCATTCCTGGAACGGGCGCTGTAGACAAAGGGCAGCGCAATCGTCAACGTATCATTCCTGTATGTGTAGGCATCGGAACTGCCGGAGATCATCCGCAGCTCACTGTGCGCCTCTGTATATGCACGCATGATATGATCCGCCCTGGCGGCGGCGCTCTTCGACTGCATCATCGGCGCAACTCTGGCGGCGATTTCCGCCATCTGATAATCGAGCATATCTTCGCCGAACTGTGCCTCGCACTGCTCATTCAGAGAAGCGCTCCAGAAATCGTTGACACCGATCTCTTCCGCAAGCTTCAGAATGCGTACCGTGGCACCGGGGTTCCCCTGATCGATATAGGTAAAGCTTTCCAGGCTGTTCGACAGCCGGATGCCCGCATCTCTTGGATCTATGGGCGAGCGGAAGAAGATCGCACCGTCCAGATAGAGACAGCTCATCTTTGCCGGCACCCGGTGGTCACGTGCCGAACTTTCAATGGCACGCTTCATCTGTTCGATATTGTCGTAGCCGTTCTTCGTCTCGTAGCGTTCCCACATCTTCTTCAGCGTCAGAACGCTGGCGGAGCGGAAATGGGCATAGCCGACGAAGGAGCGCTTGCGGCTCTGGGGCGTACGGGCATAGAAAAACAGAAGATCTCCCGGCTTAAAATCCGTGAACTCCGTCTTCGGCGAAAGGCGCCAGAAGTTCATTTCACGGTTGCCGCAGAGGCGGTGGTACTCCATCATCTGTTCATCTGTTACGTACGCTATTGAACTCATACTCTACCTTAGAAAATTCCGTAGCTGGATCCATCCGGATTGATTCCCATATGAACCGCCGCCGGATCTTTCGGAAGTCCCGGCATCGTCAGCACACTTCCGGTATACACCACAACAAAGCCTGCGCCCGCCGAAACCGACAGTGAACGCACATGAATCGTCACATGTTGAGGACGGCCTTTGAGCTTGGGATCATCGCTCAGCGACAGCGGCGTCTTCGCCATGCATACGGGAAGACTGTCATAGCCCATGTCCGCAAACTGCTTCAGCTGTTTTTCGGCCTCTGGCGCATATTCAACGGCTTCCGCACCATAGATGGTTTTTGCGATGGCTTCGATCTTTTCCTTCAGTGTCGCTTCGAGCGGATACAGACAGTGGAAATCATTCGGCTCATCGCACAGTTCCACAACCTTTCTGGCAAGGTCGATGGTTCCCTTTCCGCCCTTTGCCCAGCCTTCACTGATCTCTGCGCTGCAGCCCTGATCTTCGCACCACTTCTTCAGGGCATTCAGTTCCGCTTCCGTATCACTCGAGAAGCGGTTAATGCAGATGGTAAAGGGAACGCCACAGGATTTGATCGACTCCATGTGCTTGGCAAGGTTCGCCGTCCCCTTCAGCATCGCTTCCACGTTTTCTTCATCGAGATGATCCAGTTCCACGCCGCCATGCAGCTTCAGTGCACGTACCGTCGCAACAATGACAACCGCATCCGGATGGATGCCGGCCGTGCGGCACTTGATGTCCATGAACTTCTCAGCACCCAGATCAGCCCCGAAGCCGGCTTCCGTAACGACATAGTCCGCAAGTTTCAGCGCCATCGTTGTCGCAATGATCGAGTTGCACCCGTGGGCGATGTTGGCAAACGGACCGCCATGCACGAATACAGGCGTATGTTCCAGAGTCTGCACAAGATTGGGCTTCAGTGCATCCTTCATGACGACAGCAGCGGCACCATCCACCTTCAGATCCCTGACCGTCACCGGCTTACCATCGTAAGTGTAGGCAACGATGCAGCGGCCGATGCGCTCTTGGAAATCATGCAGATCGCGGGACAGGCATAGAATCGCCATCACTTCCGTCGCAACGGTGATGACAAAGTGATCTTTGCGCTCGATGCCATTGGTCTTTTTGTCCTGGGCAATGGTAATGGAACGCAGCGTCCGGTCATTCATGTCCATGCACCGGGGCCAGACAACACGGGCCGGATCAATGTTCAGAGGATTGCCCTGATAGATGCTGTTATCAAGGACAGCTGCAATCAGATTGTTCGCCGTCGTAATTGCATGCATGTCACCGGTGAAATGGAGGTTGATCGATTCCATCGGCACAACCTGCGCATAGCCGCCGCCCGCAGCTCCGCCCTTGAGACCGAACACCGGTCCAAGTGACGGCTCTCTGAGGCATGCCATCGCCTTTTTGCCGATCTGCTGCAAACCATCGGCCAGACCGATCGTCGTCGTCGACTTTCCTTCGCCTGCTGGTGTCGGGTTGATGGCTGTGACAAGAATCAGCCTGCCATTGGGGTGCGTGTCAATCTCGGAATGAATCGCCGGGAGGATCTTTGCCTTATCGTTTCCATACGGTTCTACATATTCACGCCTGATGCCTGCTTTTTCAGCAATCGTATAGATGTCATCAAGCTTCGCTGCCTGAGCGATTTTTAGGTCATTGTTCATGGTTCATCCTCCTGCGTATCTATATCTGCTTCTAATTCGTTGTCTGTTCAGCCGATGCGGCGCCGGTCACTGAGGGCGTGAGACAGCGTCAGCTCGTCGGCGTAGTCGAGAGCACCGCCTGCCGGCAGGCCATGGGCGATCCGCGTCACCAGAAGAGAAGGGAACGATTCATGGATCTTTTTGCTCAGATACATCGCCGTCGTTTCCCCGTCCATCGTCGCATCCGTTGCAAGGATTACTTCTTCCGCCTCAGGCAGACGTTCCATCAGCGACGGAATGTTGAGGTCATCGGGAAGGGTGCCTTTGGATGCAGAGATCAGACCGTTGAGCACATGGTATACGCCATGGTACTGTCCCGTCTTTTCCATGACGAGAACATCTTTCGGCGACTGTACGACAAAAATCTGTTTGTGGTTGCGGGATGCATCTTTGCATATGGAGCATTCCTCATCTTCGCTGAAATTGCCGCAGATCCGGCAGTACTTCAGCTTTTCCTTCACATTGACCAGTGCCCTGGCAAAGGTGCGGACATCTTCTTCGTTTTCTGCTGCGATGGTCAAAGCGTAGCGCTCCGCCGTCTTTTCACCGACGCCCGGCAGTGTGCGGAAGGCTTCAATCAGCTGCTGAAGACTTTCAGGATACATCTCAGAAACCCGGTACCGAAATACCACCGGTTACGGCGCCCATTTTCTGAGCGCGGTCATCGGCAGCCTTCTTCACAGCGTCGTTGACGGAAATCAGAATCAGATCCTGCAGCATCTCCTGGTTGTCCTTCTCCAGAAGATCGGGATCAATCTCGACGGACTGTACCTCGTTTTTGCCGTTGATCACGACCTTGACGCCGTTATTGGATCCTTCATACTGCGTTGCGTCGAGCTCTTCTTCAATCTTCTTGAGCTGTTTCTGCATCGCATTTGCCTGCTTCATCAATGCCTTCATGTCCATAGTTCCATCTCTCCTTATTTATGTTCATCATCAATGACTTCGATATTTTCCGCACCGAAGCCATCGACCAGTTTTTCAAATACATCTTCTTCCTTGGAAGCTTCCGATTCTTTCTGCCAGCGGCTGACCTTGATCTTCTCAGGAAGATCCTTCTGACGCATCCGTGCTACAAATGCCGCGGTCGCTGCCTTGAATGCTTCGCCTGTCACAGCGTACGGCATCTTGTCGATGCCATGATCCTTCAGGAAGAAGTAGAAGCCCTTGTTGAACTTCTCCTCCATCACTGCATGCGCCACCGGTGCCGACTTGCATACCAGCAGAATGACATCGGGTCCGGAAGCACCAATCTCCGTCTGTATCAGCATGGACTTGTACTGATCCATACTTCCTTCATCAAGAATGGCAGATACTTTCTTCTGATCTTCCCCCTTGCATGACTTGTTCGCTGCAGCCATGATTTCAAGAATCTCATTCTGATCACATTCGTGAATGTGTACCGGTTCCATTTCCTGTACAGGTTCACTGTCACTCACTGTCTGATCATTTCCTGCAGGTTCCCTTTGCTCGGGCTGCGGCGTTAGCACTTCCGGTTCCGGTACAGCCTGTGCCGTCTTTTCGATCGTCGGATTCTCTTCCTTCTCTACCTTCTTCTGCTCCGTCATAGACGGTGCAGAAGCCCGTGTCTTTTCAACGCTTCTTTGTTCCGGTTCCTGCAACAGCTGCATCATCTCAAGACATGCCACTTCCAGACAGTCTCTTACCGAATAGGTATAGCGATACCTGTCCTCTGCTTCGGAAAGGACGCGGATCATGGCAAGCAGCTGATCCTTGCGGCAGTACTGCAGCAGTTTCTGACACTGCTCCATCGATGCGCTCTGCAGAAGTTTTTCGTCATCGGTGGAGGATGCGACAATCGCATCCTTGAGAATTACGATCAGATCATGGGTCAGACGCCTGAGATCATTGCCGTGCTGCTCAGCATTCTTCAGACGGTTCAAGATCGCCGCTGTATCATGCGTGCATATTGCCGTGAGCAGGTTCATCTTTTCGTCCATCGACGCAAGTCCGAAGATTTCGTTGATGGAAGCAGATGTGATGTGCTGCCCCGCATAGGCATATGCCTGATCAAGAATCGAAAGGGAGTCGCGCATTCCGCCATCAGCAAGTTCCGCAATTTCCTCAGCAGCGTCCGGATCAAGCTGGAAACCTTCCTTACTGCTGATATCCAGGAGATGTTCCTTGATCTGCTCCGTATCAATGCGCGTAAAGTCAAAGCGCTGGCATCTTGAAATAATCGTCGGCAGAAGCTTCTGCGGATCCGTCGTCGCCAGAATGAAGATAACGTGGGCGGGTGGTTCCTCCAGTGTCTTCAGCAAAGCCGATGCAGCACTGGATGAGAGCTGGTGAACCTCATCGATGATATAAATCTTGTACTTGCCAAGCATCGGAGCCAGCTGGGCACGGTCAATCAGATCACGGATATCATCGACATGCGTCTCATTGGCCGCGTTGATTTCAATGATATCGGGATGGGTACCGGCGATCGCCTCCCTGCAGTTTTCGCATTCTCCGCAGGGTGCCTTATCCGGATGTTCACAGTTGATTGCACGGGCAAGAAGCCGGGCCATTGTCGTCTTCCCGGTTCCCCGCGGACCGCAGAAAAGATAGGCATGGCCAACAGTTCCTGTACGTATCGCATTCTGAATGCTGCGGACAACGTACTGCTGACCGATGACCTCATCAAAGGTCTGTGAACGGTATTTTTGATACAAGGCTGGTCGTCCCATGGCTACAATTCTCCGATTGCATCCATTATATATCAAAACGGCCGCTCCCCCGCCCGCAGTGGGCAAAGTGTACGGCCGTTTACCTGTTTGTTCCGGTTTGTTTTCGTGGACGATTTCTGCGCTCAGCAAAGAATGTAGAAAGTATCTCAGAACATTCTTTCTGCAGAATTCCGGACCAGATCGTCTTCGGATAGCTGCCGATGTGTTTCAGCTGTTTCACCTGAACCAGCGTCTCAGTGCATCCGCCCTTTGGATCAGCGGTTCCATAGTACAGGTTGCGGATCCGGCTCAGTCCAATAACACCTGTGCACATCATGCACGGCTCCAGTGTCACATACAGATCGCAGTCATCCAGACTCCAGGTTCCAAGTACCTTCGAAGCTTCTTCAATTGCAAGCATCTCGGCATGGGCATTTGCCTGCTGGTAATGTTCCCGCATATTGTGGGCACGGGCAACGATCTCATTGTCGCGCACGATCACGGCGCCGACCGGTACCTCATCGATCTCTGCCGCCTTCTGTGCCTCTTTCAGAGCTTCCTGCATAAAATATTCGTCACTGTGCATGCCCTGATTTTTTCATAAAAAAACGGCACACGCAAGCAGAGGTTTGTATGGCTGCTTCCTTCCGGACCTGACCAAGTTCTATACATGCTTGCTGTACCGTGTTTATTATATGGGAATTTACTGTTTAGAGCAAATTTTAACTCTGAATTGTTTCACGTGAAACAATCAGAACATGTTCTTCTTCTTATCCTTCGGAACAAGGACCTTCTGGCCGCCCATGTACGGCTGCAGCGGCTCAGGAATCTTGACGGAGCCGTCTCTCTGCAGGTTGTTCTCGAAAAATGCAATCAGCATACGAGGCGGGGCGACAACGGTGTTGTTCAGTGTATGAGCGAAGTAATTGCCCTTCTCACCCTTGATGCGGATGCCAAGACGGCGTGCCTGTGCATCACCGAGGTTAGAGCAGCTGCCGACTTCGAAATACTTCTTCTGACGCGGAGACCAAGCCTCAACGTCGCAGGACTTCACCTTCAGATCTGCAAGGTCGCCCGAGCAGCACTCAATCGTACGCACCGGGATATCGAGAGAACGGAAGAACTTGACTGAAATATTCCAGAGACGGTCATACCACATGGCAGAATCCTCCGGCTCACAGACGACAACCATCTCCTGCTTCTCAAACTGATGGACACGATACAGGCCGCGCTCCTCAATGCCATGGGCGCCGACTTCCTTGCGGAAGCAGGGGCTGTAGGATGTCAAAGTATACGGAAGGTTCTCCTTCTTCAGTGTCTCGCCGATGAAGCGGCCGACCATCGAGTGCTCAGACGTACCGATCAGATACAGATCCTCGCCTTCGATCTTGTACATCATGTTCTGCATTTCCGTGAAGGACATGACACCGTTGACAACGTTGCCATGAATCATGAACGGCGGAACGAAATAGGTGAAGCCTTCATTGATCATGAAGTCACGGGCATAGCTCAGAATGGAAGAATGAAGGCGGGCAACATCTCCCATCAGGTAGTAGAAGCCGTTGCCTGTCGTCTCACGTGCACTGTCCAGATCCAGACCATCGAGAGACTCCATGATATCCGTGTGATACGGGATCTCAAAATCCGGAACAACCGGCTCACCGAATTTCTGCAGCTCAACATTCTCACTGTCGTCCTTGCCAATGGGAACAGACGGATCAATGATCTGCGGGATTACGAGCATCCGCTTGCGGATCTCCTCCTGCATATTGTTTTCTTCAACTTCAAGAGTTTCGAGTTCCTTGTCTACGTCCTTAACGCGCTGTTTGCACGATTCCGCATCTTCCTTCTTGCCCTCGCGCATCAGTGCGCCGATCTGCTTGGATACACGGTTGCGCTCTGCACGCAAATCATCGCCGTGCTGTTTGGCGGCGCGGTACTTTTCATCCAGGTCGCGCACCTCATCGACCAGCGGAAGTTTTTCGTCCTGGAACTTCTTCTTGATATTTTCTTTGACGAAGTCCGGATTCTCACGAATAAGCTTAATGTCAATCATCTTTCTTCTCCTTTATAGAAATAAAAAACATCGTCTCCATTGCTAGGGACGATGTGATCGCGGTGCCACCCTGATTGAAATTGTTTCACGTGAAACAATTTCCTCTCGACACGGATAACGGGCGCTGCCGGAAATGACTGGTTTCTCTCGGGAATGGATTTCTCTGTCCTCTGCAATGGTTCGCATCAACCACCATTTTTCTGCGCCAGAACGTACAGATACTAAGTTCCTTCAACGATTTACGAACACATTCTGTCATCGTAAACATGGTTTGTCAAGAAACTGTCCAGGGTATAAAATTGTGGAACCATGAAACGATTTCTAGCGTTTTTCCTCACATGTACGATGCTCGCTGCCTGCGGCACAAAACAAAGCACGCAGCAGAATACGAACAGTTCTACTAACGATTATAACGGTCCCGAAGTATCCGCCGACACCCGTACCGATGAAGAAAAGGAACTGGCGATGATCCAGGATGCCGTCTCTACCTACAATGATAATAAGGTCAGCGAGACCTCGGACTATTACGGAGTTACGATTCCGGATCTTCCGCTGGAAGTGGATTCCCTTCCCCAGGTCAATTCGCTGAGTGATCTGACAATTCTGGATACAGACCCGATGATGACCAATTCAGTACTGACGGCAGAGATGCCGATCGATTCCGCCTACACCATCATCTTTACGATTTACCATGCGACCGGTGAATCGTTCTGGCTGAATGGAACCGTGGAATTTCAGCAGAATCTCGATGCAGTCACAGTTGATGATCCGCAGTACGCAGATATACGTAATACATTGTCTTCTCTTCTTTCGCAGCAGAAAACCATTCTGAACTGGTTCTACGGGCTGAACGTAACCGTCGGCGATACACCGGTCGAAGGTACGGAATACTATCCGGTTGTTTCGGTGGAAGGTCTTTCTTCTCCTTCCATCGCCGCAATGAAGGAAGCGGCGGAAAAAATATTTACCGCCGACTATCTGAATGCATCATTCTATCCGTCCGCATTTGACGGAGAGGAACCGATGTATCAGGAGATCAACGGACAGCTTTGCAAGCGTGAATCCGATATGACAAGCATGCTGGATGGCGAAAGCTACGCAACGGATTATATTGCGACTGTTTCCAACCAGGATGATCGCATTCTGATTGATATTCATACCACAATTCTTGACCAGGTACAGCCCACAATACGCCGTATCGTTCTCTTGAATACTGACAGCGGCATCCGCCTTTCGGCCGCCTACGAATGATGCCCGCATGCATATTCATGCATGAGAATGCATGAATAGATGAAGAATGTAGATGAAATGTACAACATTCTTGTTGAAAAATCTGGTTTCACATGCTTGAAATGTGAGATTTATGTGTTAGTATCCGCTTTGGAGGAGCCACCCGGGAAAGGAGCCAGAAAATGGCAAAGAAATCCGAAGAGGTTTACAAGAAGAAGCTTGACTACAACAACAATTACAATCGTCTGAATTACCGCTCCTTCTCCATCCGCTACAACGTCACCTCAGAAAAGAGAATCATCAGTTGGCTCGAAAAGAAACCCAGTCTGAAGGTTTATCTGACTGAGCTGATTGCGGAAGATATGGAGAAGCACGGCCGCTCTGCTGCCAAGACTCCGGCAAAGAAAAAGGAAAAAGCGGAAGAGCCGTCAAAAAAAACTGCAGGAAAGAAGACTGCAGCCAAGCACAAATAAACAATTAAAATTCATTCGCTTCCTACGCTGCAGCAGCCAGTGGCCCTGCTGCAGCTTTTTTAATGCGAATGAGGAGGAATAAAATGTATTCGTAATATCTTCTATACTTTACGGGAGTATTGTTTCATCAGGAGAAGGAAACGTGGAACTGTCGCAGCTTATTACATACGCAAAAGACAAATATCAGATCAAGCCACAGTACAGGTTGAAGGACTTTCCCGGCTTTCCCGTTCTCTGTCATCCGGGGACAAAAAAAGATATCGCCTTTCTGATGCAGCAGTATGACAGCGAAACCGGAGAGTTCATTGAATGCTGCGATCTCAAGTGCAGTCCGAACGATAACATACCGCGAAATGTGTCGTGGATTTCCCGCCCCTTCCACAAGAAAGGCCCCAACTGGATCGGCATATCCTTCACCCAAGACACGGACGCTGATGCCGTATTCCATCTTTTTGATCAGGCCGTTCAGATGGAAAATCAGTCCGGCTGTACCATTGTTCTGGATGAAATATCAAATGCAGCAGACAAAAGTTATCATGATACGCCGCTGCCGTTTTCCGACAGTTCCTACCGTCCCGCAAAAGAAGTCATGCCGGACAGACTTCGCAGATTGATCCGGATGTTTTCCTACTTCCGCCATTCTCCTAACATACGTGCAAAGGAATTCTATGAACAGGCAAAGTTCATGGAAAACTACACGGATGACGTACCATGGACGGGCAGCTTCTTCACCTATTTTCCTACCTATCAGGATCTGACAACCACGCAGCTGCGCGGATATTTTTCCTGGCGCACCAGAGTAAGAAACGGTGAGTATACGCCGATCTCTTCTTCTGCAGCCCATATTTATATTTACGAACTGCTCAACGGCATCGGAACCAGCTCTGCGGAAGATGCGCTGCAGAAGATGAAGGATTTTGAGTCCGGCTTTATTGACTCCGGCATCGGCGACGAAAACCTACGTCCCGGCCTGGATGAATGGATGGTGAGCTTTGCCATTCTGCACGCTCTTCCCTCAGATCTGATCAAGGATCACATTGATAAAAAAATGATGCAGAAAGATGAAGCCCTTGCCGCACTGCGCAGCCCCGCGGAATCGAGAGATGAACAGATCTTCTCTGCATTGTGTTTGCTCGCTCCAGGGGCACTGTCCAACTCAGCCGTCGTATCCATGGACAGAACCCGCGCCGTCCACCTCTTCAGTGAAGCATGGCGTTCCGCGTCACATTACATCCATAATGGTATGGATCTTTTTACGCTGTGCTTTGGAAAGCCGATTGAGTGGCGGTGGCTGCCCCTCAATAACACAGTCTATTATCGTCCGGATTCATATCCTGACGCTGACTATATCCTGGATCCAGTCCGTTCCTATTATTGCCGTCACAACGTATGGAAAACCAGGTCTTACGATTCTCTGTATTTTGACAAAGATTTATTCAATGGCTTTCTTCATGAAACAGACCGCCTGCTGCGAAAATATCTGAAGACCGGAAGAAAACTGAAACAGCGAACGAGCGAAGAATGGGCAGATCCTTATGTCAACGCCGTCATTGAAGCAGACAGAAAAGCGGTTCTTGAAGCATCACGTCCAAAGATCAGCATCGACCTTTCCGAACTGGACCAGATCCGCAGCGACTCTCTGATTACGCGTAACAGCCTGCTTACCGAAGAGGATCTGCAGGAATTGAATGAAACACAGGTGGAAACAGTTCCAGAACCGGAAACGAAAAATACAGATGAAGCACAGAATACTGCGGCTGTACCATTAAATGCAGTCGAAGCCAAAATCCTGCGAAAGCTGTTACGTTACGAAGATCCTTCATCGCTGATACGGAAGAATCACCTCACTCCTGCTCTGACTGCAGACAAGATCAATGAAGCCATGTTTGATGAAATCGGTGATACCATTCTTGCCTGCGAAGATGATCAGTTATCCATCGTTGAAGATTACCGGGAGGATCTTGCCCGACTGCTTGGAGGCACACAATGAACAACAATAAGAAAGTACCGAAACGCATTTCACAGACCGTTCTGAATTCACTGAAAGGCGGCGTCGTTCCGCGCATCGGTCTGCCGTATATTACCGTCGGCCGTAAAAATGAGATCGCAGCACTGCTTCATGATGTCGACATTATTTCGGAAGGCGGCGCATCGTTCCGTTTCATCGTTGGACGCTATGGAAGCGGAAAGAGTTTCCTGCTGCAGACGATCCGCAACTATGCCATGGACCGCGGCTTTGTCGTCGCTGACGGGGATCTTTCGCCAGAGCGCCGCCTGCAGGGTACGCGCGGCCAGGGGCTTGCGACCTACCGTGAACTGATCTCCAACCTCTCAACAAAAACAAAGCCAGAAGGAGGTGCACTGACACTCCTGCTTGATCGCTGGATCAGCAGTGTACAGAATGAAGCCGTACAGGAAACCGGACTGCTGCCAGGTGATCCTGCCCTGACCACCGCAACGGACAGGAAGATCTACGCCGTCACGTCTTCACTCAGCGAGCTGGTGCACGGCTTTGAATTTGCCCGCCTGCTTTCCACCTACTACCATGCGACCATGGAAGGCGACGATGCCCTCAAGGCAAAGGTTGTCCGCTGGTTCCGTGGCGAATACAGTCTCAAAAGTGAAGCCAGGCAGGAACTCGGCGTCAATATCATCATTACCGACGAAGACTGGTACGACTATCTGAAGATCTTCGCATCCTTCTTCCGCATGGCCGGATATGCAGGCATGTTAATCATGATTGATGAACTCGTCAACATCTACAAGATTCCCAATGCCATCACCCGCCAGTACAACTATGAAAAGATCCTTACCATGTATAACGACACGCTGCAGGGCAAAGCACATTATCTCGGCATCCTCATGGGCGCAACTCCACAGGCCCTCGAAGACAGGCGCCGCGGCATCTACAGCTACGAAGCATTGCGTTCAAGACTTGCCGAAGGCCGCTTCTCAAGGCCGGGTGCACGCGATCTGCTCGCCCCTGTCATCCGTCTGGAGCCGCTAACGGCGGAAGAGATGCTCGTCCTGTGTGAAAAGCTGGCAGACATGCACGCAGGTCTTTACAGCTATGAACGGAAGATCACAACGGATGATCTCGCCGGCTTCATCAAGATTGAATACGGACGCATCGGTGCCGATCAGAACATCACGCCCCGCGAAGTGATCCGCGACTTCATTGAGCTTCTTGACCTTCTGTATCAAAATCCTGACATGACCCTCGCACAGCTGCTGCAGTCGGATGAATTTACCTACACAAAATCTGAAGCAGTTTCTGATGAGGCGGATCAGGGTTATACGGAGTTCACAGTATGAACGTATTTGATCGTTATGCCCCGTTTATTCAGGACTACATCTACCGCTCAGGGTGGAAGAGTCTTCGTGCCGTGCAGAATGCGGCAGGCGAAGCCATCTTCAATACCGATGACAATGTTCTGCTTACTGCTTCAACTGCCTCCGGAAAGACGGAAGCCGCTTTCTTTCCGATCCTGACTCTGCTGGATGAAAATCCCTCAAGTACCGTCGGCGTCCTTTATATCGCTCCCTTGAAGGCATTGATTAATGATCAGTTCGGCCGTCTCAATGAGCTTTGCATGGATGAAGGGATTGCCGTCACACGCTGGCACGGGGATGCCTCTCAGACACAGAAGCGCAGACTGCTGAAAAAGCCTTCCGGCATTCTTCAGATCACGCCCGAATCATTGGAATCACTTCTCATCAACAAGCATATGGAGATTCCGTCCCTGTTTGGCGATCTTCGCTTCATTGTGATTGACGAGATCCATTCCCTGCTGCGCGGTGACAGAGGTCTGCAGACGTTCTGTCTCATTGAACGTCTCTGCCGGATTGCGGGCTGTGATCCGCGAAGAATCGGCCTTTCCGCAACCATCGGAAATCCGGAAGATGCCGGCAGATTTCTGTCGGCCGGCAGTCAAAGAAAAACGATCATTCCAAAGTTTGAAGGCGGAAAGGAAGTATGGCGGCTTTCCATGGAACACTTCTATAACAGTGCACCGCAGGCCGATGAAGGAAAGACACTATCACAGAAGACGCCGCCGATGGAAGAAGTCAGCGACCCGGCACCGAAAAATGCCGATCCCGGCATTGGCTATATCTTTGAACACACCATGGGAAGAAAATGTCTCATCTTCACCAATTCCCGCGAAGAGTGTGAATCCGTCTGTCAGAGTCTTCGCCAGTACTGTGAAGCCAATCATGAACCGGACCGCTTCCTGATCCACCATGGCAACCTTTCCGCATCCTATCGGGAAAGCGCCGAAGAAGAGATGAAGGATGATGACTCACAGATGAGTGTCTGCGCCACGGCGACACTGGAGCTTGGCATTGATATCGGAAAGCTCGAGCGTGCCTTTCAGATTGATGCGCCGTTTACTGTCTCCGGCTTTCTGCAGCGGATGGGACGGACCGGAAGACGCGGACAGCCTTCCGAAATGTGGTTCGTCATGCGCGAAGATCATATGGAGG
Source organism: Galactobacillus timonensis (assembly GCF_900240265.1). Taxonomy (NCBI): domain Bacteria; kingdom Bacillati; phylum Bacillota; class Erysipelotrichia; order Erysipelotrichales; family Erysipelotrichaceae; genus Galactobacillus; species Galactobacillus timonensis. The sequence continues at coordinate 709,717 of NZ_LT964739.1, forward strand.
CCCGCGCCCTGTTGCCTGCAAGCATACCATGGTATCTCATCCAGGGCATCGCGCTGGTGCAGCTGTATATAGAAGAGCGCTTCGTGGAGCCGCCGCGCATGGATCGTCTCCCCTACAGTCTTCTCTACCATCAGACGATGAGTACTCTGGCTTCCCAGGGCGAGATGACGCCTGCCGAGCTTGCGTCACGGGTACTGACGCTGAGCTGTTTCAGTAAGATTACGCAGGATGATTACCGGCTGCTGTTAAGGCATCTAATTGAGATCGACCATATCAACCGCACGGAAAACGGTGGACTGATTGTCGGTCTGGCCGGTGAGCGGGTTGTAAACAATTACAAATTCTACGCCGTGTTTCAGCAAAACGTAGAATATACGGTCCGCTCCGGTTCCGAGCAGCTTGGCACCATTGTCAAACCCGCCCCTGTCGGGGACAAAATTGCGATTGCCGGCCGCGTGTGGGTCGTGGAGGAAGTTGATCATAAGCGCCGTGAAGTGTACTGTACGCTTGTCAAGGGCAATATTCCAGCATACTTCGGTGATGTGGCCGGCGATATTCATACACGCATTCTGGAACGCATGTATGGCGTACTGAGCGAAGATAAGGAATATCCCTACCTGATGCCCCATGCCGTCTGCCGACTGGCGGATGCGCGGGAAACATTTAGAAAATCACTGATGTCCCAGCGTCCCCTGGTACCGCTTGGCGGAAAGATGTGGGTACTGTTCCCGTGGCTTGGCAGCTATGCCTTCCTGGCACTGGAACGGTTTCTGAAGCTGCGCTGCGGCGAGAGGCTTGGTCTCAAGGGGCTGCAGTCGTCTCGTCCCTACTATATGCAGTTCACCATGCAGGTAAGTGAAGCAGAGTTCTATCAGATCGTCTGTGAAGAGGCTGCGAAGGACTTTGATGCACTTGAACTTGTCTATCCAAACGAAGTTCCGGTATTTGAGAAGTACGATGAATATGTTCCTGAAGAACTCGTGCGCAAAGGCTTTGCCCATGGCGTACTGGATATGAACGGTATGAAGAAGCGTGTTCTTTCCTGGAAGAAGTATACAGAATGAAAAATAAGAATTGATAACTGTAAAGAAGGCACTGCAGGATTCATGATCCGACAGTGCCTTTCCTGTTATGGAGATTTCTATTCTGTAATGAAGAATCAGTTGTTTTCTTCGGTGCTGATGGAATCATCTTTCCCTGTTTCCGGAGCAGACGGCGTCGCATCCTGCTCTGCCGATTCATCCTCTGGTTCCGGCTCCACAACAGCGACAGCGGAAACCTTGCGGTCATCTTCGACACGGATCAGGCGGACACCCTGTGTATTGCGGCTCATGGAACGTAGCGGATCCATGGAGATACGGATGATGATGCCATCATTGGACATGATCATCAGGTCTTCGCCACCGTTGACGATGCGCATGCACACGAGGCTGCCGGTCTTGTCGGTCACATTCATGGCCTTGACGCCCTTGCTGCCGCGGTGCGTGAGACGGAACTCGCTGAGCTTGGTCAACTTGCCGTAGCCCTTTTCAGAGACGGTCAGAACGTTTTCGCCTTCTTCGCTCGTTGCCATGCCGATGACCTCTCCGCCATCAATGTTCATGGCCTTTACACCCATCGAAGAACGTCCGGATGCGCGGACATCATTTTCATCGAAGAGAACGGCCTTGCCATTGGAGCAGCCGACGAGAATCTTCGCATGTCCATTGGTCGCTCTGACGAAGGAAAGCTCATCGCCTTCGCGCAGCGTCATCGCAATCTTGCCCTTGCGGTTGATATTTTCAAACTCCGAGATCTCGACACGCTTGATCATGCCAAGCTTCGATACAATCGCAAGTCCCCTTGCCTCATCATTTTCAGAATATGGAACGATGGCACGTACCTTTTCATCCTTGGCCAGGGAAAGCAGGTTGACAACCGGAATACCCTTCGATGTACGTGAATACTCCGGAACGTTGTAGCCCTTGAGACGATAGACCCGGCCCGTGTTTGTAAAGAACAGCACATGGTCATGCGTCGACATCGAGATGAACTGATTGATGACATCGTCCTCATTCAGCGTCATACCCTTGATGCCGCGGCCGCCGCGGTTCTGTACCTTGTAGGAATTGGAAGGAATCCGCTTGATATAGCCGTTCTGAGAAAGCGTAATGATGACATTCTCAACCGGAATCAGATCTTCATCATCCACGTCGCTGACCGCATCGAGAATCTCTGTCTTACGCGGATCATCATACTTGTCACGGATCACACTCAGCTCATCCTTAAGAATCTGATCGATCCGTGCCTCATGGGCAAGAATATCCTGCAGGTCAGCAATTTTAATCAATAGATCCTGATACTCTGTTTCGATCTTTTCTCGTTCCAAACCGGTCAGGCGGCGGAACTGCATATCAAGAATGGCCTTCGCCTGAATCTCATCCAAACCGAAGCCGTTCATCAAACGCGGCATAGCCTCATTGGCATCCTTCGAATCACGGATCGTATGAATGATCGCATCCAGATTGTCGACCGCAATCCGCAGACCTTCCAGAATATGGGCACGATCCTGTGCCTTCTTCAGATCAAATGCCGTTCTGCGACGGATCACTTCCTTCTGGAAACGGATATATTCCGTCAGGATATCCTTCAGACTGCACTGCTTCGGAGCACCATTGACAAGTACAACATTATTGACCGCAAACGTAGCCTGCAGCGGCGTCAGACGATACAGCTGATTCAGAAGAACTTCCGGCTGCACGTCCTTGCGCAGTTCCATGACAACACGGACACCGTCCATGTTCGATTCGTCGCGCAGATCTGTAATTCCTTCAATTACCTTGTCACGGGCAAGATCTGCAATCCGCGATACCATCGCGGCCTTGTTTACCTGATAGGGGATTTCATCGACAATGATGCGCTGCTTGCCGTTCGACATACTTTCAATATGCGTCCTGGCACGCATGACAATGGATCCGCGCCCCGTTTCAAAGGCCGAACGGATACCGCTGCGGCCAAGAATAAAGCCGCCGGTCGGAAAGTCCGGTCCCTTGATATACTGCATCAGCTCCGTCACAGAAATATCCGGATTCGCCATCACCTGCATAATGGCATCAATGACTTCGCCGAGATTGTGCGGCGCAACATTGGTCGCCATACCGACGGCGATACCCTGACCGCCATTGACCAGCAGATTCGGAAAGCGGGAAGGAAGAACAGTAGGCTCCTTTTCTTCGCCATCGTAGTTATCCTGCATGTCGACGGTATCCTTGTCCAGATCTCTGAGCATCTCGACGGCGATCTTGGACATACGTGCTTCCGTATAACGCATCGCGGCTGCACCATCTCCGTCCATGTCACCGAAGTTGCCATGGCCATCAACCAGTACCTTGCGCATGTTCCAGTTCTGGGCCATGTAAACAAGGGCGCCATAGATGGAACTGTCACCGTGAGGATGATATTTTCCCATCGTGTCGCCGACGATACGTGCACACTTCTTATAAGGCTTGTCAGGTCCGTTATTCATCTCGTTCATGGAGAAGAGAATACGGCGCTGTACAGGCTTCAGACCATCACGAACATCCGGCAGAGCACGCGCAACAATGACCGACATCGAATAATCAAGGAAGTCACGGCGGATTTCCTTGGACAGCTCGGTTTCCGTAATATTTCCCGGATCGAACTGTGACTCATCCCAATCTACAAAATCTTCGTTGTTTGCCATGTACACTCCTTAAATATCCAGTGAAGCGAAATTCGCATTCTCAATAATGAAGTTGCGGCGCGGTTCCACCTCTTCTCCCATTAACATGCTGAAATTGAGGTCCGCCTGCTCCGCATCATCAATCGTGACACGAATCAGGGTGCGGTTCTTCGGATCCATGGTTGTTTCCCAAAGCTGCTCCGGGTTCATTTCACCAAGTCCCTTGTAACGCTGAATGGCAAGATTCGCACCCATCTCGCTCTTGGCCACTTCCAGCTGATGATCCGTATAGGCATAGCGAACCGCCTGACCCTTTTGTACCTTGTACAGAGGCGGCTGAGCGATATAGACATGCCCCGTCTCAATGATCGGCTTCATGTAGCGGTAGAAGAACGTCAGCAGCAGCGTACGGATATGGGCACCATCAACATCGGCATCGGTCATGATGACGATCTTGTTGTAGCGCAGCTTGTCCGGGTTGCATTCATCCATGATGCCGCAGCCGAATGCCGTGATCATGGAGCGAATTTCGTTGTTTTCAAAGGCACGGGACTGACGCGCCTTCTCGACATTGAGAATCTTTCCTCGCAAAGGCAGAATTGCCTGGTAATGGGAATCTCTTCCCTGCTTCGCCGAGCCTCCTGCGGAGTCACCCTCGACGATATAGATTTCGCAGATGCTCGCATCCTTGCTCGAGCAATCCGCCAGCTTTCCCGGCAGAGAACTGATTTCAAGAGCGCTCTTGCGCCGCGTGGATTCGCGTGCCTTCTTGGCCGCAATCCGCGCCTGCGAAGCAATCATGACCTTTTCAATAATGGCCTTGGCCTGATCCGGATTTTCCATCAGGAAACGCTCCAGCTGCGTACCGAAGATATCGGAAACGATCTTGCGTACCTCGCTGTTGCCAAGCTTCGTCTTCGTCTGTCCCTCGTACTGCGGATCCGGATGCTTGACGGAGATGACTGCTGTCAAACCTTCCTTGCAGTCGTCGGTTGAAAGATTTTCGTCCTTTTCCTTGAGGAAGTTATTGGCCCGTGCATATTTGTTGATGACGCGGTTCAGAGCCAGATTGAAACCTTCCAGATGCGTTCCGCCATCACCGGTATTGATGTTGTTGCAGAAGGTATAAATGCTCGGCTGATAGCCTGTATTGTACTGGCACGCGACCTCAACCTGAATATGAGTCAGCTTCTCATAGCCTTCCGAATAAATGACATCCGGATGAACAACCGTCGCATTCTTGTTCAGGTATTCAACGTATTCACGTACGCCGCCTTCAAAGAGGAAGGAGACGTTTCGCTTATCTTCTTCTTCCTGACGAAGATCCGTAAGACTGAGGCGGATACCCTTGTTCAGAAAAGCCAGCTGACGCAGACGGTCACGCAGCGTCACATAGTCATAAACCGTCGTTTCGGTGAAGATTTCCGGATCAGCCTTGAACTTTACCGTTGACCCGTGTCTGTCAGGGTCACAGGTGCCAATCACCTTCAGCGGGGCGACGGCATGTCCGCCGTTTTCGAAGCGGACAAAGTAAACGGATCCCTGATGATAGACATAGACCTCCAGCCATTGACTGAGGGCGTTAACGACAGAGGCGCCGACACCGTGCAGACCGCCCGATACCTTATAGGCACCGCCGCCGAACTTGCCGCCGGCATGAAGAACGGTAAAGATGGTTTCGATCGTACTCTTGCCTGTCTTTGAATTGGTTCCGGTCGGCATGCCGCGGCCGTCATCTTCGACCGTGATAACGTTATCCTTATCAACCGTCACATGAACCTCGGAAGCGTAGCCGGCCATTGCTTCATCGATGCCGTTGTCGACGATCTCCCAGACAAGATGGTGCAGACCCTTGGAAGACGTCGTGCCGATGTACATGCCCGGCCGCTTGCGGACGGCTTCCAGTCCGTCGAGGACCTGAATGTCGTCGTCGCTGTACTCGGCCTTGGCTTTGGTATTCAGCTCCTTGCCCAGAATCTCATCGACCTGGTCGTCTTTCAGTTCGTTGTTTTCTTTGATTTCTTCTTTTTCACTCATCCTGCGCCTCCTGACATTTCCTTCACTGTTCCATGTTCGACATGGAACAGCTTCGGGTGATTCTCATTCATAAACGGCGGCAACGCTGTCGTCGTGATTACGCTCTGACACGATGCGGAAATCATGTTCATCAGTTTCCGCTGATGCGTACTGTCGAGTTCTGACAGAACATCGTCCAGTAGAAGTACTGCCTTTTCTGTAGATGCGGCCTCGATGTAGCGAAGAATGCTCATCTTGAATGCGAGCATCATCATCCGCTTCTGTCCCTGGCTGGCGGCTTCGATGACATTGACTCCATTCAGCTCGAAGACAAGATCTTCGCGATGGATGCCGAAGGAAGTAGCCTTGAGGAAGATATCCTTCTGCCGGCTGCTCTGATGCATCTGCTGCAGAGAATTTCTGTCCGTTTTTTCGCTGCAGCACAGATACCTGACACTGGCCTGATCGTTGTCGCCGCTGAGTTCCTGATAGAGGGATGCGATAATGGCATTGATCAAATCAATGAATGCCCTGCGAAAGGATATGATCTGTTCTTCTTCCGCTGCCATCTGTTCATCCAGTACGTCGAGATACTGTGAATCAGGGGTCATTGCCTTCAGGGCCGCGTTGCGGTCCTTCAGAAGGGAATGAAAGCGGTTCAGGCAATGGACATAGGAAGCCTGGATCTTGCCGATCTCCTGGTCCATGATCCGCCGCCTCTCCCGCGGTGCGTCAGCGAAAATGCTGAGATCGTCCGGCGCAAAGAGTACGACATTGAGCTGACCGATGAAGTCGCTGCTGCGCTTCAGAACCTGACGATTTAAAAAAAGCGTCTTGCCACGGCTGTGAATCACGGCCCGCAGAGTCTTGTCGCAGCCATCCTGAACCGTACACTCCAGATCCGCATATTCCTGTCCCCTACGGATCAGCAGACGGTCATCATTGACGCGATGCGACTTGGACAATGACAGATAGACAAGACTTTCGAGCAGGTTTGTTTTGCCCTGGGCATTCTGTCCCAGAAACACATTCATTCCCGGCGATAGAATCAGATCCACATCCTCATAGCTGCGAAAGTTTCGAATGTGCAGACGGGATACCTTCATTCGACGGTGTACGTTCTCCCATGAACTTCGACCTGATCGCCGGGATGAAGTTTCCTTCCACGGCGGGTTTCGACGGTGCCGTTGACTTTGACTTCTTCACTGTTGATCAGAAGCTTGGCTTCACCGCCGGTGGACACGACGTCGCAGAGCTTTAAAAAGGAATCAAGCTTAATGTATTCGCCGCGTATTTTTTTCATCGTTTTCAACCCTCGTTTCAGCCCGTTTTCAGGCATTGAAATTATAGCACAAAAAGTGCATAAAATCCGCTTTATAATCGCGTTTTTGAGCATTTTTGAAAGAAATTTTCAAAAGTAAAAAACAGATCAGAAATGACATCATTTTTTCATCAGAGAACGGTCCTTTTTCATGCGTAAAAGAACAGAAATCATCATGAATAAAACAAGACAATAAAACCGGCATTCATGCAAGAATGCCGGCATACTTCATATACTGCTGACAGTGAAAGATCAGTTATACGTACGAACCGGAAGAACGAGCTGGAGAAGCTTCTGATCATCTTCATCGTTCTTGAGAATGAACGGCTTCATTTCACTGGTGAAGAGAACTGTGACATTTTCATTGTTCAGGGAACGAACAGCGTCGCTCAGATAGTTTGCGGAGCAGCTGATATCCAGCGGATCGCCTTCATAGGACACGACGCCCTGCAGGTTCTCGTGGCTTTCGCCGATCTCCTGGCTGCGCGATGTGACGACAATGTCATCGGCAGAATTAATCTGCATACGGATGATCGTCATGTTGTCGGTCTTGATGAAGCCCGGGCGTGCCGTTGCCATTAACAGAGCTGAACGGTTGACTACCAGCTTGCGCGAGAATGAGGAAGGAATGAGACGCTCAATGTCCGGGAAGGCACCTTCCAGAAGATTGGACTGCAGTGTCACTCCGTTCTGTACAAAGACAATCTTGCGGGCCGATACCGAAATGGAAATATCTCCGTCGGCGAAAATCGACTTGACCTGACCAATCGTCTTGGAAGGAATCGTAATGTTGAACGGTTCCACTTCTGCCGAAAGTACATAGCGCGCCAGGCGGAAGGAATCGGTTGCCGTAAACGTGATCCTGCCGTTTTCCGACTTCAGGTTGATTCCCATCAGAACCGGCCTTGTTTCCTTATTTGCGGCAGCGAATGACGTCTTGGCTGCGGCGTCATTGAATTCAGATGCTTTGATCGTAAACGGCGTCGTATCGGCGTTGAAATCGATGGCCGGATAATCCGACGGATTGAAGCCGTTGATCTTGAAGTCAACGTTGTTTCCGGTGAACTGGGTCAGAGTTCCGTCGATGTTCTGGACCTGAACCTCGTCGCTGTCCAGGTTCTTTACCATGTCGAGGATGTAGTTATGGTCGACGACGATCGTTCCCGGTTCTTCAACGAAGAAGAGCTGATTGTCCTTATCGTTCTTGATGACGGAACGGATCGAGATATCGTTGTCGGATCCGGTCAGAACGATCATGTCCTGGTTTGCTTCGATTTCGATACCGCTCATGGTCGGAATCGGAGAACTGGATGCGACGGCTCCGTTAACGGTCTGAAGAGCTTTATAGAAGACGTCCTTGTTGATGCGGAAATTGAGATCACTCATGTTTGTTAGCCTCCTGCGTACGCGCACTGTGTATATATTCTTTTTAAGAAAACTATTGTTATTAGGGCTGTGGAAAATGTGGAAAACTTTCTGACGCCCTGTGAACATCCGTTATTCTACCATTTCAGGCATGTGGCTTAATTGTGAAGAGCCGGGGATAATCACTGACCCAGACTGGCCTCAATCTCGCTGATTGCCTTGTTGAAGTTCTTGTCGCTCTTGATCTGTTTCTCAACCTTGGTGCAGGCGGAGATGATCGTGCTGTGGTCGCGGCCCCCAAACTCTTCGCCAATCTTGATGTAGGGCAGATCCAGCAGCTTGCGGCACAGATAGATGCTGATGTGGCGGGCATTGGCAATGTTCTTGGTACGTGTCTTGCCCGTGATCTGCTGCTTGGTGAGACCGTAATAGTCGGCGACGGCCTTGATAATCTTGCTGGGGCTGAGGCCGGTCTTATCGGATACGACAGCCTGATTTTTAAGCGCATTGACGACGGTTTCGAACTTGATCGGACCATTATCCTTCTGAAAGACAATGGCATAGAAGAGGACACGGTTCCATGCCCCTTCCAGATCACGTACGTTGCCGGAGAAATTCGAGGCAATATAGGCAAGTCCCTCTTCATCGACGCCGTTGACATCGTTGCCGGAGTTCTGAATCTTCATACGAAGAATGGCGAGACTCGTTTCAAATTCCGGCGAATCGATACCGACCGAAAGGCCGCTGGAGAAACGGGAAATGAGACGGTCCTCCAGTCCCTTGATTTCCTTCGGCTGACGATCCGAGGCGAGACATACCTGCTTGCGGTTATTGACCAGTTCGTTATAGATGGAGAAGAATACTTCGTGGCTCTTTTCCTTTCCGGCAAGGAACTGAATATCATCGACCAGCAGAAGATCCATGCTCGACATGTACTGTTTGAAGGCTTCGATATTGCCGTTCTGAATGGCCTTCACGACCCGTTCCACGAACTTCAGGGACTCGATGTAGTAAATTTTTTTGTCCGGATAGTTCTTCTTGACGTAGTTTCCGATCGCCATCAGAAGATGGGTTTTGCCCAATCCGGAGTTGCCGTAGATAAAGAGAGGATTGAAATATCTGCCCGGATTATAGGCACAGGCAAGTGCCGCCGCCTGCGACTCGCGGTTGCAGTCGCCGACGACAAAGTTATCGAACGTACGGTCTGCCTGAATCGGCATCGAGGAAAATTCGGAGTCATCCATTTCCGCAATGGGTGTATTCTCCATGGCATTATGGAGAACAAGTTCACTCTTCTGCAGTACTTCAAGCTTAATGGGCTTTTCCAGATTTAAAAGGTCCGCGATCTGCAAAGCGAGCATCTCTTCGGACTGGGTGATGATCTGTTTGCTCATAATGTCTGGAACGAGAACGATACCTTTTTCATCGTTCAGTTCAATCAGCTGTGACTGGGAGTAGAACGTCTGATAGATATTCTGATCCAGCTTCCCATTCGCTGTTAAATAATCCAGTGTCCGGCGCCAGACATCTGCCAGGTACTGGTCTTTTTTCGTAGTCATAAAATCCTCGATTCAAAAGCGTGTGCAGAACTATTTTAGGACCGGAGAATTTTGTATTCCACAACAAAATTGTGGCAAAAAAAGTTTTCCACAATGGAAATTGTAAAAAACGCATAAAAACACATATATTTTGTGGTTTTCCACACTTTCCACAAAATTATTTGTGGATAAAATTGTGCATAAATTTATACACACGTGGAAAATTAACAAAAATGTGGATATTTTACGCAGATATGAAAATTTACCACGTTTTATCAACATCAAAAAACCGCATAACAAAGCCATTATCACGACAATCAACACTTTTCCACAATTGTGGAAAAACACTTTATCAAATCTGTGAAAAACAGGTGGAAAATCCACAACCAGACCACCAAACAAACCAAGGAAAAGCTTAATAATGTGGAAAAAATCCCCGGAAATCACATTCCGGGGATAACAATCATTGAATTACTGTTTCTTTGTCGTTTTCCGCGTAACTCTGCGCTTCTGCGGCTTGATCTTCGCTTTACGGTAGGCTTCCTGATAGAAGTATTCCTGACTGTTGACGGGCGGATCATTGTTTGTGATCCGGGAATAGCTTCCGTCCCAATTCAGGTTCCATGCCTGACAGTTGTCTTTCCACATCGTCTGGAACATCTTGATCAACCGTCTCTTGATCACCGGATCATAGACCGGTGCACCGACTTCGACCCGGTGCATCATGTTGCGGGTCATCCAGTCAGCGGAGGCAATATAGATCCGCTGCCTCTGCCTTAGACCAAAGATATAGATGCGCGAATGCTCTAGAAAACGTCCAACGATGGAATGAACATGAATATTGGCGGTTTCATTCGGTATGCCCGGCTTCAAGCAGCAGATGCCGCGTACAACCATATCAATTTCGACGCCTGCCTTCGATGCCTTGACGAGTTCATCAATCAGTTCCTTATCCGTCAAAGAGTTGATCTTGATGCCAATGTAGGCTTTGCGGCCTTTCTTTGCATAGGCGATCTCGTCTTCAATCATCTGAATAATCGGTTCATGCATGCACGCAGGTGCGACAAGCATGTGTTTCGCATCTAAGATGATATGTCCCATTGACAGGGCTTGGAAGATCTGGGCAGCTTCGAGACCGATATCCTTATCTGCCGTAAACAGAGCGAGATCCGTATACAGACGTGCCGTAATCTCGTTGTAGTTGCCGGTACCGATCTGCGTATAGTATTCGACGCCGGACTTGCTGCGGCGCGTCACGAGACACAGCTTCGAATGTACCTTATAGCCATCGAAGCCATAGATGACCTGTGCCCCGGCTTCTTCCAGCCGCCGCGACCATTCGATGTTGTTTTCCTCATCAAAGCGTGCCTTCAGTTCAACCAGAACCGTGACACTCTTGCCGTTTTCTGCCGCCTCAATCAGCGATTCGACAACCTTGCTGTGGCGAGCAACGCGGTAAAGCGTCATTTTGATCGACAGCACATCGCGATCATTCGCCGCTTCCTGCAGAAAATCCAGGAACGGCTTCATGCTTTCAAACGGATAGGAAAGCAGCTTATCCGATTCCTTGATCTGCGGAATCAGAGGGCGGCTCATGTCAAACATCGCCGACTGCTGCGGAAAGCGTTTCTCATAGAACAGATCCGTATGGTCACGAAGAATGTCCGAGAACTGCCGCAAAAACGAAATATCCAGCGGCGTCGGATCATAGAACACACACTTCAGCTTCATGCCGGAATACTGGCACAATGTCTTGACGATATTATCATCAAGCTGACGCGTCAGCTCGATGCGCACAGGCTCCAGCCGCTTGCGCTTGCGGATCATGTCCTCCATGAAGTCACGATAATCAACTTCTTCGTCATACATGGAGTCCGGATCGATATCCGCGCTGCGCGTCAGTCGAATGAGTGACTTGGAAACAATACTCTCCTTGAATACTTTGGGAAGAAAATGAAGAATCAGTTCCTCCGACAACATGTAGGTATTGGCAGTGCCCGGTACCTTGATCAGGCGCGGAATGATGCCGGTAGCGCAGGGAATGATGCCCATGCGCGTATGTTTGTTCTTGGTACGGAGAATGGCAACAGCGTAGATTTCCTTGTTTCTGAGGAAGGGGAACGGTTGACGCCGCGTAACGATTGTAGGTGACAGAAGCGGCGCAATTTCCTGATCAAACAGCAGTTCGAGCTGACTTCCTTCTTCTTTCTTTAACTTCTGAAAATTAACAATCGATATGCCGTAGCTGCCAAGCTCCTTCAGCAGTTCATTGTAGATGGCACCGTTTTCTTCCGAGAGACGCAATACTTCCTTCGTGATGGCTGCAATCTGTTCGGCGGCGGTCATGCCGGATTTATTGTCCTTGATGTGCGGTTCAATGCGGTCCTGATCCATCAGAGATCCGACCCGGACCATGAAGAATTCATCCAGATTGCTCTGATAGATCGCTGAAAAATTCAGACGCTCACACAGCGGAACATCACTGCGCCCGGCTTCCAGCAAGACCCGTTCATTGAATTTCAGCCATGAAAGTTCACGGTTTAAATAGTAATCCATATCGTTTGCACCTATCCTAAATATATTAAACAAGCTCTTTACCAACAATTGTAAAAAAAGCGTAAAGCCGCAAATGCGGGTAAAAATAAGTAACTGCGTTTACTATGCCTTAGAAAAAGAGTATCCTGAAGAATAACAGGAGTAAATATCATGAAACAATCATTTGGGACCATTAAAGGGGCACCGGTCACCCTTTATGAACTGGAAAATGAATTTCTGGTTCTCAAAGTCATGAATTACGGAGCGACAGTCGTATCCATTATCGATAAAGCGACCGGTATCGATATCGTTAAAGGCTATGATTCCGCCGAAGAATACTACAAGGGCACGGCCCATCTCGGCGCCTTCGTCGGCCGTACAGCAAACCGTACACGCAACGCGCAGTTCAAACTGAACGGGAGCACGTATCATATCACGGCCAATGAACACGGTGTAACCAACCTCCATGGCGGCGAAGGCTTCGATAAGAAGATGTACAGCGTCGAAGAAGGAGAAAACAGCGTACGATTCACCCGCATCTCACCGGATGGTGAAGAAGGCTATCCAGGCAATATGCATGTGGCCGTTACCTATACATTGAATGGCCGCACGATTGAGATGAAGGCGGAAGCTGTCAGTGACGAAGATACGCTCTTTGCGATCACGAACCACAACTACTACAACCTGGATGGCAGCGATTCGATTCTGGATCATACGCTCAAGATCAATGCCGGAACCTATTCACCCAATGATGATCTGAGCATTTCTCTGGATACATGTCTGCCGGTGGCGGGTACGCCTTTTGATTTCCGGACAGGAAAGAAGCTTGGCACCGATATCAACGCAGACGTGGAACAGATTCAGAAGTTCCGCGGTTACGACCATCACTTTGAGATTGAAGGAACAGGGATGCGCACCTTTGCCGAGTTAACGGGAAAGAAGCTGAAGCTTACGGTTGCCTCGGATCTGCCGGGCATGCACATGTATACAGCCAACTTCCTCGATATCATCGGCAAGAATGGCATTGAGAGCGGTCCGCATAGCGCCGTATGCATCGAGCCGGAATATTATCCCAATGCGATCAATTATCCCGGCATTGAACCGAAGCCGGTTCTTGAAGCCGGAATGCATGGGGAATCGAACATTACATGGACCATTGAAGAACTCTGAGGCGGAAGATCATTCCGCCTTTTCTTTTCCGGTTATGGAGAGGGAGATGAAATAAAAAGGACTGCCGCAGCAGTCCGGTGAATCATTGTTATTCCGCTTCGTCTGCCGTATCTTCCGGTTCCTCAGAATTCTGATCCGGAACATACTTGATGACAACGTGACGATCTGCGCCCTGACCTTCCGATTCGGTCGAAATGTTATGCCACTTGTTCAGAGCTCTGTGGATTGCCTTGCGCTCATCATTCGGCATCGGATCCAGCGCCGCATCTACATGGGAGCGCTGCACCTGCTTCGCCGTACGGCGAGCCATCGACGCAAGCTTGTGATACCGGTCTTCCTTGTAGTAGTTGACGTCGATCAGAACATCAATACGGGCATGGAAGTGGGAATTCACAGCGGCACGCACAACAGCGTTGAACGCATCCAGCGTCTTGCCCTGGCGGCCGATCAGAACCGCATTGTTATCGGCACCGAGATTGACAATATACTGACCGTCCTTCACTTCGATGGCCGCATCCGCATCCAGTTCAATGCCCTCAAAGAAATTTCCCAGATAATCAAACAGGAAATCCTTCACATCACTCTCGCTGTAGTTTCTTCTGGAAGAAGGTGTTTCCTCTTCTTCCGGTTCGATCACGGCTTCTTCTTCGATTTCTTCTTCAACTTCCGGAACATCCGCTTCAATCGTTACCGAAGCACCAAGGCCAAGGACACCTTTCTTTTCTTCAACGACGGTATAGGTGATGGTTTCCTTGTCGCAGCCCAGTTCCTGTGCCGCAAGCTCCAGTGCCTCATCCAGAGACTTAGCTGTAAATGAACTCATTTTCCTTCAGCCTCCTTTGCATTGCGAGAATCAATGACCTTCTGCACAATCAGCGTCTTAACGATCGTAACAGCAGAATAGATTGCCCAGTACACGGACATGGCTGCCGGCCACATCAGACCGAAGACAAGGATCAGCGCGAACATATACCACTGCATGATCTTGGTCTGCGTATTGGCTGTAGGCTCCTGCGGCTTGCGGTGATGCTTCGCAGCTTCCGCTTCCGCCTTCTTCTTGTTGATCCACATCGGCAGATTCATGGACAGATACTGCAGAACTGCCATGATCACGAAGAGGAAGATATATCCCCAGCGTCCGCTCGACTTGATGCCGGCCAAGATCGTCGTATCCAGCGACATCGAACCGACCGTTGCCGTACGTACGGAAGAGGCACGCTGTACCGCCTGATACATGGCAATGATGATCGGGAACTGAATGAACTGAACGACCATCGTTCCCATCGGGTTCACTTTGTATTTGCTGTAGAGATTCTGCATCTCCTGCGCCATCCGCATGCGGCTCGCATCATCGTCGCGTCCCTCATACTTGCGCTGAATCTTCTCCAGCTCCGGCTGCAGCATCTGCATCTTCTGCATACCGATCTGGGACGGAAGCGTAATGACAAGGAGAACTGCATTGACAAGAATCGTCGTAAGAGAGATTGCCGCAATAACACCCGTCTTCGTGGCAAGGTTGTTGATCAGCCAGGCAAGCGGCCAGACAAACAGAGCAGAGAACCAGTTCTCATCGCTCATAATCTGCGAGAACGTAGTTGATTCGGTAATCTGTTTGATCGCTCCGCTTTCATCGGTAGGTACACGGCATCCCGACAGCATCACGGCGCATACAAGCACCACGCTGACGAGGAGTAATTTCTTCATCCAAGGCTTATGGTTCATCATCTGGCTCCAATCGGTCATATCGACAACATTTTAGCTTTATACAGTAGTTTTTCCAAGCTGTTTTTATTGGCGGCATAGTCCAGGTCCTTATACCCGAAACGAAGGATAATGACTCCGTCCATCGGGCAGCTGGAAAAGTCGACCAGATCCTGGCACATCATCCGCACCTGGCGCTTATACAGGTTGCGGTCCACAGCGTGTCCGATCTTCTTCGGCAGAGAGATGCCGATGCGGGCCTCATCCTCTTTCTTCGACGTCGTATACAGCACAAAAGACGGGCAGACATATTTCTGACCCTTGTGGATGATTGTCTGAAATTCCTGTGCCTTGCGTACTCTGTTTTTCTTCTTCATACATTCAACAAAAGTAATGCTATAAAAAAAGCCGCCGACCGGCGGTTTTCCTTAAGCAGAGAGAACAGCTCTTCCCTTTGCTCTGCGTCTAGCTAAGACCTTGCGTCCGCCGGCTGTAGCCATACGTGCTCTGAAGCCGTGGGTCGCCTTGTTTTTTCTCTTAGACGGCTGGTATGTTCTTTTTGCGTTACGCTTCATTCATGCCACCTCCATTTTTATAGAACAATCGCGCATTAATGATATACGCCGCATAAGTAAAAGTCAAACCGCATTTTTCAACCTTACAAGTGACCGGCGAGAAAGCCCAAGTACTTCAGCTTTGGGATGAAAGCCGGCCATACCAACGGATGTACTGTTTCTGCTTCATATCTTATAATTGGAAGCGTAGAGATGCGGGGATTTAAGTTCAGATTAGAGCCAAATGAAACACAGAAGAAGCAGATTCAGGAAACACTTGATTCTGCTCGTTTTGTGTATAATCGGTTTCTGGATCTGAACGAGTATGCGTATCAGACTGAAGGCGTACATCTTTCGTATGCGATGATGTGCTCACTCTTGACGGATCTGAAGCAGGACCCGGAATGTCCGTGGCTGAAGCAGGCCGATAGTATGGCACTGCAGACAGCGCTGAAAGACTTGGATGAAGCGTTTCAGAATTTCTTTGCCGGCCGAGCAAAGTATCCGAAGTTCAAGAAAAAGAAGCGCGCTTATAAGTCTGCATATCATACACGCAATCAGAATGGCAGTATTCAGATCATCGACAAGCGTCATGTAAAACTCCCGAAGCTCGGCGTTGTCCGTGCCCGCATTTCGAGGTTTCCGCATGGAGTGATTAAGAATGCGTCGATCTCACTGACAGCAGCGGGTAAATACGAAGTCTCCTTCTGCGTAGATGAAATTGCAGTCCCGAAGAAATCCGCCGGCGGAGAGATCGCCATTGATATAGGGCTTGCAGAGTTTTATACCGACTCGAAAGGCCGTACGGTTGAGAATCCACACATTCTTGCAAAGTTCAGTAAAAAGCTTGCCAAAGAACAGCGCAGGCTTTCCCGCATGTATGAAGCAGCGAAGAAAGCGGGAAAGAAGCTGAGTGACTGCAAAAACTATCAGAAGCAGCGGATCAAAGTTGCGAAGATCCATGAACGCATTGCCAACACCAGAAACGACTTTCTGCAGAAGCAGAGCACAGCATTAGCTGATGAAAACCAAATCATCTATGCCGAGCATTTGAACATCTGCGGAATGGTCAAAAATCACAAGCTGGCAAAGGCAATTTCGGATGCGGGCTGGAGTGCGTTCTTTCAGATGCTGGAATACAAAGTGACAGAACGTAACGGCTTTTTGATCAAAGTCGATACGTTCTATCCAAGCTCGCAGAGCTGTCATACGTGCGGGTATAAGAACCCGGCAGTGAAAGATCTGAACGTGCGGAAATGGATCTGTCCACAGTGCGGAACAGCACATGATCGGGATCAGAATGCCGCACGAAATATCCTTGCCGAAGGGATCAGAATCTTCAATGAACCGCAGACTGCGATTTCTGTAGTCTGAAACATATCTGTACCGTGGGGCACACGGGAAGTAACGCTTGCAAAGAGAGCGTAAGACGACACAATGCCGTAGTTCTCAGCGAAGCAAGAATCCCACAGGCTTTAGTCGTGGGAGTGTCAAAATACATCGATATAATACTAGAGATATCGAAAGGAGGCATACCGATGCAGGGTGGATTCATGAGTTTTGTACTGCTGGTCGTATTGGTTTATATGATTTTCCGTACCGCTACACTGGGAATGCGGACAAAGAAAAATCAGGACATGATCAAGATTCTCAACCAGATGGATGAGCCGGAAGAGTTTTATAAAGAGGCTGATGCCTATATTGAGGCAAACAAGGATCCTGAATTTACCCAGAAAGTAGCCGTCCTGCGTCTGTTTGCGGATGCGGCCTATGACCACGACGATCTGTTTCTGAAACATCTTGAGGAACTGGACCTCAATCAGCTTCTCGACATTGGCAAAAAAAAGAAGGACGGCTTCTCGCAGAATGAGGATTCCTTCTTCTATCTCTATCTTGCCATCCCGAACATTCTTGAATCCAAAGGAAAGACAGGCCTCGACGCAAAACTTGTCGAAAAGATGGATGCCTACAAAGAGCGGCTTTCCAGAACCATGCTGGTGGCGATGAACAACTCGCTGCATGCTTACTATAACAAGGAAGGCGACCTTGGCCTTGCCTTCGATCAGTCTGTACTGGATGGCGATTATGCCCAGTACACCTACAGCAAGCAGCTGGTAGGTCTGTACAAGCAAATGATTGAAGCCAAGTACACTCGGCTGGCACGTGACCGCGGCGATACGGAAGCCGCCGCCACCTACGTCGACGATCTGAAGCACTTTTCTTCGTCCCGTCTTGGCAAGCGTTGGCTGAGTGAATTCCATCTCGACGATCTCATTGAAGTTGATGAGACGAAGGATGACGCTGACGAAGCCGCAACAGATGCCGCAGAAGAAACTGCCGATGAAGCAGCGACCGAAGAAACGAACGATGAAACCACTGCTGCCGCAGAAACAAAAACCGCTGACGACACAGATATTAATAAGGATACGGAACAGGATAACAAATGAAACTGATTGCAGGACTGGGAAATCCGGGGAAGGAATACGCCAAGACCCGCCACAATAGCGGCTGGATCGCCATCGACAGACTGGCAGAGACACTGAACGTCTCTATTTCGACAGAGAACTGGAATGCCCTTGTCACGAAGACTACGGTCCATGGGGAACAGGTCATTCTGATGAAGCCGCTGACCTACATGAATGAAAGCGGGATCGCCGTTCAGCAGGCGGTCCATTTCTACCACATTGATCCAAAGGACATTCTGATTCTTCATGACGACATGGACCTGCCCGTAGGTACGGTACGCATCCGTGAAAAAGGAAGCTCGGGCGGCCAGAAAGGGATGCAGTCCATCATTGATGCCCTCTCCACCAACGCCATACCCCGCGTACGCATTGGTGTCGGCCACAGTAAGGCCGGCGAACATGATCTCGTACCGAACTGGGTATTGTCCGGCGTACCGAAGGAATTGCAGAGCGAATATGATGCGGCCATTGCCGATGCCGCCAAAGCCGCAGAACTATGGGTTTATGAGCCGCTCGATAAAGTCATGAACCAGTGCAACCGCAAACCGAAACAGGAGAAGTAAACCAAAGGCATGGAAGATAAGAAAACAATGCCGCCGGTACTGCGCCGGATCCTGAAAAACAACGCAGCCGTCGACCAGCTCAACCACAACAAAGGACCTCTTCCCATGGTCTCCTACATGGAAGAAGCGATGGTCCTTGCGGAAAGCTGGATCGAACATCCCCGCAGTATCCTCGTAGTCAAGGAAAATCTCTATCACGCGCAGCGTCTCTACGAAAGACTAGCCACCCTCCTGCCGGAGAGTGCCTGCGCGCTTTTCAGCGCGGATGAATCTCTCCGGGTGGAGGCCATAGCTGTTTCTCCGGAGATGAGGGCCAATCAGATTGAGACACTCAGCAGCCTGCTGGAGAAACCGGATCAGATTGTTGTCACTTCACCAAGCGGGTTTCTGCGGCTGCTGTCGACGCCGGAAACCTTCCGTGATGCGTGCATCCATCTGAAGGCCGGTGATACCTGCGACATGGAAGAGCTGAAACGGAAACTGCGAGCCGGCGGTTATTTTCAGGCTTCGCACATCGATCAGCCGCTGAGCTTTGCCAGCCGTGGCGGCATTGTGGATGTTTATTCCATCAACTATGAAAATCCGGTCCGTATCGAATTCTTTGGTGATGAAATCGACTCTATCCGCTACTTCAGCGCCGATACGCAGAGTACCATTGCCCCTTTGCAGGAAGTACGGATTGTTCCGGCTTCTTCCTTTCTTCTGAGTGATGCCCAGGTCAAAGAGATTCTCACCAGAGCACGGGCAATGCTCGAAGATAAAAAGGAAGTAATCCATTCCGGATCGATTGAAAATGACCTCGAAATGATTGAGGAAGGAATGCGGGATCAGAGACTGTACCCCTATTCCGCCTTCCTGTCTTCGCCAGCCGGCATCTGGGACTATCTGGATCATCCCCAGATCGTGTACAGCGATGTTTCGCGCATCGAAACCAACGCCAAGCATCTGCTTGATGAGTCGGTCGCCTACATTCAGGAAATGGTCGAGGAAGAAAAGCTGCTGCCGAAGTTTTCCGTATGGCATGAACTGTCCCGGGCAGCGCAGGGATGTTCCTCGATTGAAGAAGATCCTTACGCGGAAAACACCTCGAATCTTGAACCGGTTCATCTGCCCAATGAGCCGCTTAGCGTCAAGCTGCGCATCCTTCTCAACGGCAGCACCGTCGTCTTCGCCCTCAATGAAAAAGAGGAAAACCGGCTCAGGGACCAGTGCAAAGAAGATGAAATCATCCTCTATGAAACCGACGGCACAAAGGATCTCGTCGAAGGCAGCTTCAACATCCTCCACGATCCGCTGGCCGAAGGCATCCATGACCCGGTTCATGACATTACGATTGTTACGAGTGAGGAGCTGTTTGAGATTCATCATCACTCGGGACGCTATGAGCGCAAGTTCCGCAGCGCCGAAGTCATTCACAGTTTTGAAGACCTCGAACCCGGTGATTATGTCGTCCATTCCCAGTACGGCGTCGGCCAGTATATGGGAATTGTTACCCGGGAAATACAGGGTACCAAGCGCGACTTCCTCCATATCATCTACCGCGGCAACGGGGAGCTGTATGTTCCACTGGAACAGTTCCGCCTCGTCCGTAAATTCGTATCCAGCGCCGGCGTCGTTCCGCGTCTCAACAAGCTCGGTACCAACGAGTGGGAAAAGACGAAGAAGCGCCTCGAAGAAAATGTCAACCAGGTCGCGGACCGTCTCGTCAATCTTTACGCCGTTCGTACGGAACATATCGGTCACGCGTTCCAGAAGGATTCGCCGCTCCAGGAACAGTTTGAAAACAACTTTGAATATGAACTGACGCCGGACCAGGCCGCTGCCGTCGCCGATGTAAAGGCAGACATGGAATCCAACAAGCCGATGGACCGCCTCGTCTGCGGCGATGTCGGTTTTGGAAAGACAGAGGTCGCAATCCGTGCCGCCTTCAAGGCCGTTGCGGAAAACAAGCAGGTCGCCGTCCTCTGCCCGACAACGATTCTTGCGGAGCAACATGTAAAAACCTTTTCCAAACGCTTTGAAGGTTTTCCGTTTACGATTCGGGCCCTCGACCGTTATGTGCCGGAAGAAAAGGTAAAGGAAACACTCAGAGGACTCAAAGACGGAACGGTTGACATTATTATCGGTACGCATCGTCTGCTTTCCAAAGACGTCCAGTTCCATGACCTAGGTCTTCTGGTCGTCGATGAGGAGCAGCGCTTCGGCGTAATGCAGAAGGAAAAGATCAAGGAAATCAAGGAGGGCGTCGACGTCCTCACCCTTTCTGCGACTCCGATTCCACGTACTCTGCAGATGTCTCTTGTCGGCATCCGCTCCATGTCCCAGCTCGAGACACCTCCCAACAACCGCTACAATGTACAGACCTATGTCGTTGAAAAGAATCAGTCACTGATCGTGGATGCGATTGAAAAGGAACTGGCACGCGACGGACAGGTGTTCTATCTCTATAACAATATCGATAACATTACAGCCGTTGCCCGCAATCTGCAGGTCGCAATTCCCGATGCCAGGATCGGCGTCGCCCATGGTCGCATGGACCGGGAAACAATCGAAGATGTCATGATGCAGTTTACGCGCCACGAAATCAATGTCCTCGTATGTACGACGATCATTGAAAACGGCATCGATATCCCGAATGCCAATACGATCATCATCGACAATGCCCAGAACTTCGGACTCGCCCAGATGTATCAGATCAAGGGCAGAGTCGGAAGAAGTGACCGCATCGCCTACGCCTACCTCATGACTCCGCCCCGTCGCCAGCTCAATGAAACAGCCGAAAAGCGTCTGCAGGCCGTAAAGGAATTTGCCCAGCTGGGAAGCGGCTACCGCATCGCGATGCGCGACCTGACGATCCGCGGCGCTGGCGATCTGCTTGGTGAAAATCAGTCCGGATTTATCGACACCGTAGGCATCGACATGTACATCGAAATGCTGGAGCAGGCCATCCAGAGACGTCAGGGCAAACAACCTGAAAAGCAGGAAACGATCCGCCACGCCATGACCTCAACGACAAGCTATATTCCGAAGGAATTTGCGCCGGATGACTACGATAAGATTTCGATGTACCAGAATATTGATGCGCTGCACTCGGTTCAGGAGCTGGAATCTTATAAGAAAGAAGTCACCGATCAGTACGGCCACCTGCCCAAAGAAGTCAATGAACTCTTCGAGAAACGGCGCCTCGACATTCTCGTCAACGATCCTGACGTCGAAAGCTACCGCGAAATTCAGGGCCATGGCCGCATAACGTTCAGCACCCTGTTTTCACAGAAGGTGGACGGCGTCAAGCTGTTCAAGATTATGACAGGCATATCGAAGGATCTGAATCTTCGCTATACGGGGGGACGGATTCTGATCGATCTGCCCAAGACAGACGACGCCATCACCCTGGCCTGCAATGTCATTCAGCAGTCGAAGAAAGCATACAAGGAGAAAACCGATGCGGATTGATAAGTATCTCAAAGTGTCGCGGATCATGAAGCGGCGCACCATATCAAGAGAGCTGGCCAAAAACCAGCGTGTCGAAATCAATGGAAGGCCAGTCAAGCCGAGTCACGAAGTCAACGTCGGCGACACGGTAGCCGTCACCTTTGGCCGT
Source organism: Galactobacillus timonensis (assembly GCF_900240265.1). Taxonomy (NCBI): domain Bacteria; kingdom Bacillati; phylum Bacillota; class Erysipelotrichia; order Erysipelotrichales; family Erysipelotrichaceae; genus Galactobacillus; species Galactobacillus timonensis. The sequence goes on from NZ_LT964739.1 coordinate 732,228, forward strand.
CGTAAGCTGACGGTCGTCGTAAAGTCACTGGACGAGGTGAAGAAGAAAGCCGATGCCGGCACAATGTATGAAGTGGTGTCGGAAGAACTGTTGCCTGAGACAGACGAAGACAGTGATATCTGAAAAAAAGCGGAACTGAGGGCTGCTGTATGCAGTTGTCAGATCCGCTTTTTCTGTCTGTAATGATTGGATTACTTAGCCCCGGAACGATCCGCAAGTACATGTTTGTACCGCAGTTGCGTATAGATGAACAGCGCCAGAACATAGATGCCGCAGGCAATCGCCGCCGGAACCGTAAGATCCGATAGATTGACGTAGGAAGTTCCGATCATCAGAATGCCGATCACAATCAGTAATGCATGGAGTGTCCCCTTCTTCATATAGAAGGCAGACTTTTTATATTCTTCTGGCAGAACATCCGGCAGTTTCCAGCATGCCAGCAGCACCATGAACTCCGTCAACATATCAGTTCCTACACCCATGTTTGAGATCAGCGTCAGGTCCATGCCCGTAACAATCGGAAGTGCACCCATCACAAAGAACACACCAAGGATAATGACCGGAACACCATTCTTGTTTTCCTTTGCCCAGCTCTCCGGCAGCCAGCCTTCCCTCGCCGCTGCTTCAAGGCCTCTTGTGACCCAGGAAAGTGTACCGTTCAATGTCGTAAGCAGAGCGAACATTGCGCCGCCGAACACGAAGAAGATGTAGAGCCACGTCGGAAAGATTTCCTGTGCCACCTGGGTCAGATTTTCATAGGCAACCGTCTCAATCGGCAGAACACCGGACGCCACAATGCCGATGAACGCATAGAATACGGCAACAAGCGACGTGGACGCAAAGATCGCCTTTGGAATAGTCGATGCAGGATTCTCAATATCATCGCCGTTTTCCGCGATGAACTTCGCACCGCCGCAGGCAAAGGACAGTAATGCCACACCGGTCAAAAAGCTCTTGGGACCATTGGGCATAATGTTTGCCGTCGACATCTTCAGCGTCGACCAGTCAACCTTCGGAAGACCGAAGACAATGAACAGCAGCAGGCTCAGCAAGAGACACCCAACCATGAGCTTCTGAACACGGGCCGTACTCTTGAGACCGACCATGTTTACAAGCGTACACAGAATCAGTGCCGCCATCGCAACCGCCGCCTCATTGAAGCCCTGGAAGATGGAACAGAAATAGCTTGCAAAGCCCTTGGCAAATGTCGCAATCAATACCTGACTCAGAACGAACATGCCGATGTACATGAAGCTCGCCTTATCGCCCAGTAGCCGCTTCACATAGGTATAGCCCGCTCCCGAAGCCGGAATGGTTGAAGTCAGAATGATGAACGGAATACAGGTCGTAATCGCCAGCAGAGCACCGAGAATATAGGCAAGCGGCGTACCGTGGCCGGTAAGACCGATGACGATGCCCGTCAGGACCATGACGCCGGATCCGATGATCTGTCCGATCGCCATGCCCATGCAGTCGCTGAAGTTCAGTTTCGCATGTTGAGATTGATTTTTCGTACTCATGATGATTCCCCTTTTCTGATTTGAAGATTCCACGGCGGTCAGCGGTCACCGCGGCGTTGTCAGTTTCTATCTTCGCACCATTCGCCAATGCTGTCTTTTGACATGCCTGTCTACATCATCGGCGCAAAGATCCGTATCACCAGATAGAAGAAGGTGCGTAAGAAACCGGACTGAAGATCTTCTTCCGTCATCGGATGACTTACTTTCTGAGCTTCCAGGAAGTCGTCGCGGATGGAGGCAATCTGACGGCTCTTAAACAGCGCTGTTCCATTTTCAAAATGAAGATAGAGTGAGCGGTAGTCGAGATTGATCGTGCCGACGGTCGCTACTTCGTCGTCGCTGACGAATACTTTGGCATGATCGAAGCCCGGCGTATATTCATAGATTTTGACGCCGCCGTTCAGCAGATTCGGATAGTAGCTGCGCGTAATGCGCCAGATGATCTTTTTATCCGGTATGCCCGGCGTCAGGATACGTACGTCGACGCCGCGCTGGGCCGCGAGAATCAAAGCATTCATCATATCCGTGTCAATGATCAGGTATGGCGTAAAAATATAGCAGTAGTTTTTCGCATGGTTCAGGATATTGAGATACACATCCTGACCGGTCAATTGTGTATCAAGCGGAGTCTCGCCATAAGGCACAATATAACCGTCTGCTTCGCCGGCAACTGCGTGGCGCTTCCAGCGCAGATAGTCGCTGTCTTCATGGGTGCAGGCGTTCCAGTTGGTCAGAAACAGAACACTGTAGCTCCAGACCGCTTCGCCTGTGATGCGGATGACATTGTCTTTCCAGTGGCCGTGAATCTTTTTGATGTTGATATATTCGTCGGCCAGGTTGATGCCGCCAGAGTAGGCGACTTTACCGTCGATGACCATGATTTTCCGGTGGTCGCGATGGTTCATGATGCCGTTGATAAAGGGATGGATCCGGTTGAAGGCGACGGCATCGATTCCTTCACTTTTCAGGGATTTCCAATAGTTTCCGGGCAGCGTATTTAAGGAGCCCATATCGTCATAAAGGACACGGACAACGACACCGTCAGCTGCCTTGTCTTTGAGGATGGCATGGATCGCGTCCCACATTGTACCCGGTTCAATAATGAAATATTCGAGGAAGATGAACTCCTTTGCCTGCCGCAGATCATCGAGCATCGCTTTCCAGCCAAGTTCACCAAGCCCATAGTATTGAAAGCCCGTATTAGGATAAACCGCAAAGCCGGCACTCTAATGGAGATAGCGGTACTGACCGGAAAGATCTGTATCCTTCAACGCGGCTTCATAGACAACGGGATCCTGTTTGAAATAAGTCTTTGCCGCATCTGTTTCCTTATGAATATCCTTGTAGATCTTTGAGTCGAAGCGGTCCATTACTTCGAGAAAGAGCCAGATCAAGATACCGCCGACCGGAGCTACCAGGATGACGACGATCCACATCATGTCGGAAGAAAGATGACGCGAATAGCTGATGATCAGTAACACAACGATGAGGCTGAAGATACGCAGCACGGCTTCGATATTCGTAAGCCATGCGGCTGGAACATATTTGATCAGACCATAGAGAAACGCAGCTTCCAGCAGAATGAGAATGATAAGAATGAACATCCGGCTGAATAACACATGAAGGATTTTTTTCATAACGGCTCCTGCAAATATTGTACGCGCCAAGTGCAGCCGCCGCCTGATAGAAAAAAATATTTTGGACGCAAGCGGTTACAAATTTGCAACGAAGTTAGTTACAGCTAAAATAGGCTGCGGACCCGAAAACCGGGAGCTGGGAGGCAGTCTATGGCAGAAAAATTCAAGAACTTCTGGGAACGCTATTTCGAGCGCTGCTATCAGAAAGCGCTGGAACATTTGAAGAACGGTGACGATTACGAGGCAATCCTCTGAGCGTCACCGTTTTTTCTAGATACAGCTCCTGCTCCCCTGCTTCTTTGTATACTGCCGCAACCAGACTGAGCATTTTGAAATCCCATTTGTTTTCTCTTCATAATCTGTAATTGAATCTCTGCATCCCTGAGCCTGCACCAGATTCCCTTATTTTATATAGGAAAATAAGGGAAACGCAATCTAGGTAAGGGAATGACTAAAATGCAGCCAATATCAATAAAAAGGCACAGGGAAGTGTACCCTGCGCCTAAGGAAAACAGATGCTGAATAAGATGTTTGACAGTTTCTTATGCCCAAACGAGCCACAGGAAGATATAGCCCGAGAGAACGGCAACCAGCGTAAACGGAATACCGATCCGCATAAAGTCACGCGTCTTTACTTCGTAACCTTCCTTGTTCAGGATACCGATGCCGGCAATGTTGGCACTGGCACCGACCGGCGTAATATTTCCGCCAAGCGTAGCTCCGATCAGCAGACCAAAATAGAACAGATACGGCTCCACGCCCATCAGCGTCGAAATCTCCGTCACCACCGGCAGCATCGTTGCGACATACGGAATGTTATCGATGAATGCCGACAGGATCACGGACACAAACACGATCATCGTATACATGCCGAACTGGGAAGTTCCGCCGATCTTTACAAACAGATTCGCAATCTCTTTGATGACGCCGGCTTCCGTAATGCCGCCGATCACAATGAAGAGACCAAACAGCAGAAGCAGCGTCTGATAATCAATGGAGTGAAGAACATCTTTCACAACCTGCGTGTTCTTTGTGCGGATCCATTCATAAATGACACCGACGATGGCATAGATGATGCAGATATAGCCATTGGTCAGTTCCGGCTTGTTTTCGAAGAATGAGGCGATGATCAGAGTGACTACGACACCGATCATCAGCACGGACGGAACATAGTCCGTAACGACCGTCTTCACTTCGGAATCAACCTTCTCACTGTCTTTGCGGAACAGGAAGAGAAGCACCGGAATTGTCATCAGGGCACCAAGCTCGACCGCAAAGGCAATGCCCGGCTTCCCGTGGAACCAGAAGAAGTCCGTGAAGCTCATATCTGCATAACTTCCCAGAAGAATGGAAGTCGTATCGCCGACCAGCGTCGCCGCACCCTGCAGGTTGCTTGATACAGCAATCGAAATAATGACCGGCACCGGATTAATATCCAACTGCCGCGCCACCGCAAGACCGACCGGCGCAACCATCAGAACCGTCGCAACATTATCGACAAAGGCGGAAATGACGCCGGCAAACAGCGACAGCGCAACGACGGCCCACTTCACATTCGGAACAATCCGCAATAGCCCCTCCGCCATCCTGGAAGGCATCCGGCTCTCGATGAACAGTTCTACGACACCCATCGTCCCCGCCAGCATCAATAGAACGTTCCAGTTCACGTATGACACGATTGTATTGGCCGGAAGAAGGCCCGTGACGACGAAGACTCCTGCCGTTACAAGCGCCACGATCCAGCGCTTTTCACTTTTTACCCGCAGCAGGAAGACATACATGATGATGAACAATACCAGTGCTACATACATTCGATTCATTCAAACCACTCCCGTATTTTTATGCAGTACCAAGAAAGTATAAAGGGACTCAGAATCAAATTCACAGAAAAATCCGCCCCCAGGACCTCAATATTGACAGAAAAGGATAATTGTTCCGGGAAGAGTCACCTACGCGGAATCATGCGCTGCACAAAATCTGAATGAAATTGCCGTAAACCCTTGACCCTGTACGGAATACAGGGTTTAGAGTATTTAAGCATTGATTGTGAAATCACATACAAATCAATGATGGAGGAAAAAAATGAAGGGAAAGAAGTTTACGGCAGCTTCTGTCAGTGCTTTCGTTGCGGCAGCGGCTGTCCTCAGCGGATGCGCTTCGTCGTCCAGCACGGCTTCCGGTAAGACGGGTACTTACCATGGAGAGGCACAGGGCTTCGGCGGCATCGTATCTGCTGACGTCACATTCGACAATGGCAAGATTACGGATGTTGTACTCACCGGGGACAAGGAAACACCAACGATCGGCGGTGCGGCTTTGGATGAGCTGAAGAAACAGGTACTGGATGCGGGCAGCGCAGAGATCGATGGCGTATCCGGTGCGACGCACACATCGGATGCAGTGAAAGAGGCGGTGCAGCAGGCGATTGATGCGACGGAAGAAGGCACCTCTTCGACGGGTAATACAGCAGTAACCTTTACCGCAGGCACCTATACCGGTACAGCAACCGGCTATAACGGACCGGTCGAGCTGGATGTCACATTCAGCGACAGCGGCATCGACGATATTCAGGTCAAGACAAGCTCCGAGACGGCACATGTCGGTGACGTTGCCTATGACATCATGTTTGCGGATGCCAAGGAAGCAGTCGGCTCGGGCATTGATTCCGTATCCGGCGCAACATTTACGTCCCGCGCCATCAAGGATGCGCTCGATGATGCGGCGCAGCAGGCAGGCGTTTCCGATCTGTCCGCATTCCAGAAGAATACGGTTGTTCATTCGGCAGGTGATCCGATCGACGAGACCTATGACGTTGTTGTCATCGGTGCCGGCGGCGCAGGTATGGCTGCGGCAGCACAGGCCGTACAGAACGGTGACTCTGTTGTCGTTGTAGAAGAAAATGCGGAAATCGGCGGAAATACGCTGGTATCCGGCGGTCAGTTCCAGTCCGTTATGAAGTACCTCGTCTGGGATGAGAATGATCCGGAGGCTACGGAAGCTGTCTGGGACTACAATGGCCAGACCTATACGAAGCTGAAGGCGACGCAGGGTCAGCTTGGCGTTCTGAAGACTATTCTCAACTGGTCCGAGAAGCCGTTTGATCCGACGTATTTCGATACGCATGACTATGTGGCAGGCGATATTGAGACACTGTCGCAGGCAGGCGTGCACCAGGAATACCTGCCGACGCTGCAAGCACTGAAGAAGGAGATCCAGGCGTATATCGACTATGCGCAGCCGAAGCTTGATGCCGGCGCGTCGGAGTCGGATCTGACGCTGTTCTCCACCGTCAATCTTCATATCTTCCAGACATATTACGGCGGTCTGCGCCGGTCGGCCGATGGCAAGGACTGGATCTATGGTGACTATGATCTTGTTTCACAGTTTATCGAAGACGGTCAGGGGCTGAAGGAGTGGCTCGAGGACCAGGGTTCCCTGTTTGCGGATGACAAGCAGCTGACGCTGATCGGGGCCCTCTGGTATCGTGAAAACATGAACCTTGGCTGCGATATTAATAAGGATGGCGAAAAGGAAGCGACCGGCAACTGGGGCACTTATTTCCTGCCGCTGCGCACGACGGTTGAAAGCGTCGATGGCAACGAGATCATGACCCGCACCAAGGCAGAGAACCTGATCATTGATAACGGTAAGGTTACGGGTGTTACGGGTACGCAGTATGATGGTACGCCGGTTACGCTGCACGCCAACAAGGGTGTGGTTCTTGCGACAGGCGGCTATGCGGCCAATATCCAGATGGTCATTGATAACAATGAATACTGGGATTCGCAGTATCTCACCTCCGGAATCAAGACGACGAACCGTTCCTCGCTGCAGGGCGACGGCATTGTGATGGGTGAAGCTGCCGGTGCCGCGACGACGGGCATGGGCTTCCCGCAGATGATGCCGATCTCCTGGATCGACAATGGCAACCTTGCTTTCGGCGGCGGCCAGTATGCGGTCTACATCAATCCGACAACGGGCAAGCGTTTCGTCGATGAGTCCGCGGAACGTGATGTTCTCTCGCTCGGAGAATTCGCTAACGGCATCGACTACAACGGTACGAAGGGTGTGTTCCTGGAGTTCACCAATGCCAATACGGCAATCGGTATCCCGTATCCGTATGACAAGTATGAAAACGGTCAGGTCACCGAGATTTCGCACGACGATGTCGAAAACCGTGTCTACTACGTTTCCAATGCAGAAGACATTCAGAAGGTTCTGGACCAGTATGGCATGACGGCAAAGCCGGAAGATATCTATGACACGATCCGTCAGTATGATGAAGCCTATCTGGCGGATGGTACGCCGTCCGACGGCATCAAGAAGAGCGCATGGAACGCAACGATCGGAACGGTCGATTCCAACGGTGATTATAAGCTGGAAGGCGAACTGCTCCGTATCCGTGTCATGGCTCCTTCGACGCACCACACGATGGGCGGCCTGGTTGTTGATACGAAGCGTCACGTAATGACGACGGACGGCGCATCGATCGACGGCCTCTATGCGGCAGGCGAAGTTACCGGCGGCATTCATGCTGGCAACCGTCTCGGCGGCAACGCAATCGTCGAAGTGCTGGTATCCGGACGTACCGCTGCCAACGCCATTGACGAAGACAACAAGTAATTAACGGAAAGAGAACCGTAAAAGGGCGGGCTGAGTGATCTGGCGATCTAAATTTTTCTGGGGAGGCCTCGAAATCGAAGTGAAATAACCTGGGGTCTCGGGGCACCCCAAAAAGGTTTATCCGCCATGAAGCCGTCTGGTAAAACAGGCGGTTTTTCTTATGGAAACGAAAAGGAGACGGGCCCGTTAAGGCTGCGTCTCCAGCAGTTCTTCGTATTCGTCCAGAAACATCTCGCAACAGATGGCGATGTGGGCAAGCATCTCGTCTGTACTCAAGGCATACAGGATCCTGTTGTTCGTATGGTCGTGCTGCTTCAGATCACTTTCAATGCCGCGCATTAATCGCTGCGCTGAGCGGCACATTCGGTTCAGGGAACGGATGCGGGGCTGCAGATATAGTTCTGCTTCTTTGCCATACAAACGGGCTCCTTCTGCCGTGATCCACACCTGGTCGTATGTTAATCCGTTTGTTGTCATTGCTTAACCTTCTTTGGCGGAATGACAGGGTTCAACAATGGCCGGGAGCTCTTCCTGAGCACATAGAGGCAGCGGTTGCGGAACCTGTCCCAGTTGGTATATCCGTTGGCTGCTTTCTTGATCGTCTTGATGATTGAGTTCCGGTTCTCCATCAATCCGTTATTCAGTTTTATGTCGGACACTACCACCTGGCCTGTGTCCTTATCGACTGTATGACGCTGCTTTACGACAATGAATGAGTTGATGATCTCCTCTCTCCAGCTGATCAGGGTGCGGGAGAACTCTTTCATTTCCGGAATACCACTGGCTGCGAAGGACTGAATCAGTTTGTTCAGCTCCTGGGGAGCAGTATCGTAAGTGCAGTTGTCATAGAAGTCCACAACGTCATCCTTGAGGTCCCATGCCTTTTTCAAATCGGGATGAACGGCTTCGATCATGGCTTTAATTTCGTAATAATTGAGGAACCGGTTCAGCTTGCGGTTCATTTTCCTTGGATGGCCGGGATCGAACAGCTTTTTACCATCTTTGTCTCTGGCGTCCAGCCGCTTGAATATCATCCAGTTGAATGTCTTCAGCAGATAATACTCGTTGGTTTGTGTTTTTGTGCCTTCAATATATTTTGGAGTCTGCTTCATTACTCTGATCCGGACGCTGTCAGCCTTTCTGGAGAGCTCCTGGCTGACATGATAATGGTCAACGGAATGATAGGCCTTAGGGAACAGCTGACGTATGATGGCGCGGTATTCACTATACATGTCCGTGGCAATCATTTTGACGCGCTTTCGCTCTTCCACTGGGATTTTGAGAAAGTAGCTGAGCAGATAATCTTTTCTTCTGCTTGGCAGGATATCCACCGGCTCCTGTGACTCAAAGTCGAGAATAACGAACACATATTTTGAGTTCTCTCCCGGATGATAAAATGCGTAGTTCTCATCCCAGCACATCAATGTGGGCAGAGGTCTTCGCGCCTCCTTTACGTGGGCATCGAAGACGGAGGCAGCGGTTGTGGGAGAGATGTGATACCGCTTAGCGACGGAAGCGAAGGTCTCGGTCTGAATCTTCAAATCGTTCAGAATGTTTTCAACCGTGAGGGCGGAGATGTGCTGCTTCCTGAAACAGAATGGATTGTTCTCATAGTACGTTCGATGACAGACAGGACAGATGTACCTGCGGGCATGATAGAAGATGGTGCACTCACGATCAGTAAAGACGCCGTGGCTTATCTTCTTGTCAATGTAGTCCTTAACCCTTGGCAGGGTACAGCCGCAATCGGGACAAGGCGGATGATCCGGCCGCAGTAAAACATGGACAGACGCACTGCCATTGTCATTATGGAAGATGACATTCTCCACACTGCCTGTATCGAGGTTAAAGAATTCAAGAATGGCCTGTTTATCAGATTGTTCGGACATAGATCTTCTCCTTTGAGCCCAGCATAGGGGAAGATCAGGAAAGGCCCAAGTCAAAGTCATTTGGCCTATTCAGGCAGAGATTGATTCCGGCCACCCAGCCACTGGAAGAATCATATTCTGGAGCCCGGCGGACATCACGCCGGAATAGAACACGAAGCTGTTGAAGCAGCGAATCAGGCGGATCAACCAGCTTCAGGAAAATCCGGAGCTGCACAATGAGCTTATCGAGCCATTTGTTCCAACGGTAAACGGAAGAATCGGAAGGAAGCGAATAACGATCAAGATCCAGATCATTGTCCAGAGCCGATTCGATGGTCTGCACCGAGTAGTGCTTGTAAGGGACAAGGAAATCAGGGAGGACACGGTGATGTCGTCCGTTGGAAGAGACGACGACAGGGATCCAGATCCAGTAAGAACCTTCTGGCGTTTTAACGCATCTTCTGGCTGTTCCACAGTGATTCATTGACAGGCCTGTTTCAGGATCCAAAACAGGATCGCTGCATTCCATCAAAAATCGCCCGGATGATTAGGATGTTTAACAATTTTGTATTGTGAATGTGTTACACTAACCATGGTTTTGGTTGTGGGTTCAGAGGTTGCTGGGAAGCTTGACTCTGAACCTTTTCCTTTCTGTTGATGTCTTACCGCATAATAATCGGCAAATACGAAAAAGAGAAGGCCTGAGTGCCTCCCCATGTAAGTTTGGAGCTGTTTTTCTTCTCCCGGATAGTCAACCCCAGGATTTCTTAGAGGCACCCCGAGACCCCATCTATTTTTAGATAGTCAGTGATCTCAGTCCGCCTTTTCACAGGCTGATAAAGCGTGTATATATAGAAAAGAAACGAAAGGTTGAGGAGGCAGCCCACATGAAAACGATTGAATACTATATGAGTCTTCCTTATCCATTGGAAATGATTCCGGATCCAGCGGAAGGCGGATATGTTGCCCGCTATCCGGATCTTCCGGGTTGTATCACAGTAGGCGAAACGCTGGAATCTGCCGCAAAGAATGCAGGCGACGCAAAGAAAGCGTGGCTGGAAGCGGCGCTGGCTGATGGAGTGGATATTGCTGAACCTTCATCGCTCTCTCGCTGAGCATTCTAAGCAGAAAGGTGTCAGTATGAACCAGTATTGTGTATATCTGTTATCGAAGAATGATGAACAGGAAATGAACTGCTATTCGCATTGCAAAGCGGAAGACAGTCTGCGGCAGCGATAGATAAATATTGGAAAAGGATAAGACAAATATTATAAGGATATATGGGAAAGGGTGCCCTGAATATTCGGCACCCTTTCTTTTATGCTGATCTCGCCCGTTTTTAATGCGTCTGTGAGGCTCTTTCCGCTTTTTCTGTGCGCGGATGGATTTCGATGCATGCACGAATACGGAAGTGATACAGGGGCTTACCGTCTCTGACTTCGACTCTTGCAATATAGCCGGTCGTGTCGGAGAGAAACGTAAGATGGTGGTCTTTGGCATACTGCATCATCGGCGCTATCTGCATCAGATTCATGTGTTCAAGATCCGTGACGGCAATCATCATGGAAAGATGCTTTCCGTTGGGGATGATGGCCGCATCCTTAGTGACGGGGATGTTTCTTTCTTCCAGCATGAAACGGTAGGTGCCGATGCCGGCCTTGATCGGAATAATCCTGTCTTCAATGGGACCGTTGAGGATTTCCCTGGAAATACAGATGACCGCCGTCTGTGACAGATAGAAGTCGGAAGATGGCTGAAGCTGCGCAACGTCGGAAAGATCATAGTAGTCAATTTTGTCATCGACGGATTCCATGACGCTTACCTTCTGCTGGAAGGCAACGGTGGATTCTTCTATATGGCTCTTTTCAAATTCAAGAAAGCGGAGGCGGTTGTTCAGACTCTTGATCTGAAGCTGAATGTCCCGGATTTCTTCATCAAGGACGTCATAGATCTGGGACACATCGGTCTCTTCATAAATTTTCTGAATCTTGTAGAGCGGAATCTCATACTCCCGCATCTTGCGGATATAGGTGAGCTCAATGAGACAGGCAACGGTGTAGTCATAATAGCCGTTGTCTTTCTGTACGGGATGGATCAGACCCTTGAGACGGTAGGAACGGATCGTTTCCGGGTTGATGCCTGTGAGCATAGACAGTTCATGTATCTGCATCGGAATTCTCCTGCCTAAAGTTTAATCCAATCTTTATCTCTGTGGGCTATTGACAAATGGCAGTACAGATAATACAGTTAAATCAGATAGTACAGATAGGACAGATGATTGAAAGGAGGACGCATGTTCTTATTGAATATCCAGAGCAAGGTCCCGATCTTTGAACAGATTGAGACACAGATGATGCGGTTCATTGAGACCGGTGTCCTGGCACCGGGCGATCGGCTTCCATCGGTCCGGCAGCTGGCCAAGGACAACGGAATCAATCCCAATACCGTTGCCAAAGCCTATGCCCGGCTGGAACAGGACGGCTACGTACACAACGTTCCAAAGAAAGGGGTCTACGTTGCCGAGGTGATTCATCCACAGACGATCGATGAGAGGATCGTGACAGTAATGAGGCAGTGGCGCGATGAAGGGGTCGCAAAAGAGATGGTTCTGGCATGTGCCGATGCCGCCTATGAGGAGAAGAACGATGCTGAAAATTGAAAATGTATATAAAAACTTCGGCTCCACGGAAGTGTTGAAGGGGCTGAATCTGGCGGTTGAGGAAGGCTCCATCTTCGGCCTGGTCGGTGTCAACGGGGCCGGAAAAAGTACGCTGCTGCGGCTGATCGCGGGCGTCTACGGGACGGATCAGGGGACCATTACCTTTGCGGACCATGATACGTTCAGGGACCCGGATATTCGCCGGTACATCGCCTTTGTCAGCGATGAGCCGTACTATCCCATCGGTTCCACGATCGGGTCGATGAAGAACTTTTATGCGTCGCTGTATGACTTTGATGATGCGGCCTTTAAGAAGTACTGCGGCATCTTTGAACTGAATCCTTCGATGCGGATGCTCAACCTTTCCAAAGGCATGAAGCGCAGGGCCGCATTGTTATTTGCGCTGAGCATCCATCCGAAGCTGCTGTTACTGGATGAGGCCTACGACGGCCTGGAGCCGATTGCGCGGCTGCACTTCAAGCAGGTGCTCGCGGACCTCGTGGAAGATGAGAAACTGACCGTGATCATTTCGTCACACAACCTGCGGGAGCTGGAAGATATCTGTGACAGCTACGGCATCCTGGAGGACGGCGTCATGTTAACGTACGGAGATCTGATCGCTTCCCGCGAAAATATCAACAAGTATCAGGCGGCCTTTACCCACAATATGACGGCGGACGCATTCAAGGATCTGGATGTGCTGCATCTTGAAATTGAGGGCCGCGTCGTCAAGGCAGTGATCCGCGGTCCGCAGGAAGAAGTCGAGGCCAGGATCCAGGAAATGAAGCCGGCACTCATCGATGTTCTGCCGGTAAGCTTCGAAGAGCTGTTCATCTATGAGGTGGAAACGAAGGGAGGATGCCATGAATAAGCAGTATTTTAGGTTTCTGATGCGGTATCACCGGGTACCGATCATCTTCTTCTTTGTCTTCTATATGATCATTGCGCTGTCAACGTTTATGACGGGATCGTCTTCCTATGAATCGGTATATGCAGGTGCTTCGACGCTGTCTAGTACCATCGAGACGTGCATGGTCATGAGCGTTCTGCTGTCGTTCGGTGTCCCGATTTATCTCTTCTCATGGATGCACACGAAGAAGAGCTGCGACGTCTATGGCGCCCTTCCCTATACACGCAAAGAAGAATTGATTACTTCGCTTGTGTCGGCGTTTCTGGTGTGCTTTGGCTTCTTTGTTCTGGGGACGATCATTCCGGCGGGTGTCGGCCTTGTGCACGGGCAGATGTATTTGTCAGGCTACCTTCTGACGCTGGTGATGATGGCATTGGGCAGCGCGGCGCTGTTACTGTTTAATGCGGGTCTGTACCTGATTGCGAACAATGCGCTGGACGGCGTCGTGATGCTCGGGGCCTACCATGTTCTGCCGTTTATGTTGATGGTGACGTGGGGCAATGTGTTTTCGAGCCTTGTTGCCGGCATCAACAGTCCGAATATGACGATGATCAGCTGGCTGTCGCCGGTATATTCGGCAGGCAGTCTGGTGACGGATGCCTTCTCGATGGCGCTGACGTCGAATATGAATATGCAGATGTATCCGGATCTGCTGGGACGCTCCTTATTCCTTGCCGGCTTCCTGGTGCTTTCCATCTTCCTGTTGAAGGCGAATTTCCTTGATCGCCGTCTGGAGCGTGCGGAGCAGCTGTCTGATCAGACGCTGGCCTATCCGCTGGTGATCCGGATCTATACGGCGCTGTGCCTATTGATTCTGGCTGCGGGCGCGATCCGTGGCAGTGTCGAGTTCCTGATGTTTATCCTGATCTTTGCGGCGTTTATGGTGTCGCAGTTTGTATACCGCCGCACGATCCGGCCCAACTGGAAGATGATTGTGCAGTTTCTGATTCTGCTGGCAGCTGCGTTTGTGATTGCCGGTATCGGCTGGTGGACCAGAGGATTCGGACTGTCAGAGCGTCCGGTGGATTATGCCCATGCACAATCCATTACCTATCGGGCCAGCAATGATGACAATGACACCAGCGTCGACCTGCAAATGGACCTGAAGGTGGACGACAGTGATACGCAGGCGATTGCGATGCTCGAACAGCTGCGGCAGAAGAGTATCGATGACTATTACAGCCACAGCGGTGAACCGGAAGAAATGTATCAGGATAACAGCCCTTACAGCTACGGCATCCTTTCCTTTGAAATAAACGGCGTCTACTATATCTATGATATCAAGGCGGCAGATGAATTATCGATCGATGATCTGCGCATGATGAAGAAGTACGGGACGCAGTCGATTTATCAGTATTCCTATTCCTCCGGAAACACCATTCAACTGACGCTGGATCAGTACAGTGACCTCTTCGGGAAGTAATATGAGCATTCGACTCAATGCGCAGGATCGTATCGTCTACGCAGACGGTGTTGCGACGCATCTGACGAAACATGAGTGCGGCATATTGTCAGTGCTGATGGCGCATCCGGACTGTGTCGTTTCAAGTGAGCAGATCTACCGTGAGGCATGGGATCAGGAACCTTATGCATGCCGGGGGACAATCTATGTCCATGTGCATCATCTGCGTACAAAGATAGAGCAGGACCCGGATTGCCCCAGACACATTCTTAGGGCATGGGGCCAGGGCTATGTGTATCATCCCTGATTCATCTATCCTTTATATATATAGAAAAGGCGCTCGCTGAGGAGCGCCTTTTCAGTAGTTTTCGGCGTGCGTGTGGGCGTAGATGTATTTGTTGAGACGTACCGTTCCCCAGGGACTGTAAATGCCCAAAGTCACGATCGTAAGCAGATAGACGATGAGGTATTGAACCAGGATGCCGGTAGCGGTGCCATCGTAATAGAGGCGGTCATTGCAGACGACTTCGTGGCTCGTTTCCCATTTCAGAATCATCGTATGGACCCATGGGTATGCCAGGCCGCACGTTACTGTCAGTAACAGGGTGGCGATAAAGGCGTAGCCGAAGTATTGGAAGCTGTCCCCATCAAAGAGGGAGATATCGCTGTATTCGCTGTAATCATCGGCGTAGAAGGTGTGTTTCATTTCCCACTTTTTCATTGCCACATGCATGAAGAAGCCGTAGATGCCGAAGGTAACGATGCATAGCAACGACCACAGCAGATAGTATCCGAAAAGAGAGCCGCCGGTACCGTCGAAGTCGAGGCGGCGTCCGCTGATGACGGTATGTGTCTTTCTCCACTTCATGATTTTGCAGATCATCCACGGTGTCGCAAGATTCAGAGTAACAACGGCGACGAGAATGGTGATCACTGTGTACCCAAAGAGAGTTGCCCCATCACCATCAAAGTAGGAGTCGTAGGGGTCGGTGTCATTAACCTGGGCAGCTTTGGGATGCGCTGCTCTGTAGTTGTCATAGATCTGCTTGTAGGCGGAAAAGTCAGCCGCCGGATCGGAGGGGCTTTCGATACCTTTCTTCTGTAACAGCAGGCGGGAAAGAAGATCGAGACCGTAGACGGTACAGAGAATGGGGGAAAGAACAGAGAAGGATGTGCTCCAATGGAAAATGACCCCAATCAGCGAAAGAAGACTAATGACAGAAAAGGCGGCGGAGAGCCATGCGCTGCGGGTCTGCTTTTCAGGATTGCAGCGGATCGTATGAAACATTGCCACGGTGCCAAGAACCGTAAAGATGAGGAAGATGATCTGATCAATGTGCAGGATCATCATCCTGAACCGGTAGCTATCAATCCAGGAATGGATGATCAGTCCCTGAACAATCAGCAGAAAGAAAGGAAAGAAGAGACTGACAGCCGCAAACAGTTCGATATTTTTCGGTGTCAGCCAGCTGCGCCAGCCGTTATTCTGGTCATTATTGGCGGCATCATTCTGGTGATCGACAGGTGTGCCGCAGTTGGGGCAGTACTTGCTTCCTTCGGGAATTTGGGTTCCGCAGTTTTTGCAATACATGAGTTATTCTCCTTTTGCATTTACCATTGCTCAAGCTTACCGGCGTGACGTACCGCCATATAGGCATCGAGCCATTGCTGCGTGGCAGGTGCATAGATCGTGTCCGGCTCATTGTGGCGGGCAACATAGACGGTGAGGTTTCCTTCCTCGTCCGGTGTGACGAAGGAAAAATTCTGGATCGTGGTTGAGGCACCGATATTACCGTGCATATCCATGGCGATGACGCTGAGGTCGTCGGTGGTGCCGCGGATTTTTTTCATGCGATGGTCGAGGTCGTGGACGGCTTCGTCACATGCCTGCTGGGGTGTGCGGCCATTTTTCATAAGAGAGACGATGGCGAAGCTGAGGCAGCCTTTCATGATCTCTTCCCCTACACCGGTAGCGGCAGCGGCGCCGATCGTGGCATCGGCATAGAAACCGCAGCCCGGCATCGGAGAGTCACCGACACGGCCCGGTGTCTTAAGGAAGAGGCCGCTGGTCGATGTGCCGACGACGATGTTGTTGTCATCATCGAGGGCGATGACGCAGACGGTGTCGTGACCTTTATAGACCTGGGGCGTGGATTGTTTTTCAAGCATGTTCTGCCAGAGCTTCATGGACTGGGGATCATGGAGGTTGACTCTCTCAAAGCCATGGGCCGATGCCCAGCGCTCTGCATCTGTTCCTGCGAGGCAGTTATTGAGATGAAGCTTTGAGAGGGCGCGGGAAATGGAAATGGGATGGGCAAAGTCCTGAATACTGCCAACGGAACCGATGGAAAGCGTCGCCCCGTCCATAAAGCCGGAATCCAGAGATACGCTGCCATCCCGTGCAGGTAACCCTGCCAGCCCCACGGATCGGTACAGTGGATTTCCTTCGACGTCACGGATCGCAGTTTCAACGGCATCAGCCGCGCAGCCGTGATTATTCAAAAGCTGCTGTGCTTTTGCGGCGCCTTCCAGAGACATGCGCCAGGTAGACAGGATGCGTGCCATATTCTCTCCTCTTTTTGTTTCCTATTCTAGCATTGATGATTCGAAGCTGCCGATGCAGAAAGCAGGAGCCATGGACCTGTCTCTCATCGTCTTCAGGAGGAATGATGCAGCTGTAAAAATATGCTTCTGCATGTGAAAAATTGTCACCATTTTACGATTTGAATGCGTGCGTGAGGTGTAGGAAGAATCATCGTGAAGCGAATAATTCGGCTATAAACAATGATTACGATAGTTGAGCTGGTCAAATTTAGAGAAGGACGCTATGGAAAACATGCCAGGAAAACCAGGAATTCAGTATCTGAAATGATTGCAACGGTTTTCGCGTCAGGCAGCTTCCCCAGGTGTGCGCCAGCTATGCAGGATACATGTCTCATTCTTCAACCATTGCCTGGACGTTGGCAGTTAGTCTTTGTTTATTCGTGAAATGAGTGACATTTAAACGTGAAATGTTCACCGAGTATAATGTGGTATCTACTATAATCTAGTTGACAAAGCCCATATTTATTGGTGCTTTTACGTCCACTCATCATTTTTTCATCAATAGCCTTGATTCAAAGGGAGGGAAAGGTTATGAAAAAGCATCATCGATCTATTCTTGATACGGCTTTTTGTTCTATTCTATCGGCCGCTATGTTTTTCTCGCTGGGTGTTACTTCTATGGCGGAGGAAGGAAATGCGGAAGAGCAGCCGGGCACAGAAGTAACGGAAACGGTAGAGGCACCTTTGCCGGAGCCGGAACCCCGTCTTTCGAAAATAGCACCATGAGTCTTTAGGTCAGAAAAAATCCCTAATCGCAGGATCCGGCTTCATTGTCGGATTTTTTTGATGCCGAAAAATCTTTTAACTTTTCTACATTACCGTTCTACATATGGTGCTATGGTGTTATAATATAGCTGCGCTTAGGAGGACCTGTTTATGGCTTACTTTCTTAAGAAAACCTTGAACAAGAAAGGTACCTATCTCCAGATCTATTCCAGTTTTTATGATCCTGTGCGGGGGCATACTGCTCACAGATCTTACAAGGCAATCGGATATGTCGATGAGCTTAAAAAGAATGGTATTGATGATCCGATCGCCTATTATTCGAAGGAAGTTGATGATTTAAACAGGGAGCGGAAAAAACAGCGTGATCTTGAAAAGACGGCCCAGATATCTGACACTATTCCCACACGCTATCTTGGGTACTTCCCAGTCAAAAGCGTCAACAGTGAGCTGAATGTCGCTGATGATATCCGGCTTCTTCAGGCTCCATACAATCTCCATTTTGACGCCGCAAATCTGTTGTTTTCTCTTGTGTATGCGCGCATAGTTTCGCCCTGTTCAAAACATAAAACTTACTTTAACGTATTACCATGCATGTACGATACTGCCGACTGCTCTCTGGACCAGCTTTACAACGGCGTTGATTTCTTTGGGAAGGAGTATCAGAAGATCATCGAGATTTATACTGCCGCTGTCCGTCAAAAGTATTCCTATGATGTTTCTCACGTCTATTTTGACTGTACAAATTTCTACTTTGAGATTGACCGTGAAAATGATCTGTGCCTGAAAGGGCCAAGCAAAGAAAACAAAACAGATCCGATTGTTGGAATGGGCCTTCTGCTGGATGCGAACAGGATTCCTGTCGGGATGGAGATTTTTCCCGGCAATGAAAGTGAGAAACCGGTTATCCGTTCTGTGGTTAACGAGCTGAAGACAAGACACAATATTGCCGGGCGTACAATCCGCATCGCTGACAAAGGGCTTAACTGCTCTGCCAACATTATTGATGAGATTGCGAATAATGACGGATATATCTTTTCAAAAAGCGTCAAACAGCTGCCGGAAACAGAAAAGACCTGGGTGCTTCTCGAGAAAGGCTGGGATGAAGTTCGGGACAAGAGGGGAAATCTTCTTTACAAATCCAAATCCTGTATCGATGAATTTTCTTACACAATCACGGATGCCAAGGGAAGAAAGAGGATCGTCAAACTGACAGAGAAGCGCGTTGCGACTTACAATCCAGGCCTTGCCGAGAAACAAACGCACGAGATCAACCGGCTGGTTGAAAAAGCCAAATACATGCGTGCAAGCGAAGCCAAAAAAAGTGAATATGGGGAAAGCTCCAAATATGTCATTTTTAAATCCACAGACAGCGAAGGAAATCTGACAAGTGGCAAGATACAAACAGAACTGAATACAGCCGCAATCGAGAAGGACAAAAAGCTGGCTGGGTACAATCTCCTGGTAACCTCAGAAGTGAAAATGAAGGATCAGGAGATTTACGAGGCGTATCACAATCTCTGGAGAATCGAAGAATCATTTCGGATCATGAAGTCAGAGTTGGATGCCAGACCTGTATTCCTCCAAAAAGCAGACAGGATCAAGGGACACTTTCTCATCTGTTATCTCGCCATCCTTCTGATGCGTATACTGCAGTTTAAGATTCTGGACAATGCGTACAGTTCACAGGACATCATGAATTTCATGAAATCATTTCAGGTTATTAAAATATCCGAGCATACGTATTTCAACAACACAAGATCCAGCGACTTCATCTGTGCACTCAGAGACATTACGTCACTGCCGCTGACAAACTGTTATCTAAAAAAGAGTGATGTTACAGCGATCCTGAACTACAAATTTCCTTCACCAATTAAGAAGAACTAAAAAAGCTGTCACCGGTCAGAGATGACTTATCTGTGACAGCAATTTTTTAACAACAATTATATGCGTGCATGAATATAGCACCATTTTTCTACCCTGTCAGCCAAAAGACAGGTTCTATCGGCCGCTATGTTTTTCTCGCTGGGTGTTACTTCTATGGCGGAGGAAGGAAATGCGGAAGAGCAGCCGGGCACAGAAGTAACGGAAACGGTAGAGGCACCTTTGCCGGAGCCGGAACCTGCGCCGGAAGTCACGGAAGAAGAAGCCACACCTGCAGAAGAAGCAGCACCGCAGGAAACAGTTGCGGCACCGGTAGAAAGCACGGAGCCGGAAGCACCGGCACCAACCGAAAGTAAAGAACCGGAAGGAACAGCTGCACCGGTGCCAACCGTAGAAGCAGAAGCACCGGCACAACCTGAAGAAACCGCAGTCCCGGAACCAACACCGGAAGTGAGCCCGGAGACTACGCCGGAATCGACCCCGGAGGTGACACCGGAGGCTGAAGCTACAGCGGAACCGACACCTGAAGCAGAGGAAGAGGAAACGGTTATCTACATGCCTGCAGGCACGTTCTCCGGTTCCACGAGCCAGATGACAGTCACCGTCGCGTATGATGATCACACGTTCCCCATCGGAACAACGATGCGGGTTACCGATGTCTCGAAGCACGAGGCTATCGCAGCCGCGGAACAGAGCACGGAAGGTGATGAAGAAGTCATCGACGCCGTAGCTGTGGATATCACATTCCTGAACGCAAATAACGAAGAGATACAGCCAGAGGGAGCGGTATCCGTTTCAATGGTTCCGTACACACCACTGGAAACAACAGAGACAAGTACAACCGAAGTCATCCATAAAGATGACAGCGGTAATACACAGGTCATTGACGCAGCCGCATCGGCACAGAATGCAACGTTTGATGCGGACAGCTTCTCGATCTATGTCATTTCAATTACGGATGGAAAACAGGTTCCTGCTATCGCCACTTATATATTTCACGGCGCAGATAATCAAAAAGTAATTTCCACGCAGAAGGTAAAAAATGGAGAGACTGTTTATGCGCCGAGCACGCCGGAGAAATCTGGTTACAAGTTCCTTGGCTGGTCCAAAAAGCCGGGCGTTTCTTCCCTTCAGGAAGGAGATCCAGGCTCGTTCTCGGAATTTAAGCCTTCGGTCACTGATACCACTGAGGTAAAGCTGTATCCAGTATTCCAGCAGGTTTACTATGTGTTCTTCCTGGATGGCCAGGGAAGAGTAAGCACCACGAAGGAAGGCGCAAGTGGAGATAAAATTTCAGTTGCTGATGTTACGATTCCGCTGGATTCTACGCATTCGGTCACTGGCTGGTACACGGAAGCTAAGCTGACCAACAAAGTCGAGTCTGTTACACTTTCTGATCATAACGTCACGCTATATCCAAACGTAGAAGAGGGGCATTATCTGTACTTCGCATCAGGAGAAGGTGCAAGTTATGTTGAGCCGGAGTTTGTTGCGGCAAATGAAGGAACGTCTGCACCAGCAGAACCAACCAGACCTGGATATACATTTAAATACTGGTCAACAAGTGAAGAAGGACCTGAATATAAATTCGGCAGAACTATATCCGAAAATATCACGCTCCATGCAGTATGGAATGCAAATAACCATACCAAATATACGGTGATCTATTGGTGGGAAAACGCCAACGATAATAATTATTCCTACCATGAAAGCAGCTTTGATTATGGTGTTTCAGGGAAAACAGTAAGGATTAACGATGTTTTAAAATCCTATGAAGGTTTTGAACTGAATAAAGAGAAGACAAACCAATCTGATGTAACCATTTCTGGTGATGGCTCTACAATCATCAATATCTACTACTCACGAAAGACATATGAAGTTACATTTTTCAAGTACACAAAACATGTGTCGGGTCTTTTTGGGCATATTGTATGGTATGAGTGGAATGAAATGGAAGATTTGCGCATTTCCGCCAAATACGGAGCAAATATTTCCGACCGTTGGCCAACCTCCACTTCTAAAATCTGGGGCACCCAAAAGGGAGACAATGGTCAGGGGGAAGAACCATATCAAAGCGGTATTTCCACAATGCCCCTGAACGGCGCTGCGTTCTACTATGTCAGCCGGGATGGCGAATATACGATGAACCTGAATTACTATTTGAAAGGCCTGGATGGAAAGTATTATTTGCACCACACGGATAGCTTTAAATCCAATGATGACGGGTGGAGTACAACAGCGGAAGATCATTATGATATTGAGGGCTTTACTTATACAAATAATGTAGAAGATGGAACTAAGTTCCAACAGTCTTCAAGAAATGTTTACGAGATCTCCTTCAAATATGAAAGAAATGAGTACTCTATTAAATTTGTAAACGGAGACTCAACAACATCAGTAACGTTCAAATATGGAGCGGATATCAGTAAAGTTGATTTAAAAACTGCTCCTAAGCACCCTGTGGGAATACCTTCTGATTATTTATTTGCGGGATGGTTTGATAATGAGCTTGGAGTAGGAGATCAGATAACATCTCTTTCGGGCACTATGCCTGCAAACAACATTACGCTATATGCAAAGTGGGTTGCTCCAACATATGATGGGACTATTCATTTGACGATCGAGGATAATGGAAAAACAATTCCATTTAATGTTGCCTATGGGCAGACTATCGATGAAAATGATATGCCGCAGATTGTTGATCATAATGGCAAACTGATCCAGGCAGGCGATGCTAATAAGGGAACTGTCACTGTACCCCAAGGATATACATGGGCTGGCTGGGCGACAAAGACCGGAGATGGTAGCTTTGTTCTCTTTAACTTCAACACAAAAGTTCATGGGAATATTACGTTCTATCCGTACTATATCAACGGGGAGAAATACACGGTTACGTATGAGCTGGGCAAAGGCACTGGAACGGCTCCGACTGACAGCAAGCTCTATGCAGAGAACTCGTATGCGGACATTCAGCTGGCAACGGGAGTTAAACCTCCAACAGGCAAGACGTTCCTTTACTGGAACGATGGTACTAACAATTTCTATCCGGGAGACAAGGTAAAGATCACAAAAAATCTTGAACTGATCGCTGTCTATGGAGATACATCAGCATTAACATCGATTACGTATCATTCCAACTATCCGGAAGGGTCCCAACTGGATGAAAAGACCACAACAGTTGATAAACAGGCGAATAACACAGCGATTAAGCTGGAAAAGGCAGGCTTTGCAGCTCCGACTGGGTACTATTTCTCATACTGGAAAGATGGCTCTGGAAAGCGATATGATGTTGGAACAAATATCGGTATCGACAATACATCTGACAATAATCTCTATGCGGTTTGGAAACAGAAGAAAGAGATCACATTAACGGCAAATTCCGAAACAATTACTTATGACGGAACTGAACATACTACTTCCGGCGTCAAGACAAATACGTTTACGATTGATAATGTTACTTATATCGTAAGCGGCTTTAGTACACAGAATCCAAAAGGAACGAATGCGGGAACTTATACAAATAACATTCTGAACACTGATTCCATTGTTGTTAAGAATGGAAATACTGATGTTACCTATCAATTCACTGTAAATACCGAAAACGGATCCTTGAACATAATGCCGAAGGCAGTAACCGTCACAGCGGACAGCAAGAGCAAGACCTATGGCGAAAAGGATCCTGAATTAACTGCACAAGTAAGCGGCACGCTGGGTAATGATACCGTTCGCTATACGCTAAGCCGTGAAAAAGGCGAAGTTGTTGGCTCATATACAATCACGCCGAGCGGCGAAGCAAGCCAGGGCAACTATACGGTGACGTATGAGACGGGAACCTTTACCATCAGCAAGTCTGGCTCATTGACACTTACAGCTAATGGATACGAGGGCGAATACGATGGCAAGTCTCACGCCGCAAGCGCAATCGCAATCGTAACGGAAGGCACAACGATTTCCTATCAGGTAGGGAATGGTGAATGGACGACAGAAGCTCCAAGCATCAAGGATGTTGGCGAACAGAAAGTCAATGTCAAAGCCGAGAATGCAAACTATGAAACAGCAAGTACAACGGTAACGCTGAAGGTAAAGCCGAAGGCAGTTATCGTCACGGCGGAGAACACGGGCAAGACCTATGGAGATCCTGATCCGGAGCTGACGGCAAAAGTAAGCGGCACGCTGGATAACGATACTGTCAGCTATTCGCTGAGCCGCGCTGAAGGCGAAGCTGTTGGCACCTATACAATCACGCCGAGCGGCGAAGCAAACCAGGGCAACTATACGGTGAGCTATGAGACAGGAACCTTTACCATCAGTGAGTCTGGCTCATTGACACTTACAGCTAATGGATTCGAAGGCGAATACGATGGCGAGGCTCACGCCGCAAGTGCAAGCGCAAGCGTAACCGAAGGTACAACGATTTCCTATCAGGTAGGAAATGGGGAATGGACGACCAAAGCCCCAAGCATCAAGGATGTTGGTGAGCAGACAGTCAATGTCAAAGCCGAGAATGCAAACTATAAAACGGCAAGTACAACCGTAACGCTGAAGGTAACACCGAAGCCAGTCACAGTCACAGCGGACAACAAGAGCAAGACCTATAACGAAAAGGATCCGGAACTCACAGCAACTGTCAGCAAAATGGTGGGTAAAGATTCAGTCGACTATACGCTGAGCCGTGAAAAAGGCGAAGCTGTTGGCACCTATAAGATCACGCCAAGCGGCGAAGCAAGCCAGGGCAACTATACGGTGACGTATGAGACGGGAACCTTTACCATCAGAAAGTCTGGCAAATTGACACTTACAGCTAACGGTTACGACGGCGAATACGATGGCAACTCTCACGCCGCAGGTGCAAGCGTAAGCGTAACGGAAGGCACAACGATTTCCTATCAGGTAGGAGGTGCATGGACGACAAAAGCTCCAAGCATCACGGATGTTGGCGAGAAGACAGTCAGCGTCAAAGCCGAGAATGCAAACTATGAAACGGCAAGTATAACCGTAACGCTGAAGGTAACACCGAAGGCAGTCACCGTTAAGGCGGAGAACAAGAGCAAGACCTATGGCGAAACGGATCCGAAGCTGACGGCAACAGTAAGCGAAACGTTGGGTACCGATACTGTCAGCTATACGCTGAGCCGCGCTGAAGGTGAAAATGTCGGAGAATATGCGATCACGCCGAAGGGTGATAAAGATCAGGGTAACTATACGGTGACTTATGTTCCGGGAAAACTGACCATCAGTAAAGCCGGAGCCGCAGGGTTGAATCTGTCCGCAACCGGATACAAAGGCGAATACGATGGCAACTCTCACGCTGTAAGTGCAAGCGCAAGCGAAGGCACAACGATCTCCTATCAGGTAGGAAATGAGGAATGGACGACAGAAGTTCCAAGCATCAAGAATGTTGGAGAGCAGACAGTCAACGTCAAAGCCGAGAAAGCAAACTTTGAAACGGCAGAGAAAACCGTAACGCTGAAGGTAACACCGAAGGCAGTCACAGTCACGGCGGAGAACAAGAGCAAGACCTATGGAGAAAAGGATCCGGAGCTGACGGCAACAATAAGCGGCACACTGGATAACGATACAGTGAGCTATAAGCTGAGCCGTGCTGAAGGCAAGAATGTTGGAACATATAAGATCACGCCGAGCGGCGAAGCAAGCCAGGGCAACTATGCGGTGACTTATGTGGCGGGAACCCTGACGATCAACAAGGCAGATATCTCTGACGAAACAATGTTTACTGTCAGCCAGCCGGGAGATGTTGTTTACAATGGTGCTGAACAGAAACAGCCGGTAACAGTTGCCAGAGTTACACCGAAGGCAAAGAATGCACTGGCAAAGTTCTTCTCCAGTCTTGCTTCGCTTGTGGATGTCAATGCTGACGAGGCATTGAAGTATGGAACAGATTACACTCTCACCTACAGCGAGAATCTGAAGGATGTAGGAACAGTTAGAGTTACTGTAAAGGGCCTGGGTAATTACACCGGAGAAGTAACAAAAACCTACGAGATTACTCCTGCACCTCTTAAGGTCACAACATCCAGTGCAGAGAAGGTTTATGACGGTAAACCGTTGACTGCTGGTGGAACACTTGAAGGCCTTGTAAATGAGACTGAGAAGAATGCAGTTAAGTTTACGGTGAAGGGTAGTCAGACTGAGGTTGGCTCCTCGGTCAACAGCTATGAGATTGTCTGGGGCAACATTAAAGAAAGCAACTACAGCCTGACGAAAGTACTAGGTACTCTGAAAGTAACTGCACGTCCTGAGCCGAGCAAACCAAAGCCTGCAGCTTCTTCATCAGCTTCAGCTCCGGTACCTGCGCCGGTATCGACACGTTTCATTCCACGTACGGCTGCGTATCCTGCAGAAGGAAAGGAAATGAAATAGATGTTTTGAAAGGGAGATGATAGTATTCTTCTAAGTACGGCACCAATGTGTGAAGGAAGAAATACAATCTGAAAATATCTTCCCCCCGCAATCGTCATCTGCCACACCCCTCTCGCTGGCAGGTGGCGATTGCTTTTGCATACATGTGAGGACAGGTTCAGCACATCTGGCTGCAACAGTCATGAAAAGACACAGGCGCCGCTGATCGCGGCGATTGAAGAAGCATCGTGAAAATGCTATAAAAGGAGTTGCTTGAACCGGAAAGGAGACTGTGATGACAGACACAAAAAAGAAGACAGGGAAGACTGGGAAAACAAAGAGAAAACGTCTTACACCTGTGATGAAGCTTCTTTGTCTTGGTTTGATCGCTGTTTCCTGCTGGATGTTTGTAGAAGTCGGACGTGAGGTATATACGACGATTACGCTTCAGCAGCAACTGAGTGAGGTTCAGGCTCAGCTTCAGAAGGTGCAGGACGAAAATTCTTATTTAACCAGTGAAAAGGAGAAGCTGCAGGATCCGGACTACGTCGCCAGTTATGCGCGCGGCAGCTATCTGCTGTCTAAGGACGATGAGCAGATCTTCTATTTACCGGAAAGCAGTGATTCAACAAGTACCAGCAACACTACTACAAGCAACTGAGGCATCGTCAAATCGGTGCCTTTTTATCGTAAGGGAGAGAGAAAATGATGAAGAAACATGTCGCGGCAAACGTCAGCTGGATCGGCTATCTCGATTATGAGCTGAAACAGTTCCATGGCAGCGAATATAGTCTGCACCATGGCAGCAGTCAGAATGCCTATCTGATCGAAGAGGGGAAGACGGTACTGATGGATACCGTATGGATGCCCCATGAATTTGATTTCCTTGCCAACCTCAAAGAGGTAATGCACGGCGATCTGCACAAGATCGACTACATCGTCGCCAACCATGGCGAAGTCGATCATTCCGGCAGCCTTCCGCTGTTGATGCAGGAGATTCCGGACACTCCGATCTACTGTACAGCGGCTGCCGTTCAGTCCCTGGAGGGACAGTACGGCAAGTTGGGCTGGAATTTCCACGTCGTAAAGACCGGTGATGAGCTCGATATCGGCAATGGGAAGAAGCTTGTGTTCATTGAGATGCGTATGCTCCATTGGCCGGACAGTATGGCTACCTTCCTGACGGGAGACAATATTCTATTTTCGATGGATGCCTTTGGTCAGCATTACTGCTGCCCGGAGATGTTCAATGACCGTGCGGATCAGAATGTGATGTGGGACGAGGCTCTGAAGTACTATGTCAACATTGTGAATCCGTTTGCGCCGGTTCTGAAGGCGAAGCTTGCGGAGCTGAAAAAGATGAATCTTCCGGTTTCGATGATCTGCCCGTCGCATGGTGTTATCTGGCGTGACAATCCGATGCAGATTGTGGAGGCATATGAGAAGTGGTGCTCCGCAGACAACCGTGAGGATCAGGTGGTTATCGCCTACGACACGATGTGGAACGGTACAGAGAAGATTGCCCATGCGATTGCGGAAGAGATTGGGCGCCAGTCTCCTTCGACCCGTATCCTTGTCTATAACATTGCGGACTCGGATAAGAATGATGTTGTGGCTGAAATCTTCAAGGCACGTGCCGTCGCCGTCGGATCGCCGACAGAGATCAACGATGTCCTTTCTTCGGTCAGCGGCTGGCTCACCTATGTGAAGTCGATGAAGTTCAAGAATAAGCGCGGCGGTGCCTTCGGCTGCTATGGCTGGGGCGGCGGCGCTTCGAAGGTGATTCAGAATCGTCTGACGGAGGCCGGCTTCACCGTGATTCCGGAAACGGTTGACGCCAACTGGAACCCGAAGGAAGAGGATCTGGCAAAGGTGCCTGCCTTTGTTCAGGACCTTCTCAACGATGGATACAAGGCATGAGTGACGACTATCAGGTCCATGTTGAGGCGGGCTGGAATCCTGAACCTCTTCCCGCAGACTGGAGCAGCTACACCTCGCTGCAGAAGATGGCATGGTTTCTGAAATACTATGGCGATTACGCCAAGGATGGCGAAATCGGCGGTATTCAGAGCTTTGCGTCCGATGAGATTAAGGCTGCCTATGAAGCTTTCCGCAAAGAGCCCGACTGCCCCATGCATTCCGTATACGATCGAAAATAAGAAAACGGTTCCCGTGTCTGTGCAATTATGCATAGCCACAGGAATCGCTTTTTCTATTATGAAATCAGGAAGAATCCAGTCCTGATTGAGCTGTCATGAGCATATGAATCTACAATGGTAAGGTCAGGATTACCTGGATGTATTCCTGGCCTTTCCTGCGTATAGGCATATACCGGAAAGGTCTGGGTAAAAGTAAGGACGCCGCTTTTTTTAAGCTATCGAACGATAAGCCAGTAACAAAAAACGTCCTGCTTCCCTTTTGTGATATAGCCAGCTTAATCAAAATGTGCAGCCGGAAGTATTCAGGCATGCCGTATCTAATCCAGAAAAATCAGCTGTCGCAAAGGTTCAGGGAAGCTTTACCGCAGACATTTATGCCAGAGGAGGCTCTTTTATGGACGGACCAATTATCACGGTAGATGTCTCAAAAGGCAACTGCCACTATCAGCCGTGGCTGACAGCAGGCCATTCCCTGCGGAAGCCGAAAGTGCTGAACGATACGAAAGATGGCTTTGAAGCATTGTCTGAAACCATTGAGATGGTGAAGGAGAAGAGCGAAGCTGATACAGTCCCGGTAGTATTCGAGGCGACCGGCGTCTACCATCGCTGTCTCCAGAAGTATCTTGATGATATAGGAAATCCTTACATTGTCGTTCCGCCACTGCTGTCTGCAGCTTATCGGAAGACAAACCTTCATGGCAATAAGACAGACAATGCGGATTGTGCCCATATCGACAAAGGGTATTACCAGGAAGAACATCTCCAGTGCCACCAGAATGAATCGGATACATATGCACGTCTGCGGGCAAAGAATCGCATGTATGAGAGCGAATTGAAGATCCTGCGTCAGCGGAAATGCACGTTCCGGGCAATGCTGGATGTGATCTATCCGCGCATGGATAAGTGCTTCAAAGGGCATGCAAGCCTTTACGATTCGGTTCCGATGGAGGTGCTGAAGAAATATCCGCATCCATCATTACTTCTCAGGCACAGGGAGGAAACCATTGTGAAAGCGATCCGGAAGCCCGCAGGTCATAAGAAAGGCTTCACTGAAAATATCGTTCACAAGATGTATCAGTGTGCAGAGGAATGTTATTCCGGCGTGGATGCGGACAGTGTGGAAGTACAGCAGTTTCCTCAGATGATCAATGAACTCATGGAGCAGATGGAGCTCTGCAATACATACCTTGAGGAACTGATTGAAGATGCCAGTAAGCTTCCTTCCTTTGCGATTCTGCTCAGTATTCCTGGAATTGGCAGGAACATCGCGGCACGGATCATCGCGGAAATCGGCGATGTCACCCGGTTCAGGAACGCGCGAGGCATCGTAGCATATGCAGGACTGAATCCGAAAATCAATCAGTCAGGTGAGAAGGATGGGACCCACCTGGCTATATCCAAGAAAGGAAACAGACATCTGAGGTGTCTTCTTTATCTGGCAGTCACGTGCAACTACAGGCTGAAAAAGGGAGATTCTATCTATCAGTTCAACCAAAAGAAAAGGCAGCAGGCTGCATCTCCATTGAAGCCCAAAGCTGCCAATATCGCTGCGGCGGATAAACTATTGGTAGTAATTTATTCGCTTATGAAGAACGGCTCAACTTTCCGTTCCTAAGCAGATTATAGAACAAATTTTCAAAACCGGGGAGCCTGTCTCCTCTTTTCGTGGTGGCCGATCAGAAAAATTCTGAAGCTTATGAATTTATCGAAGCAATCTCCAAAAAAGGGCTTGATTTAAGTTATCAAATTTTTGTTATTAGAAAACTCTCGGATAGTCCGGGAGTTCAGTAAAGGTTTACCGATGAGTCTCTATCGTATTTTCTATAATGAATTTGCGGTCCGCCAACTGCAAAAACGGAAAGGAAAATATGACAGAGACACATACATTATCTCACACAACATGGAATTGTAAGTACCATGTCATCTTCGCACCGAAATATAGAAGAAAAATATTCTACGGGGAGAAAAGAGAGGAAATAGAAGCAATTCTGCGGCAACTGTGCAAATGGAAAGGAGTGAATATATTGGAGGCAGAAGTTTGTCCTGACCATTTGCACATGCTTGTGGAAATACCACCAAAATACAGCGTTTCTCAATTCATGGGATACCTGAAAGGGAAAAGCAGTCTCAGGATATATGAGAAGTGACGGATTGCAAGTGGCGGATCGTACATGCGCTTCTGAGCGCAGCCAGTAATATGAGGGCTTAAGAGCCCGTATTGTGAAAAACAACCAGCTAAGCTGATGGATACTTATTCATTGCTTACTATGCCGCAAAATTATCCAGCACGTATTCTCCAAAGAAAGGAAGGCAGAAACGTAAATATCCGCGCCGGCTGCCATCGACAATTCCTTTTCGGATCAGGCGGATACGATAAGGTGAAAACTCATTGCTGGTCATGTTGGCGGCAGCTCTGATTCCTTCGATATTTCCATCTTCTATCTTTGCAATTGCGACTACAAGCTTCCTGTCTTTTTCAGATAATTCCGCCCATATTTTTTCATAAGACCTTTCTTCGAGATACTGGCGATACTGTGGGATCAAATCTGAATAGTCGCCTTCCATATTCCATAACAAATAGCCAAGAACCTGAAAAGCGAAGGAATATCCCATCGTCAGCTTTGCCATTTCACGGGCGGTATCGGCCGGCAGATTAAGATTGCTTTGATAGTTTGAGGCAATTGCACCCAAATTCAACGGAGAAAGAGAGACGCGCGGCGCACGATAAAGAAATGTAAGACTTTTATGATTCTGCAAATCATAAATATTCTGATACAAGCCGGTCATTAGAAGAAATACCGGGAGCTTTTTCCGCAGCATCTGCTGAAAACAGGATGCGAAAGTTATCATCGCTTCTGTTTTTGTGACTTCGTCGATAGAGAATACAATCTTCTTTCCTTTCCTTGCCAGATTTTCGATCATTTTCTCCAGCGCTGTCTGGATGTCCGCAATCGGGACCGAAGAAGAAACCTCAAGGCCAAAACCGAAAAGGGAGAAGTTTAATTTCGCACTTTGAAAAACTCTGGCAAACTTGTCGTTGCTACAAAGAATTGCCGCTGCCTGGCGGATCATATCGGGCGAGTTGACATTCAGATCGACAATTACCCATCCTTTTCGCTTTTGAAGCTCATTGCAGAGGTCGGTCATGAACACGGTTTTCCCACTGCCTCTGACTCCTGTGATGAGGCAAACCTGCTGAGATGGTCTTTCCGCCAGAAAATCATTCAAAATCTCTTTTCCGTCCAAGGCTCTTGAAATACGTTCTTCCGGATCTTTCCCGAACGTCAATGTATACGGATTATTCATTTGAAACTCCTTTCTGATTTACTATTTCATTTTACTGTTATTATTTACTTTTTTGTATATTTTTTATTCTTCTGATTTACTGTTACGTTTTACTGTTTGATTATAGTTTACAGGCTTTTGCTAAAAATACAGGGACACGCTTTTCAACATATGCATGCATGCCTAGCGCGAATGATAAGCGTTGTGGATTTGAGATAAAGCTTGGCGCAAATCAGGTTGATAGCGCGGCCGATGGACTATTAAAAGTACAAAAGGAAATCCTCAAAGAAAGACGGGAAACCGGCCAAAATACTGTGTGTACTTTGCGGCTTGTCCAATGCCGCATACCGAAGACCGGATGGTGTATTTGTCGTTCCGTTGACGGCATTAAAGCCATGATAAGAAGAAAGGAGCGGAATCACCTGATATTCCGCTCTCAATTGAAGAATTCAAATCGATCAACCGGCTTATGGTGACCTTACAGACATTATTCCCCGGTACAGGGTTTAAGCGTCCTGGCTGCGCAGCTCATTCTCTTTCTGCATCGAAAATGGATGAAATAACACGATCAGAAGGATGGCGATCAACGCACTGACAATATCTGCCGCAGCCTGGCTCATCAATATGCCCTGATAGCCAAACAGCTTTGCACAGATCACCATCGCTGCCACATAGACAACACCCTGGCGGCTGATGGAAAGAATGAATGCCGGAATCACGTTTCCTGCCGCCTGAAACAGGACCGTCATCAAAATGACAATCGCCGCAAACACCGTGGAAACCGCCTGCCACCTTAACATAGTCGCTCCATTGATAATCATGTCCGGATCCTTTACAAAGACCCGCATCAGCCCCGGCGCATTCAGAAGGATCAGCGCCGTCAGCCCAAGTGACAGTACCGTAAGGAAAACCAGACAAAACCGGATCAGCTTCTTTAACTGCGCCGCATGGTTCGCACCAAAGAGATAGCCGAATAACGGTACGCCGCCAAAGGCAAATCCAACGATCATCAGCTGCGCAATCATATTGACCTTTAGAACGATTCCCATCGCCGCAATCCGATCGTTGCCATAGGGTAACAGGAACTGATTCGCAATCAGCACACAAAGACTCTGCATCAGGTTGCTTAACGCCGCCGTAATGCCTACGCCAAGAATCTGCTGCAGATCACTGCCGCTTACACGAGCATCGCCTGGATGAATGGAAAGCGACGTCTTTTTTCTCCGCAATATATAAAGGAAGTAAAGGACACTTGCCAGATAGCCGATCACCGTAGCAGCCGCCGCTCCGAAGGATCCCATATGAAACGAAGAAATCAGGATCGGATCCAGGATGATGTTAATGACAGATCCCAGAATGTTCCCGATCATTGATTCCGCCGCCATACCTTCACAGCGCACCAGATTGGAATGAATAAAGCTCAAAACAATAATCGGAGCCCCCGCCGCAAGAACCGCGTAATACGCATAGGCAAACTCCATCGTTTCATCATCCGCCCCGAGTAGCTGCAGAAGCGGCTGATGAAAGACCGTCATCATGATGGCAAGAATGGCACCGACAATAATCGCAGCATAAAAGCAGAAAGAACTGACATGCCGCACACCGTCTCTGTCCTGCTTTCCAAGCATGCGTGATACCAGCGAACTGCCTCCCTGCCCGAAGATATTGCCAAATGCCATCAATGCCGTAAACACCGGCGCACAAAGCGATACACCCGCAATCAACGCCGTATTACCGGTCTGGGCAATGAAGTAGGTGTCCGCAAGATTGTAGACAAGCGTCACCACCATACTCAAAACAACCGGGATCGAAAGCCGGAAATAGGTACGATAAAGGTGCTCCTCATCGAAAACAGAATCCATAAAAAAACCTCCGCAATCCACTATTGTATGAATTTCGCCGTACAATAATGTGACATATGGCACAAAGCAGCTACATCGCAGAGAACGAACAGCTGGAAACCTGCTACCAGCCCTATCAATCCCATTTTCGTAAGCGCCCCGCTTCCATGCGCCTGGTCCGCTTTCCGGAGGGAAAGCTGTTTCTCAGTCCCCTGAACCAGTTCTATATCATTGTTGAAGGATCCGTTTCCATCTATGACGTCTCCGAGAAGGGACAGATCAACTACATCTCTGTTTCCGGCCAGGGAACCCTGCTGGGGGATCTGGAATTCAGCGGCATCGCATCACAGCCGTTTTTCATCAAAGCCGCTGAACCCCTCGTGTGTTTGACGTTTCCATTTGATGAAAATGCTGATCTGCAGGAGGATCCCGCCTTTCTTCGGTTTGTGCTGAACCAGGTGGCCCGTAAACTGTCCCTTTCCGTATCCATGGGACCATTATCGAAGTCTTTGGAAGACAATGTTCTGTTCTATCTTCGCACGATCAGCCCCGATCATCGGATCGCTTCCGTCAATCAGGTTCTTCCGCAGCTTCATTGCAGCAGAAGGCAGCTGCAGCGCGTATTAAAAAAACTGTGTAACGAGAACATCATTGAGCGATGCGGCCGGGGCACCTATATATTGAAACCTCAGGCGAAGGAGGGTGATGAATTTGCGCAGAGCCATTCGACGCCGACTGTTTTCATACCAAAGCGTCGCCTGGCGAAGTTATGAAAAACCTGCCGATTCCTTCCGGTTTCGGCAGGTGGTACTTAGAGCCTGTGCTTTTGAGCTCTCTTTTGCGCAATTTCATAGACTTCTTNGTGTAACGAGAACATCATTGAGCGATGCGGCCGGGGCACCTATATATTGAAACCTCAGGCGAAGGAGGGTGATGAATTTGCGCAGAGCCATTCGACGCCGACTGTTTTCATACCAAAGCGTCGCCTGGCGAAGTTATGAAAAACCTGCCGATTCCTTCCGGTTTCGGCAGGTGGTACTTAGAGCCTGTGCTTTTGAGCTCTCTTTTGCGCAATTTCATAGACTTCTTCGTCTTCATGAAGCCCAATAACTACCATAAGCATTTGAGATTCTGTTCGGATAAGGCTGTAAACCACACGGATTCCATCATTTTTCAGCTTGATCTTAAACAAACCGGTAAGGTTAATAGCACGCTTATGGCCGAGAGGCTTGCCGTAACCGCCTTCGCTTTGCGGAAGGGGATTCTGACATACCTTTTCGATCGCTTTCATTACACGAAGGATCTGCTGCCTTGAAAGCTGTTGAAAATCCTTTTCAGTTTCGGGAAGATAGAAAACGCTCCAACTCATTCAAATTCAGCCTCATCAAAGGAATCAAGATCCTGGGCAGTAATATTCATGCGTTTAGCCATATCCTTCTGGCTGATCAGCGTGTTTGGATTGTAGTTCGCCATTCGCTCAACAGCCAACGTAAGGAGACGGTAATCGTTAAGCTCATCCTGGATTTCTACATATTCAGCAGGTGAAACAATCACTGCCTCGGCTGAATTATTCTTGATTACAACTTTGGGACCGTTTTTTTTTACGTCGCTGAAGATTTTCCCTGCAAACCCCCGATTGAACTGTGAGATCGGAACAATATTTTCGATAGCACTAAGTACGGATGACATAAAAAGTAGCTCCTTTCACAACGGTAGAATTTCACATCAATATAAAAAATGATGTATTTATCAGTAAATTAATTGATAAGTTGGCAATACGGTTGAAGCAAAGCAGTGTGTTGTCGAACATAATCGACGACTATAGGGATATTGCCCCATAATCAGCCGCCTGCTATAATCCTGAATTTGACAGTTGAAGGGATTAAAAAAGTGCCAAAAATGCGATTGTTAAGGGCATTTCTGGCATTTTTTCTTATGTATCGATTATGCGTGTTAAACCTGTTTCTGCTTCGTTTGATGAATAATTTCTCGGATTTTATTTTTCTTCATGATTTCGTAATCCGTATAGAATCCAAAAGCTTCATGAAGGTCGTCGGTGATATCTGTTCTTGTGTAGGCTGGCTGGTATCCGATTCCTTCAACTGCCAGCAGCTTCATAGCGCGCAGCGTGCTTAAAATCTCGCATGTTGTGTATTTCTCGTTGAGCTTTTTCTCCAGAACACGGTATACAAGCAGGGCCAGATAGCAGATCAAAAAGTGGGCCTTGATGCGGTCTTCTCTTGATACGTGTACGGGTCTTGATTTGAAATCTGTTTTCATGATGCGGAACGATTCTTCGATTTCCCATCTGCCTTCGCTGACAGAAAGAATATCTTTTACCGGATCGTCAACCAGGTTGGTGCAGACGGCATAAAAACCGTCATACACCGCCTCGGCATCGACCTTGTCTTCATCCAGAGACAGAATCGTTTGGCTTGCAACTTCACCATCTTTGGTGACCGATTGTTTTTGGATGAATCTTGCGGGATCATTTGGGTTTCGCTTTCCTCTTTTCTTGACGCCGTCTTCAATCATTTTCTTCGCCCGTTCAACCTGTTTGTCACGAATTGATTTCTGGTAGAGGGCATACTTAGGCGAATAGGTGACGATCATCAGTTGACCCGGAACTTTTTTCGTCCCATAGGGTTCTTCTTTGTAATACAGCTCTCCTGTATAAGATTCCGGATCGTTAATGATGTCTTCGATGTTATGGACATCTGCGCCGTCCGACAGGCGTTTCCAGTTTTGACTGTTCATGGCGGATTCCCGCTCGTCTTTCTTCAGCTTTTTAAGTGATTGAGTGACGATAAAGGCGCGGCCATGAATATCGTTGAACTGGCGGTTGGCTTCGCTGCCAAGCCCTCCATCGGTGCAGATGACGAACTTATCGAAATTGCAGCTGCGGATAATCTTTTGTTCTAAAGGCTGTAAAGAAGGCTGTTCATTGGCTGAACCATTAAAGATTGACATTGCCATCGGAATGCCGTCAGCGTCCATCAACAGGCCCATCTGAACAATCGGATTCGGCCTGTTTTCTTTCCCCTTACCGTATTCTCTGAAACTGTCACCCTCTTCGATTTCAAAGAAGAAGTTAGTGCAGTCGTAGTAAAGAATGTGCTTGTTTCGATGAACGACAAAGTTACTGGATTTATAGACATCCGCCATGATGTAATCCATCTCTTCAGCCAGCACGGAGAGAGCGCGATAAACATCATGAGGCTCATATTTCGGAGCTTCAAGAAGTGATTGGCAATACTTGTAGGAAGCCTGTTTACTGCACGGCTGGAGTATGCGCGCATATATCAGATCCGAAAGGATTGCATTCAGATCGTATTGAAACTTGTGACGATTCCGGATCGTGCGGCAGGTGTTATCCAGACGCAGTGAATAGTAAAGAGTCTGCAGGAAAAGATAGCCAGAGCCAAAGAGACGGTCCGCACCTTTTTCAATGCGGAGATCAGGATGATAATCTACGGAGATCTTTTCGTTCTCCGCTTTTTCTTCCTCCGTCATCTTTTTTGCTTTATCTTTTGCCCAGGCAATGACTTCATCTCTGGACAGATTCATCTGTGCCATAAGCTCAGACATTTTCCCAAGTTTGGCGACAGTTTTGGTGGTTCTCTTTTTACCGTTGGGATTCGAACCGGCTTTTCTGCCACGGACATCACCGAGGTAGAAATCCTTCTGGATATAAACGGTTTCGGAAGGGGTATTGGCATTCAGTACAGCAACTCTCATAGATAGCTCCTAAACAATTATATCATAATACGATGTGTAACGATATATAAAAACACAAATTTTGACACAAAAAAGTCAAAAAAAGAGCGCCGTTAAGCGCTGATTTGAAATCAATCATTTTTTGGAACTGTCAAACTCCCGTGTAACGAGAACATCATTGAGCGATGCGGCCGGGGCACCTATATATTGAAACCTCAGGCGAAGGAGGGTGATGAATTTGCGCAGAGCCATTCGACGCCGACTGTTTTCATACCAAAGCGTCGCCTGGCGAAGTTATGAAAAACCTGCCGATTCCTTCCGGTTTCGGCAGGTGGTACTTAGAGCCTGTGCTTTTGAGCTCTCTTTTGCGCAATTTCATAGACTTCTTCGTCTTCATGAAGCTCAATAACTACCATAAGCATTTGAGATTCTGTTCGGATAAGGCTGTAAACCACACGGATTCCATCATTTTTCAGCTTGATCTTAAACAAACCGGTAAGGTTAATACCACGCTTATGGCCGAGAGGCTTGCCGTAACCGCCTTCGCTTTGCGGAAGGGGATTCTGACATACCTTTTCGATCGCTTTCATTACACGAAGGATCTGCTGCCTTGAAAGCTGTTGAAAATCCTTTTCAGTTTCGGGAAGATAGAAAACGCTCCAACTCATTCAAATTCAGCCTCATCAAAGGAATCAAGATCCTGGGCAGTAATATTCATGCGTTTAGCCATATCCTTCTGGCTGATCAGCGTGTTCGGATTGTAGTTCGCCATTCGCTCAACAGCCAACGTAAGGAGACGGTAATCGTTAAGCTCATCCTGGATTTCTACATATTCAGCAGGTGAAACAATCACTGCCTCGGCTGAATTATTCTTGATTACAACTTTGGGACCGTGTTTTTTTTACGTCGCTAAAGATTTTCCCTGCAAGCCCCCGATTGAACTGGGAGATCGAAACAATATTATCGATAGCATTAAGTACGGATGACATAAAACCAGCTCCTTTCACAACGGTAGAATTTCACATCAATATAAAAAATGATGTATTTATCAGTAAATTAATTGATAAGTTGGCAATACGGTTGAAGCAAAGCGGTGTGTTGTCGAACATAATCGACAAAGTACTGGCATTTCTGTCGACTATGATCGACAACTCTTCGCCGGTTGCCCCATAATCAGCCGCCTGCTATAATCGGGAACGTATGAATCACCGCAAATCAAGGAACATTGTGACAGTCTTAGGCGTATGTGCAGCTGTATTGTTCGGCAGCGGCTTTACCTATGCGGACGATGATCCAACGATGCGCACCGGCAACGATCTGGATCTTTCAACGCTCCATAATTATCAGCGTCAATACTTGTCACAATCGATCGGCGCCTGCTCCTCTTCTTCAACGAAGACCTATGAGAGCTATGCGCTGATTACACATCCTGATTCCAATCAGTACAAATACATTCACGAACATATGACCATCGATTCCAAAACCGGTCTTCTCTACAACGAAGACGGCTTCATCGGTGCGGCGCTCGGCTCCAGCTTCGGAGACATCGGTTCCGAATATTACTTTATTCTGGACAGCGGAGTCATTCTTCCGATCGTGAAAGTTGACTCCAAGGGCGGTGCCGTCAACGGCTGCTCCATGACCAGCGACTCGAGCGTCATCGAGTTTGTGATCGATACGGATATAGCCATGAACTATTTCGGATCCACCAACGGCTACGCATCCAACGGCAACTTCAATAACTGCATCGATCTTGCCGGATCCATCGCTGACGTCGAAAAAGTCTCCGACGAAAAACTCGAAGACGGCGTCATCTATGAGGAACATGTCCAGGATACATTCTTCGCCCTGGATCTGGCCCAGATCGGTGTACCATCGGTCGAGGAAACGTTCCTGATGAATAATCACTAAGGACCTGGGCTCAGGTCCTTTTTCAGCTTTGATTATCCTGGACTGGGAGGGACAGTATGAAGTTTTTTCATTTATCCGATCTCCATATCGGACTAAAGCTTATCAATTACGATCTGAGTGAAGATCAGAAATATGTCTTCGATCAGATCACAGCCTATGCCTGCAAAGAGCAGCCCGATGCCATCCTCATCGCCGGCGACATCTATGATAAAGCCGTCCCTTCCGCAGAGGCGGTCGAGCTTTTTGACAGCTTCGTATCCGCTCTGAATGAAGCTGCACCGCATGCGGAAATCATGATGATTTCCGGCAACCACGACTCCGGCCCCCGCGTCAACGTCTTTCGCTCCATCCTTCAGCGCCAGCACGTCCACATGATCGGCTTGCCCCCGACGAAGCCGGAAGAGCACATCGAAAAGATCACCCTTAACGACAGCTACGGCCCCGTCAACTTCTACCTTCTACCGTTTGTAAAACCATCGATGATCAAAGCCATTACCAGCAGCGAAGATGATGATTCGCCCCTGTCCTACAACGAGGCGGTTCACCGCCTGGCTGCCCGTGAAAATATCAATGAGTCCGAGCGCAACATCCTTGTCAGCCACCAGTTCTATCTGCCTTCCGGAGCCGACCCCGCCAGCGTCGAGCGCATGGATTCCGAAGTACTCACCGTCGGCAATATCGATGTAATCAACGCTGACGTCCTGCAGAAGT
The DNA here is from genome assembly GCF_900240265.1 of Galactobacillus timonensis. Classification (NCBI taxonomy): domain Bacteria; kingdom Bacillati; phylum Bacillota; class Erysipelotrichia; order Erysipelotrichales; family Erysipelotrichaceae; genus Galactobacillus; species Galactobacillus timonensis. The sequence continues at coordinate 772,042 of NZ_LT964739.1, forward strand.
TTGATTATGCGGCTCTTGGCCATATTCATAAGCCCATGCGCGTCGGCAGCGAATTCTACCGCTACTGCGGAACACCGATGCCCTACTCCGTCAGCGAAGCTGGCCAGGACAAGGGCGTCATCGAAGTGACGATGAACGAAAAGGGAAATGTCTCCGTCTCGGTACTTCCTTTGACGCCGCTCCATGCCATCCGAAAGATTGAAGGAACACTCGACGAAGTGCTTGCCCAGGCAACCGACGACTACGCATACATCACCCTGACCGACGACTCGAACAATCGTCAGACGCAGGACCGCATCGACTACGCCTTTCCCCGCTGCCTGAAACTGAACTGGAACAACATCCGTACCAATAATGTTGTGTTTACGGGATCCGATCCCTCGTCGCTTTCGCCCTATGAATTCTGTCTCCGGTTTCTCAACGATCTCAATGATGATGAAAAGAGGATTCTCGAAAGCGCCGTCAACGCAGTAAAGGAAGAAGGTGAAGATCAATGAAGCCGCTCAAGCTTGTGATGCAGGCGTTTGAATCCTATGGCGCCAGAACCGAAATCGACTTTACCAAAGTCAATCAGAACCTGTTTCTGATCGCCGGCGAAACCGGTGCCGGCAAGACGACGATCTTCAATGCCATCACCTTCGCCCTCTATGGACAGACCGACTCGGCCCGGAATAAGACCCGCGGCATCGAGCTGCAGAGCCAGTGCGTCGATCACAGCGTCCTTCCCTATGTCGAACTGACCTTCGAGGAACATCTCAACGGAAAACCGGCGACCTATATCGTCCGCCGCTCCCCCGCCCACTATGAGCCCTCGAAGCGCAAAGGATCACCGGAACAGCTGAAAAACGAGAAGGTGACGCTCACGATGCCTGACGGTTCCGACTATCCTGAAAAGGAAGCCAACCGGAAGATCATTGAAATCATCGGCCTCGACAAGGATCAGTTCATGCAGGTGGCGATGATTGCCCAGGGCGAATTTGTCGACCTCGTACGCACCGATTCGAAAAACCGCAAGCAGATCTTCCGCAGCATCTTTCATACCGATATTTATCCAAGAATCGTCATCGAACTCAAAAACCGCGCCGACGCAAAGCGCGAAGATCTGAAGACGATTCGCGCCGAATGCGTCAGCCAGATCCAGCAGATCACGGTCCCCGACGATGAGCCCGACAAAGATGCGCTCCTCCAGCTGGTAAGTGACATCTCCTCCTCAGCAGCGCTGAACCCCGATCAGATCAATGCCCTCATGGACCTTCTGCAGCAGCTGATCCAGCATCTGAAAGAAGATGAGACCGGACTTCTCGAAAACCGGAACAGAGCTTCGCAGCAGCGCGACCTTGCCCGCGACGCCTATCAGGCTGCCCGTTCTCTTCAATCGGCCTATAACCAGCTCGAAAATGCTGTCAACCAGCTTCAGCAATTAGATTCCATGAAAGCATCCATCGAAGCGGACCGCCGTCTCATCGATGCCATCAATGATGCCTACGAAATCGAAGGCAGCTACGCCAGTTACTGTGACGCCGCCAGAACACTTGAGACGACTGAAAACTCCCTGAAGGCGCAGCAGAACCTTCTGCCCACCTACCGCCGCCGCGTTGAGTCACTGAACATCAAACGCCAGCAGACGCAGAAAGCCTACCGTGACCAGCAGGCAGCCTATGCCAAGGTGGAGGAACGTGTCCAGAAGGCCTATGAAGTGTTTCAGAACATTGCGGCCGCCGATCAGGAAGTACGCAAAACTTCCGATGCTTTAAACACGGCCAGAACAAACTGCGACGCCGCAAAAAATGCCCAGGCCGCCTTTGAAACCACCATCCGCCAATGGCAGAGCGACCAGCAGAGACTGCTGGGATCCGATGTAAAACTCGAAGAATGCCGCTCCAGATATTCGCTGTATCAACAGCTCAATAATAACGAACAGGATCTGAAGGCGATCGAATCCAGTATTGCCGCACAGAATGCCAAAGTACAGAAGGCAAAGTTGGAATTCCACTCCGCCAATGAGGCCTACGCAAAAGCGAAGGCCGACTATGACGAGAAAAATGATATCTTCCTGCATGAACAGGCCGGCTTTCTGGCCCGCACACTGGTTGAGGGTAAGCCGTGTCCCGTCTGCGGATCCACATCCCATCCCCGTCCCGCCATGGTTGCGATCGAACATTCCAGCCTGACCCGGGAGGTCATTGACCGTCTTGCCAAAAAGGCGGCCGATGCCAATCAGGTACAGACCGCGGCATCCGAGACAGCCGGCAAGGAGGCCGCAACATTAGCCTCCCTCAAACAGGATCATGAAGTTCGAACAAACCGCCTCAAGGACGCGGTCAATGAATTGATTTCCGTCATGGTAGAAGGCGGAATGCCCGCTGTACCTGTCGATCCTGTCCACATGGACGATACGTTGCAGAAGATCGAAATTATCCTCAAAGAGCGTGGCCTGCAGCTGCGGGCCGACACGGCTCAGCTGGCAGATGTACAGAAAAAGCTGGCAACGGCTGACGTACAGCGGCAGAAACTCGAAGCTGAAGCAGCGCAGGCGGTTGAACAGCTCAACGCCGCAACTGTCGCTGCCAACATCGCTCTCGAAAAACGCAAAGGTCTGCAGAATCAAACCTCCTACGCATCAAAGGCCGATGCCGAACAGGAGCTGGCGGAATCTTTAAGCATCCTTCAGGCTGCGGAGCACGATGACAAACGCACCGAACAGGATCTAAGCAGTGCCAGGACACAGGCCGATCAGTGCCAGGCGACGATTGTACAACTGCGTGACGTTCAACTGCCTGCCCAGCGTCAGACCACCGGCACAAGAAAAGAAGCCTATGAAGCTGCCTGCCGCGATAAGGCAATGGACGAAGCGAAGTGGAAGTCCGTTGTCGAGCAGCACAGGAAAAATGAGGTACGCACCCTGCAGGAAGCGATAGAACAGTACCAGAGCCAAAGAGGCAAGTATGAAGGCATGAAGGCGACTGCCGTCGAAACGATTGCCGGCAGGGAAAAGCCGGATGTCGGAATATTGCAGAACACAATGGCTGCGGCAGAAGAACAGCTGAAATCCGCCGATACCGCCTACAGCCGGTGCCAGCAGATGTGCATGGTGGATGAAAGGATTTATGAGGCACTGTCGCCGAAGATGGCACAGCACATTGATCTGGCCCGTCAGTTTGCGGAGATAGACGGCCTTTACCGCCGCCTGTCCGGCAATCAGTCGGGTGCCCATATGGATATCGAAACCTTTGTGCAGCGCCAGTATCTGCAGTCGATTCTCAATGCGGCAAACCAGCGCTTCCGCCAGATGAGCTCCAACGAATTTGAACTGCGCATGATCGACGACGAGCACGCCGGCGAAGGGCGTACGAACCAGGGGCTCGACCTCATGGTGTATTCCTATGCCACCTCCGAAACCCGACGCGTCGAAACACTGTCCGGCGGCGAGACATTCATGGCCGCTCTTTCTCTTGCCCTGGGCATGGCGGATCAGATTCAGGCCACCTCCGGCAGTATTCATTTGGACATGATGTTCATCGATGAAGGCTTCGGCTCCCTTGACGACCATTCCCGCGACAATGCGATCGACGTCCTCAAGAAGATGGCCGGCGGCTCCAAGCTCATCGGCATCATTTCCCATGTTTCGGAACTTCAGCAGCAGATCGAGGATCAGCTCGTCGTTACCCGTGACGTCCATACCGGTTCCCATGCAAGGTGGATCATCAGCTGATCTTCTCACAGGCAGGAGATGCCGGTGTTACGATGTGACCGTATGCACAACGGAAAAGATAAAAATCAGACACCGCAGCGGGCGGTGAATTACGAAGGATTCGGGACGGAGAAAATGGGGCCGCTTCTGTTTCGCATGGCAATGCCCATGGTTGCGGCCCAGATCGTCAACCTCCTTTACAGCATCGTTGATCGCATCTATATCGGCCACCTGCCCCAGGTCGGTACGACTGCCCTTGCCGGAGCGGGACTGTGCAATACGATCATCATTCTCGTTTCTTCCTTTGCCAATATTCCCGGGGGCGGCGGGGCACCGTTGTGTTCCATTGCGCTTGGAAAGGGAAAGAAGGAAGAAGCACAGGCCTATCTCAATAACGGCATCTTCCTGCTGGCATTGTTTTCGGCTGCCCTGATGCTGGTGTTTTACGGAACCATGGATCCGTTTTTGAAGGCGTGCGGGGCAAGTGCTGAGACACTGCCCTATGCGCGGCAGTATCTTCAGATTTATCTCATCGGTACATTTTTTGTCATGATTTCGCTTGGCCTCAATCCGTTTATTTCGTCGCAGGGCTATCCGCGTACCGCGATGCTTACGGTCGTTTTCGGCGCTGCAATCAATATTGTGCTGGATCCGATCCTGATGTTTACCTTCAACATGGGCATTGCCGGTGCTGCGGCTGCGACCGTGATCAGCCAGGCCGTCAGCGCTTTCTATGTCCTGCACTTTCTGAGCAGAAAGGATGTGCCTGTCCGCCTGGATCTGAGACACATGCATTTGGACGGGGCCGTCATCAGGGCCATGACGGCACTGGGCATTTCGCCCTTTGTCATGGGCAGCACCGAGGCTCTGATCGGATTCGTGCTCAATGGTCAGCTTTCGCGCTATGGCGGCGATATCGCTGTCAGTGCGCTTACGATCATGCAGTCGGGGATGCAGTTCATCAGTATCCCGTTGCAGGGATTTGGACAGGGATGTATCCCGGTAATCAGCTATAACTACGGCAACGGCAGTACGAAGAGAGTGTGGGAGGCGTTTCGGATCATGCTCATAGTGTCGTTTCTCTTCAATCTCGCCATGGTCATCTGGATGGTGTTCTTCCCGGGGATGGAAGCGGGACTGTTCAGCGACGATCCGGCGTTGATTGAAGCAGTCAGGAAGGCGATGCCGCTATTCATGAGCGGCTTCTGCATCTTCGGTCTCCAACGGGCTTGTCAGAATATGCTGGTGGCGCTGAACCAGCCGAAGGTGTCGCTGTTCATTGCCTTTCTGAGAAAGGTGTTCCTGCTCGTTCCGCTTGCCTATTTTCTTCCTCATTTCATTTCGCCGGCCTATAACGGCGTGTATCTCGCTGAGTCGGTGGCGGATTTTTCGGCGGCCGTCATCTGTGCATTAATCTGTCGCAGGCTTTTTCCAGGGATCCTGAAAACAGAATCGGGTGCGGACGTGGTCCAATAGCTGATCCTGCTATAATGTTCCTGCTTTTGAGCGAGGAAAATACCGCATGAGTGAGCCTAAATATTCGCCGATGATGGAGCACTATCTTTCGGTCAAGAAACAATACCCTGATGCCCTTCTCTTCTATCGCATCGGGGACTTTTATGAGATGTTCTTTGACGATGCCAGGACCGTGAGCCGTGAGCTGGATCTGGTGCTGACCGGAAAGAACGCCGGCGTGCCGGACCGGGTGCCGATGTGCGGCGTCCCGTTCCATGCCGTTAACAGCTATATTCAGCGTCTTGTGCAGCGCGGCTATAAGATCGCGATCTGCGAACAGATGCAGGATCCCAAAGAGGCGGTCGGTCTGGTGGAGCGGGATGTGATCCGCGTCATTACGCCGGGCACCGTCATGGACGAGATCAGCGACGAAAAGTCATCTGTGTATCTGGCGGCAGTGGAAGACTACGGCTACGGCTATTCGCTGGCGCTGTGCGAAGCGTCGACGGGTGAAAACTTCGTTCTCCATGTGGAGCACGGTCTTGCCCGTCTGGCCCAGGCTCTTTTGAGCAACAATGTGCGTGAAGCCGTCATCCGCAAGGACAGTGACGAGAAGCTCATCAAGATGCTCAGGGAGATGCGGATTGTCATCTCCTACGATGATGCGGAAGACATTAAGCCTGCGTATGAGCCGCTGTTTGAAAAGATTACGAAGGACTATGACCGCCGTGCCTGCGGACGGATGCTCGGTTATCTGGAAGAGACGCAGAAGCACATGATCGGCCACCTTTCTCCATGCCATGTGGAAAGTGCGGATGAGGTGCTGCGGATGGATTACAGTACGATGCTCAATCTGGAGCTGGTAGAGCCGCTGCACCGGGAAGGCAATGCGGAAACGCTGTGGTCGTTTCTTGATGTGTGCCGCAGTGCGATGGGTTCCCGTTTATTAAAGAAGTGGATCGAGCATCCGCTGGTTAAGATCGATGAAATTACAGAGCGGCAGAACCGCCTCGAATATCTGAAAAAGAACTTCATGGCGCGTACGAAGCTTCGTGATGCGCTTGGCGGTGTGTATGATCTGCAGCGTCTGATCGGGCGGGTGGCGATGAATTCGGCCAACCCCCAGGATCTATTGAGGCTGGGAAAGACGCTGGATCAGGTGCCGGCAATCCTGTCCTGCATCAATGATGAATCGTTCATCGAATATAAGAATCTGGATCCGCTTGCGGATCTAAATGCGAAGCTCAATGGAGCTTTTGTGGATACGCCACCGGCACTGATCAGTGATGGCGGTGTTTTCCGCGACGGGTACAATGCGGAACTTGACGAGGCACGCGACATTCAGCGCCATGGCCGCGACTTCATTTCGGCTCTTGAGGCAAAGTACCGGGAAGAGACGGGCATCAAGAACCTGAAGATCGGCTATAACAAGGTGTTCGGCTATTTCATTGAAGTATCGAAGGGGCAGCTTTCTCTGGTACAGGATTCCTGGGGCTGGGTACGCAAGCAGACGCTGGTGAACAATGAGCGCTTCGTATCTTCGGAACTCAAGGAGAAGGAGGATCAGATCCTTCATGCCGAAGAGACAGCGATCCGCATTGAGAAACAGCTGTTTCAGCAGCTGCTCGATGCCTGCAAAGATCACCTGGTGCAGCTTCAGAAGATTGCACTTGCCCTGGCGGAGATCGATGCGATCTGCGCCCTGTCGGAGACAAGTTCAAAATATGGATACGTGCGCCCGGAATTTACCGATGATGCGCTGGAGATCGAGGGTGGAAAACATCCGATCCTGGATCAGCGCATGAAGGATCCGCGCTATGTGAGCAATTCTCTGTCGATGGACAAAGACCATTCGATCCTTCTGATTACGGGTCCCAACATGGGCGGAAAAAGTACGTATATGCGGCAGACGGCGATCATTGTGATCATGGCCCAGATGGGGTGCTACGTTCCGGCGAAGCGGTGTCAGATGCCGGTCTTTGATCAGATCTTTACCCGTATCGGGGCAAGTGATGATATCCTGTCGGGGCAGTCAACCTTCATGGTCGAGATGACGGAAGCCAATCGTGCGCTGCAGGAGGCGACGGACCGTTCCCTGATTCTGTTCGATGAGATCGGGCGGGGCACTTCGACCTATGACGGTATGGCTCTGGCGCAGGCGATGATTGAATACATCGCTTCATGCATTCATGCCAAGACGCTGTTTTCGACGCATTACCACGAGCTGACGACGCTGGCCGATTCGATCGGCTGTGTCAGGAACGTGCACGTCGTTGTCCATGAGGACAATGAGAAGGTGACCTTCCTTTACAAGGTGAAGGATGGCAGTGCGGACCGTTCCTATGGTGTCAACGTGGCGCGGCTGGCCGGTCTTCCGGATGCGGTCATCAACCGGGCCCGCGATATTCAGAAGCAGCTGGAATCGAAGAAGCGTGTGGTGCAGCAGTCGTATCAGCTGGTCGAAATGGCCAAAGAGGATCCGGTTGCGGAAAACATCGTGAAGCAGCTGAAGAGCGTGAATGCCGATGATCTTTCGCCCCGCGAAGCATGGACAATGCTGGCGGATCTTTGTGAAGAGGCGAAGAAGGAGAAGTAATGGAACAGAAATGGATTGAAATCCGGGGAGCGAAGGAAAACAATCTGAAGAATATTTCCCTGAATATTCCCCGGAACAAGATGGTAGTCATGACGGGACTGTCCGGCTCGGGCAAGACGTCGCTTGCCTTCGATACCATTTATGCCGAAGGACAGCGGCGCTACGTTGAGTCGCTTTCTGCATATGCGCGGCAGTTTCTTGGCGGCGTTGACAAGCCGGATGTGGAGTCGATCACCGGCCTTTCGCCGGCCATTTCGATTGATCAGAAGACGACGTCCAACAACCCCCGTTCCACCGTCGGTACGGTGACGGAGATCTATGATTATCTGCGTCTTCTGTATGCGCGCTGCGGTACGCCGTACTGCCCGAATCACAACATCCCGATTCAGGGGCAGACGATTACGGAGATGGTCAACGCGGTCTGGAAGTATCCGGAGGGGACGAAGCTGACCATCATGGCGCCGATCATTCATGATCGTAAGGGTGCCTTCAAGGACCGTTTCCAGTCGCTGATCAAGGAAGGCTATGTCCGTGTCCGTGTCGATGGTGAAATGAAGATGCTCGAAGATGACATCGAGCTCGACAAGAACAAACGCCACAACATTGATGTCGTCGTGGACCGCATCGTGAAGAAGGAAGATGTGAGGTCGCGTCTGAGTGACTCGATGGAGACGGCGCTGAAGCTGACGGACGGCAAGGTGATTGTGCTGGCCAATGATGAGGAGAATCTCTATTCAAGCACCTATGCGTGCAAGATCTGCGGCTTCAGTGTGCCGAATCTGGAACCACGTCTTTTCTCGTTCAATGCGCCGCTGGGTGCGTGCGATGTGTGCCACGGCCTCGGCTTTACGGAGGAGGTGGATCTGAGCCTTCTGATTCCGGATGATTCCCTGAGCATCAACCAGGGCGGTATCCGCTACTTCAAGAACATGGTCAATACGGACGTCATCGAGTGGCAGACGTTCGAGATTCTGTGCAATGCCTACAAGATTCCGCTGGATCAGCCGATCAAGAAGCTGACCAAAAAACAGATGCAGATCATTCTGCACGGTTCGGACAAGCCGGTGCGCTATACGATCACGACGTCGAGCGGAAATGAATATAAGCGTTTTGATTATATTGAAGGCATTCAGGATCTGATTGAGCGGCGCTATGCCCAGAGTACGTCGCCGATGTTCCGGGACTGGTACCATTCGTTCATGGTTGAGAGTCCGTGTCCCAAGTGCCACGGGCAGCGTCTCAATGAGCAGGCGCTCAGTGTCCGTGTCGGAGACAAGAACATCATGCAGTTTACGGCCATGAGCGTGACGCAGGCGTTGACATGGCTCGATGGTCTGAAGCTGTCGGAAGAGAAGACGAAGATTGCGGAGATGGTGATCAAGGAGATCCGCAGCCGCCTCCAGTTTCTCAAGGATGTGGGTCTGGAATATCTGACGCTTGACCGTCTGGCCGGTACATTGTCGGGGGGCGAGGCGCAGCGGATCCGTCTTGCGACGCAGATCGGTTCGAAGCTGTCGGGTGTTCTCTATGTGCTTGATGAGCCATCCATCGGTCTTCATCAGCGTGACAATGCGAAGCTGATTCATACGCTGAAGGAGATGCGGGATCTAGGCAACTCTTTGATCATTGTTGAGCACGATGAAGAGACGATGCTGGCAAGTGACTGGATCGTTGACATTGGTCCCGGTGCCGGTATTCATGGCGGTCAGGTGATGTTCAACGGTACGCCGCAGGATCTGTTGAAGTGTGATCACTCCATCACCGGTGATTATCTTTCGGGAAGAAAGATGATCCCGGTGCCGAAGCTGAGGCGCAAGGGTAATGGGAAGTTTGTGGAGATCTTTGGCGCCTCGGAACATAACCTGAAGCATATTGATGTGAAGTTTCCGCTGGGTGAGCTTGTTCTGGTGACGGGTGTCTCGGGATCGGGCAAGTCGACGCTGGTCAATGAAATCTTTACGAAGGCGGTGCAGAAGAACATCGGTCTGATGAAGCGGGTGCGTCCGGGCAAATTCGACAAGATTACGGGTCTTAAGAACGTTGACAAGATTGTGCAGATTGATCAGTCGCCGATCGGCCGTACGCCGCGTTCCAATCCGGCGACCTATACCGGTGTGTTTGATGACATTCGTGCCGTGTTTGCGGAGACGCCAGAGGCGAAGCTGCGCGGCTATGACAAGGGCCGCTTCTCCTTCAATACGAAGGGCGGGCGCTGCGAAGCGTGCCAGGGCGATGGTGTGAAGGTCATTTCGATGAACTTTCTGCCGGATGTCTATGTGCCCTGTGAAGTGTGCCATGGCAAGCGTTATAACGAAGAGACGCTGCAGGTGACTTTCAAGGGCAAGAACATCTTCGATGTGCTGGATATGTCGATCGAGGAGGCGCTGAAGCTGTTCGAGAATCATCCCAAGATCAAGAACAAGCTGCAGACGCTGGTTGATGTCGGTCTGGGCTATCTGAAGGTTGGCCAGTCTTCGACGACGCTTTCGGGCGGTGAGGCGCAGCGCGTGAAGTTGGCCAGCGAGCTGCAAAAGAAGGCGACCGGCAAGACGGTATATGTCCTCGATGAGCCGACGACGGGTCTGCATACGGACGATGTGAACCGTCTGATTGCGATTCTGCAGCGGATCGTTGACAGCGGTAATACGGTACTTGTCATTGAACATAACCTTGATGTGATCAAGTGTGCGGACTGGATCATTGACCTTGGTCCGGAAGGCGGTGACGGCGGCGGTACGATCGTTGCCCAGGGTACGCCGGAGGAAGTGGCGGAAAACCCTGATTCATGGACCGGAAAGTATCTGAAGAAAGCTCTTGAATGGGCTAAGGAGCACGAAACGAAATGAAAAAGTTTTGGACAGGATTTCTGTGCGGGGCACTGATTCTTGCCGGCGTTCTCTTTGCGGGCAGGACGGCGATCAATAACTGGCTGAATCCAAAGCCGACCGTGGACATAGCTTTTGTGTCTTCGAAGATGGAAGATGCGGCGGAGCTGACGACGCAGAAGTTGTATTATTCGGGTCTTGTGACGGTAAAGGAGGGAAGCATCCCCTTCATTACGCAGAAAGGTTTTTCGATGACCTATACCGCCGTTGTGACAGCGGGAATCAAGGATCTTTCCCAGGCAAAGATCACGGTGGATGATGCGGCAAAGACGGTCAATGTCGTTCTTCCGGCTTCAGAGATTCTCGATGTGAATGTTGACGAAAGTACGATCGCCTTTTACGATGAGAAGCGTGCGCTCTTTAACTGGACCGATAAAACAGATGTGACGGATGCCATTCAGATGGCGAATGACGATGTGACGAAACATACGGATCTGATGAACAGTCTGAAGTCGAATGCAGATTCGCATGCGAAAGAAATCGTCAGCGGCCTTCTGGAGGGAGCCGTCGGCGATTATTCGGTTGCGGTGAGTGTGCAGTAATAAAAGTATCTGGGGAGGAAAAAAATAGCATGAACAAAGTAACAAAAGCCTTGCTGGCGGCAGGAGTCATTCTGCTGGCAGCCTGCGGCAGCACGTCTTCTTCGACGAGCTCTTCTGCCGCAAGTTCGGCGGCAACAGCCGCTGCGGATCCTGCAGTGGCAGCACTGGAGTCGGCAGATGCCTCGTCGGTGAAGTTCTCCTATGTGGATCCGTCGAAGTCGACGCATTCGATGACGGACTGGCAGTCGCCGGCGGATGCGGATGCGGCCATCGGTACGGATATCATTACGGCGGCACAGGATGTTTTCAGCAAGATCTCGCTGAATCCGCAGGAAGATGAACCGTCGGAAGAGAACCTGGTTTATTCCATTCAGGTGGCAGCGGGGACGACGGTCTACCTGTATTCGTCGCGGGAAGTGAAGTGCGTTGCACCGGGCAGCCGCAATCTCTACACAGTTGAGGATGTGGAGAACTCCTATGCGAAGCTGCTGGATCAGATTGATGCGGCGACGCAGGCACAGGCTTCTGCAGCTGAGTAAGCATCCGCTAAAAACGGAACAGAAACAAACGGTTTGTAACAGCCCTTCGGGGCTGTTTTTTCGTGTCTTAATGTGCTCTTAAGGATTGCAGGCATGGGAGGTTCTTTTTTGAAGCGGACTCATCGGGTATAATGGGGCCGCAAACAAAGAGGATAAAGCCATGGCAGACAATACGGAATATACAAAGCGCGTCATGATCGGTGATATCGTCGAATTCATGCATCTGAAGCAGGTGACCGGAGATGCGGCGTCGCTCAATCGCTGGGTCGTGATTCCGGATCTGAACCGCCCGGGCTTTGAGCTGTCAGGCTACTATAAGCCGACGGAGCCGCGGCGTATCGTTATCTTCGGACAGAAGGAATACAACTATATCCAGGATCTCAGCGAAGAGGAGCAGCGCAAACGCTATCAGTCCATTACCGACGGTCTGACGCCGATGATCATCGTGACGCATGGCAACGAGGTTCCGCCCGTCCTTGCCGAAGTTGGACGGGAGCGCAACTTCCCCATCTTTACGACACCGGTTGTGACGTATCAGGTGATGGTCGATCTGATCACCTACCTCGATGAGCATCTCGCCCAGGAACAAAGCATCTCCGGCGAACTTCTGCTGGTGTATGGCAAAGGCATCCTGATTACGGGCGAATCGGGCATGGGCAAATCGGAAGCCGCCCTCGAACTGATCCGCGACGGGCAGGTACTGGTTGCTGACGATCGCGTCGATGTGCAGAAGATTCATAACGTCCTCGTCGGTCATGCGCCGGATATTCTCAAGGGGATGATGGAGATCCGCGGCATCGGCATCGTCGATGTTGAACGCATGTATGGCGCCAACTGCCTCTCGGCCCGCGCCAACATTGATCTGCGCATCCATTTGACGCCGTTTGATCCCAAGAAGGAATACATGCGCATCGGCGACGAAGAGCGCCAGTTCACCAACATCCTCGATGTCCAGGTTCCGACCTTGGAGCTGCCCGTTTCCCCGGGCCGTTCCACGTCATCCGTCATTGAAGCGGCTGTCATGAACTTCCTGCTCGAAGAGGAAGGCTACCATTCCTCGGCCATGTTCAAGCAGCGCCTGCGCAATACGCTGATCAGAGAGGATCAGGAACAGGAAGAAGAGAAAAAGGAGAATGCTCAATGAAGACCCTGTTCCTCTTCGACTTTGACGGTACGGTGATGAACACGGAACCTGCCATTCTCGCAAGCTTCCGCCACCTCTTCGAAACCTATCGCACCGTTGATGAATTTACGCCGCAGCTTCAGGTTGAAGTGCTCGGACCATCGCTGCAGACCGAAATACCGAAGCTCTTCCCCGACGAAGATGCAAATAAACTGATTCCCGAATACATCGAATACCAGAAGACACAGGCGCGCCGCCTCATCCATCCATTCGACGGCGCGAAGGAATTACTGTCATATCTGCAGAAACATAACGTACCTACCGGCATCTTTACGACACGGCTCCATCAAAGCCTGGTCGAGATCCTGAAGGAACAGGGCATGGGAGACTGTTTCTCCATACTGATCGGACGCGATGATGTAGAGAAGGAGAAGCCAGATCCCGAAGGCATACGTAAGGCAATGGCGACGCTTGGCACAGAGAGATGCGTCTATACCGGCGACAGCGCTATGGACGTGCTGGCAGGCAGGGCTGCCGGTGCCTTCACCATCGGTATCGTGACCAATGAAGGCAAGCGTTCGGCCATCGTCAATGCCGGTCCTGACGCAGTTATTACGCATCTTGACGAGATATATGGACTCATCGATACCCATCCTCAGTGGATTGGGTAGTAAAATAAGCAGGAAGCTGTTTCAGTTTCACAAAAGGAGACACTATGGAACGTGAAGAGTTAAATCAGCTGGTTGAACAGGCACGCGGCGGCAACAGTGCCGCGATTACGTCGCTTGTCAAAGCATATCATCACCAGGTGAAGGATAAGATCCGCAGCGCAGGTGTACCGGAAGAGGATCAAAAGAATGCAGAGATCCATTCCTTCTCCAGCGCCTTTGCCCACATTTCCAATCTGCCGCAGGGCGGAGATTTCAATTCCTTCCTTGATGGCTATGTGACCAAGGAAATTCAGAAATATATGGTGGCTTCGGAACAGTCGATTTCCGATATTCTTTCGGGAACGGATGACGACCTGTCGTTCGGACCCTTCGGATCGTCTCCTTCGAGCCCCGATTCCCCCGTCAAGATCTCTGCTCCGCAGCCGCAGCAACCGGTCGAAGAACAGCCCGAGCCTGTTAAGCCTGCCAAAGTCTCCCGTCCCACGGTAACGGAAGAAGATGAGGACGACGAGGAAGAAGAGGAAGAAAAGCCGCGCCGCCTCTTTGGCTCAAAGAAGAAGAAAGTCGTCGAAGAAGAGGATGAAGATGACGAAGAGGATGAGGACGAGAAGCCCAGAGGCCTCTTCCATCGCCATAAGAAACAGGACGATGACGAAGATGACGAGGACGAAGAAGAGGAAGAAGAAAAACCCCGCCGCTCCGCACGCAGAAAGAAGGTCGTCGAAGAAGATGAAGACGACGATGATGAAGACTACGAAGAGGGTGGTGGAATACCGGGATGGCTGCTTGGCGTACTGATCGGCATCCTTGCCGTCGTAGCTCTTGCCCTGGTTCTGTATATCTTTGTTCCAAAGGCCTATAACGGCACGTTTGGAAAGATTCCGTTCCTGCCATCGGCTGATGTACAGGAAACGGCGACACCTTCCGCAACGCCGACGGCTACCATTGAAACAACGCCGACCGTTGAAGCGACCGCAACACCTGACGCATCTGCAGATGCCAGTGCGACAGCTTCGTCTTCCAGCGAAACGACGGCAACCGCTTCACCTGCCGCAACCGCAACTGCCACAGCAACTGCAAGCACAACGACAACGGGCAGCGCCATCGGTCGCGCCACGGTCAATGTCAGCGGCCTCAACATCCGCTCCTCTGCCTCTACCGGAGGATCGGTTGTCGGAACCGCAACCAGCGGGCAGACCTATGATGTCTACTCATCGACAACGTCCGGCGGCTATACGTGGTACCAGATCGGCAATAACCAGTGGATCGCCGATAATGGTTCCTGGGTTACCTACAAGGCGAATTAACAAATACGAATGAACCGGACTGCAGCAGAGAACGTGCCGCAGTCCTTTTCTTTCTGCAATTATGTGAAAGAATACACAAAATGTGCTATTTGGGTAAAACCAGGCTTGAAAATATTTTATACAACTCATAGTGGTGCTATAACACCTGCACACAACAACTGCATCCAAACAACAGCTGCTATAAGCAGACATGAAAACGATGCGTGTTTCAGATTGTTTCATGCCTGCAGGAGGGGCAAACATGAGTCGCAACAATCATTCACATCATTTTGATCATTCTCTTTTCATTATGCGGATTCTGTTATGCGGCGTCCTGGCACTGACGTATGCGCCGGTTTCTGTCCATGCGGAAGACGGCGATACAGTCAGCGACACGGAAACAGTTACGCAGCCCGATGACGGCAGCCAGGACACCGGCGACGAACAAAGTACGGAGCCAGATAAAGACAGTGAAGCTGTTCCCACGGTTGACGCCAGTGAAGATACACCGGCACCGCAGCCGACGATAACGCCTGCACCCGAAAGTACAGCGGCAGCGACCACTGCACCACAGCCAGAGGTCACTGCAGAAGCGGAAAGTACCGCAGCATCGCAGATGACGGCAGCTCCCTCAGAAACACCTGCGCCGGCACCATCGGCAGAGGCAGTAGAACCGACGATGGAAACGGATCCGATGCCTTCCATTGACGCATCGGTCACGGCAGATAATGGTGTAACAGCAATCATTCATGCGGATGAAGGCACTTTCCCCGCCGGCACTACCGTAACAGTAACAACCGTATCTGAAGAGGAGGCTGCGGCTGCCGCAGCGGATCTGTTAGGGAAAGACGTTATCGATGCGGCCGCTGTCGACATTACCTTCCATGATGGCAGTGGCAATGAAGTGGAACCCGCCGATGGCAGAAATGTGCAGGTTACGCTGCAGACAGCTGCATACGTTGCCGGAGATAATTATGAAGTTGTCCACATTAAAGAAGACGGATCGGCAGAGGCGGTGAATTCGGTTCAGCAGGTCACAGACAGTTCGGCACAGTTTTCTGCCGACAGCTTCTCCATCTATGCCATCGTCGGAACGGACGATATTCCTTTCGAAACCTATGAATTCTATGATGGCGAAACACTGATATCGTCGCAGACCGTTAAGAAAGGTGACACGCTGCTGGAGCCGGAGGCTCCTTCCCATGGCGATACGGCAGCGTTCCTTGGCTGGGCGGATGTTTCCGGAAATCTGTTCCATGACTTTGGAACAATTGACAATGTTTCACAGAACGATGCCGTAATCCGGCTTCATGCCCAATTTCAGGACAGCATCTATCTTTATTACTACGATCAGTATGACAATCTGATCGAGAGTCAGGCAGTTGCACCGGATTCAACAGTGAAAATTGAACCAGATGCGCCGCTCATTCAGGTGCAGCCCCTGACGCAGTGCCAGGATGGCTGGAGCACAGAAAAGAATGGTACCAAAGGTGTTTCGGGCGAATATCATGTTGGAAAAACGTCGGTGAACCTCTATCCGATTTTAAAAGAAGGATACTGGATCAGCTTTGAAACCAACAGCGACTCTTCTATTGCGCGTCAGTTCATCGCCAAAAATGCAACGAATGAAAACAGAAAAGCAGCGAAGCCGGATCCGGATCCGGTCAAGGAAGGTTATGTCTTTGATCAGTGGTACACCGATCAGGATCTGACAACGCCGTATGACTTTCATGCGGATGTGACACAGCCGATGACGCTCTATGCCGGCTATAAGCCTGCGACAGATACGGAATATACGGTCCGTTACTGGCTGGAATATCAGAAGGAACCCGGCGGCGGCGTTGGTGACGGTACATGGGACTATAAGATGATTGCCCAGGAAGTTCTCAAGGGAACGACCGGAGCCAAGGCCCAATTTGATGAGCAGCTTATCTATCATGAACCGTATGGTGAACCCGTCGATGGATATGAACTGAATACGGAGCGTACACCAAAAGATTCGAACGATCCGGCAAGGCCTGCGATCGCGGCTGACGGATCGACCATCTTCAATGTCTACTATCGCTGCAAGACCTATAATCTTTCGATTACGGTTCCAAAGGCGGATGGAACCAAGGAATCTCTGCAGTACGATCAGGTGAAATATTCTTCCGATTTGACGAACTTCTGGAAGGCAGTATTTGCCATTCGCCCGGAAGATGAGCTCTTTGATGGAACGCACCGGTTTGTATTTCCCTATAAGAGTGGGTCTGAATTTGTGGAAGTGCCGTCGAATCTCCTCTTAATGCCGTCGATGAATGTTTCGATGACACAGCAGGTATATGGCGGAGACAATTCCTTTTATGAATTATATTTGGAAACACTGCATGGCAAAGCACCGGCTGGGAAAGAAGCTGTAACGAATACTTCAATTCGTAAAGATGGTGACACAAGAACCTATTACCTCAAGAGCGTAGATCAGTTCAGCAGCGGCACGTATGGCGGATTTGATGCGACAACGACAGATTATCCTGGCTTCTCACCGAACATCGCCTACTCCGACGGTCATTATCATACCTTTGGCGCTGGTAATGCGCAGATCTGGTTCCGGTATCCGGAAGACTGGTTCCATAGCACGAATGGTGAAGGGAACTATCACGTGGCACGGAATTCAGATGGCAGTCAGCATATGTACAACGGTAAAGATGATCCGATCAGGGTCTATTACAAGCGCAACAGTTATCCGTTGAACTTCCATACAGATGGGGGTCCGGATGCAGCGTCACAATCCGTGCTGTATGAAGATGATCTGCATCAGTATCAGCCAGCTTCTTATGTCAAAGGAACGACAAAGAAGAAGGAGGGGAATGAGGAGTTTGTCTTCGCTGGATGGTATGTGGATCAGCAGCTGACAAAGCCGTTTGATTTCAATACGACGATGCCGCATAACGAAATTGATCTGTATGCAAAATGGGTGCCGGAATCCTATACCGTCACCTTCGATACGGGAGAAGGC
This sequence comes from Galactobacillus timonensis, assembly GCF_900240265.1. Lineage (NCBI taxonomy): Bacteria > Bacillati > Bacillota > Erysipelotrichia > Erysipelotrichales > Erysipelotrichaceae > Galactobacillus > Galactobacillus timonensis. The sequence goes on from NZ_LT964739.1 coordinate 789,825, forward strand.
ACAGCGGTTGAGCCGGATACGAATGTAGAATACGGACATAGCATTTCCAAGCCTGCGGATCCTTCCTGTGTCGGCTATGTTTTCCTTGGCTGGACATTCAACGGGAAACCGTTTAACTTCGCATCCGGAATCACTGCCGATACGACATTGAAAGCCGAGTGGCGCAGCATCGACGCATGGCAGGTGAGGTATGACCTGAACGGCGGCACAGCCGGCCACGAGATAACGGATGATACCTGGTACTACGAGGATGCCGGTATTCCGGTCGCTTCCGCATCCGGTATCAAGGCCCCGGCAGGAAAGGTGTTCATCGGCTGGAAATCCAGCGGCGACGGAAAGATTTATTATCCAAATGCGACGGCGCCTATGAAGCACAGCGATGTGATGTCGGTTGATGCGCTGACGGCCACATTTACCCGCAGCAGCTTCGGCATGACGCTCACTGCACAATGGGGCGATATCCAGAAGACGACACAGCTGACCTATGACTTTAACTTTGGCCGCTTCGGTGTAAAAACGAGTGGCTCTGTTGATTCCTCGGTTACAGTTTCGCAGCTGCCGGAGAACAGCCAGATTACGCTGGCCGGCATCGGAGTCCTGATGGACCTGAGCAAAGTTCCTTCAAACTGGATGTTTACGGGCTGGTATAAAGATGCCGCTTGCACTGACGGGCCTTATACGGAGGTGCTTGTAGATTCGGCGGATCCTTCCGCAAACCGTCTCTATGCCGGCTGGAGGCAGAACGATTCCGGAAGTTCGGGTTCATCGACGTCTTCCACTGCTTCTTCGAAACCGGTCGCAGCCAAAAGAATGTTCTTCCCGCTGACGTCCGCTTCACCGCGCTTTGTGCCGAAGACCGGTGTTGAAGGGCCGGATGAAAGTGGAAATTAAGTCAAAGTGACAGATTTTACTTCCGCTTCCGCTATGATGAAGGCATGAAGACAGTAAGACTGAAAGATGGAACGGTAATACCTGCCCTTGGGCAGGGGACCTGGGAAATGGGCGAAGATCCTTCGAAACATGAGCAGGAGCTTGGAGCCCTGCGCTATGGCATCGAACATGGAATGACACTGATCGATACGGCCGAGATGTATGGAGAAGGAAAGTCGGAGCAGCTGGTCGGCGAAGCAGTCCGGGGATATGATCGCTCGAAACTGTATCTTGTTTCGAAGGTATATCCATGGAATGCGGGACGAGAGCACATCTTTAAGAGCTGCGAACAGTCGCTGAAGAGGCTTGGCACTGACTATCTGGATCTGTATCTTCTCCACTGGCGCGGCGAAGTGCCGCTGTCCGAGACAGTTGCGTGCATGAACGAACTGGTAAAGAAACGTATGATCCGCCACTGGGGCGTCAGTAACTTCGAAGTGAAGGACATGGAAGAACTGATGGCGGCGGGCGGCGAAGACTGCGTCACCGACCAGGTGCTGTATCATCTTGGCTCCCGTGGCGTGGAATATGATCTGGTACCGTGGCTGAAGAAGCACAATATGTTGACGATGTCGTATTCGCCGCTGGTGCGTACCGTTGAGCTGCGGAAGCGGATTGTGACACATCCGGCAGTGAAGAAGGTGGCTGCCGATCATCACGTCACGGAAACACAGGTGATGCTCGCATTTCTGATTCATGATCCGACGGTGTTTGCGGTACCGAAAGCTTCAACGATTGAACATGTGAAGATGAACTGCGCCGTCCTGGATGTGGAACTGGGTGAAAGTGAATATGCGATGTTGTCGGATGCGTTTCCGGTTCCGGATCATAAGGTTGAGCTGGATATGTTTTGAGAATATTCCATGGTAGAATCGGCTTAAACAGGAGACTTCATGTATATGGCACAATTCGGCCCTCTCGATGGTATTCTCTTTCTTCAGCTGATTCTGTTCCTGGTGCTTTGGAGCATCGATAATAAGGCTTTCGGGACGCTGGAAACAATCAACGGCGTTGCCTTTGTGGTACTGTTCTTTGCTAATCTGGTTAGGAAGGTTAAAAGGCGCCGGAAGGACGCTTAGGTCAGCAGCCGCGGGTCAGTGATTCTGATTTGCGACTGCTTTTTTTATGCCGTTTGAGGATGTGTGGCACGCTTGGATTCGTTGTTTTGTAAAAAATGATTAAAATGCGTTGACAACAGGGTTACGTGCGCTGTATTATGCATGAGCTTGGCTGAACCCGGGTGCGCTTTTGCGGACCCGTAAATATTGCTGAGAAGAGGAACCACACGGAAACGTGTGCATAGGAAAGGAGTAGGAGAAATGCCTACAATCAATCAGTTGGTACGTAAGGGACGTACTAATAAGGTCTACAAATCCAAGTCTCCGGCTCTCAACCGCGGATACAATTCGCTTGAGAACCGTCCGACCAAGCTGGCAAGCCCGCAGAAGCGCGGTGTCTGCACGCGTGTCGGCACGATGACGCCGAAGAAGCCGAACTCTGCTCTTCGTAAGTACGCTCGTGTTCGTCTGTCCAATGGTCTGGAAGTGACAGCCTATATCCCGGGTGTTGGTCACAACCTGCAGGAGCATTCCGTTGTCATGATCCGTGGCGGCCGTGTCAAGGATCTTCCGGGTGTTCGTTATCACATCATTCGCGGTACGCTGGACTGCGCAGGCGTCGATGGACGCAACCAGGGCCGTTCGCTGTACGGTGCCAAGAAGCCGAAGGCTTCCAAGTAATCAGAGAGGAGAAAGAAGATGCCTAGAAAGGGTTATGTAGCAAAGCGTGACGTACTTCCGGATCCGATCTATAACTCGAAGCTCGTTACAAAACTGATCAACCGTATCATGATCGATGGGAAGCGCGGAACGGCGCAGAACATTCTGTACAACGCATTCAACATCGTTGAAGAGAAGACACAGCAGAATCCGATGGAGGTCTTTGAGAAGGCTCTGGGAAATGTTATGCCGTCTCTGGAACTCAAGGTCCGTCGTGTCGGCGGCGCTAACTACCAGGTACCGGTTGAAGTATCTGCTGAGCGTAAGCTGACGCTGGGTCTGCGGTGGCTCGTAAGCTATGCGCGTCTGCGTCATGAACCGACGATGGAGCAGCGTCTTGCGGGCGAGATCATGGATGCCGCAAATGGAACAGGAGCTTCTGTAAAGAAGAAGGAAGATACTCACAAGATGGCCGAAGCGAACAAGGCCTTCGCACATTTCCGTTGGTAATTTCGTAAGGGAAAGGAAAATATATGCCTAGAGAATTTCCGATCGACAAGATTCGCAACATTGGTATCATGGCCCACATTGATGCCGGCAAGACAACCACAACGGAGCGTATCCTGTACTACACTGGAAAAATCTACAAGATCGGCGAGACCCATGATGGTGCTTCGCAGATGGACTGGATGGACCAGGAGCGTGAGCGAGGAATTACCATTACATCGGCAGCTACAACTTGCCACTGGAAGGACTGCCAGATCAACATCATCGATACACCGGGGCACGTTGACTTCACTGCTGAAGTTGAACGTTCGCTGCGTGTTCTCGATGGCGCGGTGACGGTTCTCGATTCCAAGGCCGGTGTTGAGCCGCAGACGGAAACCGTTTGGCGTCAGGCTACGGAATATCATGTTCCGCGTATCGTATTCTCCAACAAGATGGATGCGACGGGTGCTGACTTCGATATGTCGGTTGCTTCGATCGGTGATCGTCTTGGAGCCAAGGCGGCAGCGATTCAGATGCCGGTCGGCCGTGAGAACAGCTTCCGCGGCATCATCGACCTGGTCACCATGAAGCAGGAGATGTATGAGAACGATCTCGGTACCGAGATTCATACGGAAGAGATCGAGGATCAGTTCAAGGAAGAGGCACAGCGCCGTCACCAGATCATGCTCGAAGCCATCGCTGATTACGATGACGATGTCATGATGAAGGTTCTGGAAGGCGAGGAGCCGACGATTGAAGAAGTGAAGCGTGCAATCCGTAAGGGTGTTATTTCCGCTGAGTTCTTCCCGGTTCTGTGCGGTTCCGCATACAAGAACAAGGGTGTTCAGCTGCTGCTGGATGCGGTTGTTGATTATCTGCCGTCTCCGCTTGATATCGGTGCGACCAAGGGCCATCTGGCTGACGGTACGCCGGAGGAGCGTGAGCCTTCGGATGATGCTCCGTTCAGTGCACTGGCATTCAAGATTGCGACCGATCCGTTCGTTGGCCGTCTGACATATTTCCGTGTCTACTCAGGTCATGCGACGGCTGGCTCCTACGTTCTCAACGCTACCAAGGGCAAGCGTGAGCGTCTGGGCCGACTGGTTCGTATGCATGCAAACCACCGTGCCGATATCACGGATGTCTATACCGGTGATATTGCGGGTGCCGTTGGTCTGAAGTATACGACGACTTCCGATACGCTCTGCGATGAGGCTCATCCGATTGAGCTGATGCAGATGGTGTTCCCGGAGCCGGTTATCCAGATGTCCGTTGAGCCGAAGACAAAGGCTGACTCTCAGAAGATGGACAGCGCTCTGCAGAAGCTTGCAGAAGAGGATCCTACCTTCAAGTGCTTCACCGATGAGGAGACAGGTCAGACGATCATCGCCGGTGTCGGTGAGCTGCAGCTCGATATCATCATGGACCGTATGCGCCGTGAGTTTAAGGTAGAGGCTACGGCTGGTAAGCCGCAGGTTGCCTACCGTGAGACGATTACGAAGGAAGCTGAAGTTGAGGGCCGTTTCGTTCGTCAGTCCGGTGGTCATGGTCAGTATGGTGATGTCTGGATCCGCTTTATTCCGAATCCGGGCAAGGGCTTCGAGTTCGAGGATGTGACTGTTGGCGGCTCGGTTCCGAAGGAATTCATCAAGCCGACGCAGCAGGGTCTGGAAGAGGCTCTCAACAATGGTCTGACAGCCGGCTATCCGGTTGTTGATATCAAGGCTCAGCTGTTCGACGGTTCCTATCATGAAGTCGACTCTTCGGAGCAGGCTTATAAGATCGCTGCTGCTCTGGCGCTGCGTGAAGCTGCCAAGAAGTGCGATCCGGTCATTCTGGAACCGATCATGCGTGTCGATGTCACCGCTCCGGCGGAGTATCTTGGTTCCGTGATGGGCGACCTCGTTAAGAGAAGAGGTCAGATCCGCAACCAGGAAGAGACGGGCAACGCCATCAAGATCGAGAGCTTCGTTCCGCTGGCTGAGATGTTCGGTTACGTAACGGATCTGCGTTCCATTACGCAGGGCCGTGGAACCTACATCATGCAGACAGACCACTACGAGCAGGTGCCGGCATCCATTGCTAAGGAAATCCGCGAAAAAGTAAATGCGGATAAGGCTGCGTAACTGCTTCATTAGCGCTTAGAATAAGCGTTCAAACAGCATTGCAAACAAGGACCGGATATCTTAAAATGGTTACGGTCTGAATACAGAAAGAAATTCCAGGAGGAAAATAACTTATGGCTAAGGAACATTTCGACCGTTCGCTGGAACATGTTAACGTTGGTACCATTGGTCACGTTGACCACGGCAAGACGACACTGACAGCGGCAATTACGAAGTATCTCTCTGAGCATCCGGAAGATGGACATGCAGTATTCGAGGCATATGACCAGATCGACGGTGCTCCGGAAGAGAAGGCTCGTGGTATTACCATTAACACGGCGCATGTTGAGTACCAGACTCTGAAGCGTCACTATGCACACGTTGACTGCCCGGGGCATGCTGACTATGTCAAGAACATGATCACCGGTGCTGCTCAGATGGATGGTGCAATCCTCGTTGTTGCAGCTACTGATGGACCGATGCCTCAGACACGTGAGCACATCCTGCTCGCTCGTCAGGTAGGTGTTCCGAGCATCGTTGTCTTCCTGAACAAGTGCGACATGGTTGATGATCCTGAGCTGATCGATCTCGTTGAGATGGAGACTCGTGATCTTCTGACTGAGTACGGCTTCGATGGTGAGAACTGCCCGGTTATCCGTGGTTCCGCTCTGAAGGCTCTTGAAGGCGATCCGAAGTGGACACCGGCAATCAAGGAACTGCTCGATGCGATTGATACTTACATTCCGAGCCCGGTTCATGATAACGATAAGCCGTTCCTCATGGCTGTTGAGGATGTCTTCACGATTTCCGGCCGTGGTACGGTTGCGACGGGTCGTGTTGAGCGTGGTATGATCCACCCGAACGATGAAGTTGAAATCGTTGGTCTGCGTCCGACGCAGAAGACGGTTGTTACGTCTCTTGAGATGTTCCGTAAGACTCTCGACTTCGCTGAGGCCGGTGATAACGTCGGTGCTCTGCTCCGTGGTATCAACCGTGATCAGGTTGAGCGTGGACAGGTTCTCGCTAAGCCGGGAAGCGTTACGCCGCACAACGAGTTCAAGGCTCAGGTTTACGTTCTGACGAAGGAAGAAGGCGGTCGTCATACACCGTTCGTCTCCAACTATCGTCCGCAGTTCTACTTCCGTACGACTGACGTTACTGGCGTCATCACTCTGCCGGAAGGCACTGAGATGTGCATGCCGGGCGACAACGTCGTCATGGATGTTAAGCTGCTCTCCCCGATCGCTCTTGAGAACGGCACGAAGTTCTCGATCCGTGAAGGCGGCCGTACCGTTGGTTCCGGCTCCGTTACGGAAATCATCAAGTAATCGGAAACAAACATGTATTACATACTCTCTCAGAGTCATTTCTCTGGGAGAGTTTTTTTGTTCTGATGCGATAATAGGTATGGTTTTGTTGAGAAGGAGAACAACAATGAAACGTGGTTCTGCGTATTATCAGTATTATTCCTCCCCACTGGGAGACATTGTTCTTACTTCGGATGAGGAAGGATTAAACGGCCTTTGGTTTCGGGATGAAAAAGCCCCAAGGTTCATCAATCCCGAATGTCTTGAACTAAACGAAACCTCTGTGATCCTTTCTGCCAAGCGCTGGCTCGATCTGTACTTTACAGGAAAGGATCCCGGGGAGTTCACGGAACTTGCATCGCTGCATATGATCGGCACCGACTTTCAGATGATCGTCTGGAACCATCTGCTGCATATTCCATATGGTACTTCTGTTACTTATCAGCAGATTGCGCAGAAGGCGGCAAAGGACCGCGGCCAGCTGCGGATGTCTGCCCAGGCCGTCGGCGGTGCTGTCGGCCGTAATCCCATCAGTATCATTGTTCCCTGCCATCGTGTGATCGGTAGCCGCGGGGCACTGGTAGGCTATGGCGGGGGCTTGGATAGAAAAGAGTATCTGCTAAATCTCGAGGGAATCACCTATCAGAAGCCGGCAGCGAAGGCGAACTGAAGACCATGCTATAATCGGCAACATACAGGAAGGAGAAAGGAAACCACATGCCATTGCAGTCGCTGTTGTATCTTTCCATTTTTCTTCCCGTTAGCGTTATTGCGGCTCGATTATCTCATGGTGGTAGGAAGAAGTTTATTCTTCTGCTTTTGAGCATCGTATTCTGGTATTTTCTGGATCCAGAACATTTCCTTTGGGCAATGGGACTCTGCCTTCTCAATGTCCTTGTCGCAAAGAGCGTGCAGAAGAAAACTTCAGACGTAAGACAAATCATTGGCGTATTATGCTCTCTGCTGTCCATTGGAATTCTTCTGCTGTGTAAATTCAGCCTGCTGACGTCTCCGATCGGTTTCAGCTTCCTGGTCTTTTCGATCGTTTCCTTTCAAATGGACACGGAAAAAGAAATGGACTGGTCCTTTCTGGATGGATTCCTTTATCTTTCTTTTTTCCCAAAGATGACAATGGGGCCGATTGTGCGGTTTCGTGACTTTGTGGCGGAACTGACCAATGATCATGCAGTAACAGGAGAGGATATGGATGCCGGGGTGCGCCAGTGTATCCATGGCCTTGTTAAGAAGACGGTTCTGGCTGATATGCTGGGTGCTTATGCGGATCTTGCCTTTGAACGTACAGCGCAATTAACGCAAGCTGCCGCATGGATCGGTCTGTTACTGTATGTGCTGCAGCTCTACTATGATTTCAGCGGCTATTCGGATCTTGCGATCGGATCTGCGCGTCTTCTTGGCGTTCACTTTGATCAGAACTTTGATCACCCCTATGCGTCGCATAGTCTGACAGAGTTCTGGCGCCGCTGGCATATTTCCCTGGGGGCATGGTTTCGTAACTATCTCTATATTCCTCTGGGTGGCTCGCGTAAAGGAATGGCCCATACCTGCATCAATCTTCTGCTTGTCTTTGCGGCTACCGGATTGTGGCATGGGGCAAAGGGTACCTTTGTGCTTTGGGGACTGATGCACGGAATCATGATGATACTGGAACGGATCGGCCTGAAGCAGAAAATTGCCCATCTGCCGCTTTTTCTTCAGACAGCCTATTGTGACCTGCTCGTTATATTAGGCTGGGTGTTATTTCGCAGTGCGACACTGGCGGATGCAGGAATGTACTATGCGCATCTGTTTGGCGTGGGTACAGGCACGATGCTGGTGCGAGAAATTGTTCCGTGGCATGTACTGGTATTAATGGTTGCGGCAATGGCAGGGATCCATGGACTGGGCAGCTGGTACAGACGAGGTAAAGGGACACGGAATCTGATCGATATTCTTCTTCTGATTGCAGGAATAGCTGGATTATACCTTGGAACGGGGGCAACATTTATTTATGCACAGTTCTAAGAGACAGCCGGTACGAAATGTGTTTGTTATGGCAGTGCTTGCCATTCTGCTGGTTCCGCAGATTGTTTATCCATGTACGCATGAATATCCGGACTATGATGTGATGGAAAACCACAGTCTGCGTTCCTTTCCGGATGCTTCGACGGCATGGGATGCAATCCCGGCACAGATTACGAATTTTTACAATGACAGACTGCCGTATAAAACGGCGCTGCGGAGTTTTCTGGCAAGAGTGAATTATGCGCTGTTTCACGATTCTCTAAGCAGTGAAGTTGTGATTGGAAATGACGGTTATCTGTTCTATGACAATCCTGAGGATGGTGATCCGATTAAGGATGCGCAGGGAATTGCTCAATATTCAAACGAAGAAACCCAGGAGATGATGTCTGCGATCAAAGAAAATCAAACGATAGCAGATTCCATCGGCGCATCCCTGTATTACTTTACGATTCCAAATAAGGAGAATGTTTGTTTTCAGTATCTTCCGGACTATTACACAAAAGTGAATCATGTGACGCGCTTTGCAAAGCTGCAGAAACAAATGCAGGCAAATGATATCGCAAGTTATGACTGCATCAAGCAATTGATGACATCTGATCAGCAGGTGTATTTTAAGCAGGATACGCATTGGAATAAACGCGGCGCCTATGTAGGTACACTTGCCTATTTGAAGGCAGTGCACCCGCAGCTGGATGAGGCATGGCTGAGGAATGTTTCCTTTGACGACGGACAGGAAGATTATCAGATTACGGATCTGATCCGCCTCAGCATGTTGACGAATACGTTGAAAGACGTTAAGCCGGTGGAAACCTTTCATCCGGAGATGGATGTGAACTGGTATGCCCTATATGATTCGACGGTCATTGAGTCGGTCAACGATGATGCGCCTTTAAATGAGACGCTGCTGGTCGTTGGGGACAGCTTTCGCAACAGTATGATGCCCTTTCTTTCTAAAGCCTATCGTCGCTGCTTCTTTGTTCGGCGTGATAATTACTATTCCGCTTACCTCAGCTGGCTGGATCCGGATGAGATCATGATGGAAGGTGTGGAGCGTTATGCGTATGATAATTTCTCCTTTCTGTTAAAAGACGGAGGGGAGACATATCCTCTGTTTCAGGTGGAAAGTGTTGACTGGGGAGCAGATGTTCCGGAAACGGATCAGTAATATGAATCGGAAGTTGGTGGACATGGTCCTTGAATTCCGATTATATGTATGTTAGAGTTCAATCGGAATTAAGTGGATACCGCCCCTGAATTCCGGGAGAACAGGAATGATCATTCAACGTAAACGATATGTAGAAAAACTGATTAACAAAGAATGGAATGGCCGGATCAAGATTCTTACAGGGATTCGCAGGTGCGGAAAAAGTACAATCCTATTTGATCTTTTTCTGCAACATCTTCTTTCACAGAATGTGAATCGCGAGGACATCATTACACTTGCCTTGGATGATGATCAGAATGAACAGTTCCGGGATCCGGGAAAATTATCGGAATATGTCAGGGCGAAATGCAGTGATCCCAGGAAGAAGTATTATGTTTTTCTTGATGAGATCCAGTTTGCAATTTCGAAAGAGGAGCTGAGGAACCCGGATCAGCCTGTGAGGCTTTACAGCGTTTTGAATGGCTTCCTTCATATGAAAAACATCGATGTTTATGTTACTGGGAGTAATTCAAAAGTTCTTTCCAAGGATGTTTTGACGGAATTCCGGGGTAGAGGGGATGTGGTTCATATTTTCCCTTTATCGTTTGCGGAATACTATGCGGCATCCGGGAGGGATAAGATGGATGCCTATGATGAATTTGCAATGTATGGGGGAATGCCATACCTGCTAAATCTGCAGACGGATGAAGACAAATATGACTACCTGGATAACCTGTTCGAAGAAATCTATTTTAAAGATATCGAGGAAAGATATGCGATTCAGCTGCCGGGCGTTTTGCGAGATTTAACCAGTAGTCTCTGCTCATCAATAGGCTCCCTGACGAATGCCAGCAAGATTGCCAGAACTGTAAACAGTTCGAGATCTTCAAAAACAGACTCTGAAACAATCAGCCAGTATCTTTCCTACCTGATGGACAGTTTCCTGTTTTCCCGGGCAGAACGGTATGATGTGAAAGGCAAGCGGTATTTTGATTATCCTTCAAAATTCTACTGTACAGATATTGGCCTGAGAAATGTTCGTCTTGGTATGCGGCAGATGGAACCGACACATATCATGGAAAATATTCTTTATAATGAACTGCAAATCAGGGGATATGCCGTTGATGTAGGTGTTGTTGATGTACGGGAAAAAGATCCATCAGGAGAACGAACGAAGAAAAACCTGGAAATAGATTTCATCGCCACCAAGGGAAGAAAAAAATACTATATCCAGTCAGCCTACAACATGGATGAAGAGGAAAAGACGCGGACGGAGCTGAGGCCACTGCTTGCGGTTAACGATTCTTTCCGAAAGATTGTTGTTTCCAGAAGCTATGGAAAGAGCTGGATTGATGAGCAGGGTATCCTTCGCCTTGGCCTGTTTGATTTTCTATTGAATGAAAATAGTCTCGATCAGTAACAGATGAATCGGACCTTAGTGGACATGGACCCTAACTTCCGGAAATGATTGAAGGAAAGGGAGAATAAAAACAGCGTCGCTGAGCTGATTAAATTCGGTGAAACGGATTAAGTTTCATTACTGGTGTGTGTATCCTAGATGTTCATTTATGATGTAATTCTGCCCGTGGTGCAGCAGGCATTATAATTGCTGAAGAAAAGGAGACAACCTAGTGAATTTACTGCAGGAAAGCAGAGTCAAAATCAACGAAATCGATGATCAGCTGGTCAAACTGTTTGAAGAGCGCATGCACACGGTGGAGAATGTAGCCAGGTACAAGGCAGAGAATAATATGCCGGTGTTTGATGCTTCCAGAGAGAAGGACAATATTGAAAAGAACTCGGCGAAGCTTCAGGATCAGAATCTGAAGCCTTACTTCGTGAAGTGGTACCAGGACACAATGGATGTCTCCAAGGAATATCAGAAGGATATTCTGAAACGGGACTGACCTGAGAAAATTAATAAGCAGATCAGAAAAGCCGTCTTCCTAATCGAAAAGCGGCTTTTTCCTCAGGGAATGAATCACGCAGCCGATCAATGCAATGCACCGGCAAATACGGAGTAGATATACAGCAGCGGGTGTGAATTGACGGTTGCGACACACAGGCCCCCGTGCGGCGCAGGGCTTGCACAGCGGAAGGCGGCTGTCAGAGCTCCGGCAACTGCGGAACCGATGATGTAGTTGGCAAGGCCGGCGCTTCGATCCTTCTTACTCGAGAGATTGGGAAACAGTGTCGTTGAGGGGGCGATCACCAGCGGCGGAACCATTCCGCCTGCCATGACGGCAGCCATCATCATTGCGACGACGGCGCCGAAGATGATCAGGTTCAAGGATCCCATGGAACTGAGAATCTGAAGATGTGCCTTTGCCCCGTTTTCAGGTGCAGCGATCATGAACCAGAGATCAACCGGCATTCCATCTGCAGCACCGCAATGCCTTCCGGTCTAATCAGATCAGATATATGCATGAATATCTTCTTGCGTGTGCTGTTCAGTGCGGATCGAGATGCACGATCCACGGATCTTCAATATCGTTGATCAGTAATGGATATAGATTGAACCAGCTTTTGCATTGCTCAATGATTTCAGAATCGCCGCTGATGACATGGTCCAGCTTCTTCAGTTCCGTATCGGCGTTATGCACCATTTGCAGATCGACAGGAAATTGAAGCCTGTCGGCGCAGTCGGCGATGTGCTGCTTGAGGCGGCCGCTGTTGGAGACGGGGGAATCGATCCAGAACACCGCCTTGGAAGCACCGAGCTGCGTAAGTTTCTTCAGGATCCGCGTGATCGCTTCGTCGGTTACGGAAATGATGGCATAGGTTCCGGCAAGACCGGACAGATCACGTATACAGCCATCCATGCACTGAAGGATGACACTGTGCGAAAGAGCAGTCTCCATCAGGATGACGGCATTGAGTGCATCAATATGGACGGTACAGCCGGGATCGAGATGATCCATTTCCCGAGCCTTGCGCATCCGGAGACGCGATGGACATACCGTTATGCGTCCCATTGCAATGCGCTGGCGCTGCGAAAGGAGGCGATGGTTGGCCGTGAACGTTACCGCTGACTGCAGAGGATAGCCGCGTTCCAGAAGGAAGGCGCACTCATAGGCGGAAAGGGAGAGTTTCTCCATCTCCTCAGAACTGAAAAAACGTTCATCTTCTTCCTGCCATCCGCGCCTGACTGTTTTCATATCAACATTGTAGGCCCTTTTACGGATAGGGATGAAGATGAACGTTCAAGACAGAATTCAGCTTTGCGTGCTGTTACTTGGCCTGCGCAAGATCTGTTACTTCGTCACTGTTCAGCTCGCGCAGCGTCGTAAGGATCAGATGCGCTGCCACAAGGAAAGCGAAGAAGTCGCTTGCCGGCATCGAGTAGAGGACACCATCGAGACCGAAGAATACCGGCAGAAGGGTGGCAAGTCCGCAGCCAAGAACGATTTCCCGGAACAGGGAGAGTAAGGTGGATTCCTTTGCTTTGCCAATGGCCTGCATCGAGATGAAGGTGCCTTTATTTACCGTCGCCAGCGGTATCAGCATCAGATAGAGACGGAACGATTTGATGGCAAATTCCGTATAGATTTCCGCCTCGTTGGCGGCGCCGAAGATGCCGATCAGCTGCCGCGGCAGCAGTTCCACCACCAGCAGCGCAGCGATACCGAGAATCAGTTCACTTTTCAGTACGAGCTTGAACATTTTGGCGGCACGCTCTTTTAGAGCGGCTCCGATGTTGAAGCCAAGAACCGGAATCATACCTGCCGCAATGCCGACCGACACAGAGATCACGATCTGGAACACCTTCATTACAATGCCAAGGACAGCCATCGGAATCTGGGCATACTCCGGCTGCGAGAAGGTCGGATCCATCGCACCGTAGCGCATAACCATATTCTGCATCACCGCCATGGAGCAGACGATCGAGATCTGGGACAGGAAGGAAGTCATGCCAAGATACAGCGTCTGCCGCATGATTCTTGGAATGAGATGGAAGCTCTCCTTTCTCAGGTGCATCGTGCGCATATCCTTCAAATACCATAGCGAAACGACAGCTGTCAGAATCTGGCCGATGACGGTTGCGATTGCCGCACCTTTCATGCCCATGCCGAGCGGGAAGATGAAGATCGGATCAAGAATGATATTGACGACGCAGCCGATCAGCGTCGCAAACATGGCGAAGCGCGGCGAACCGTCGGAACGGATGATCGGATTGGCAGCCTGACCGAACATATAAAACGGAATGCCAAGCGTAATCCAGAAGAAATATTCCTGGGACAGCTCGAAGGTACGCTGTGATACGGCACCGCCGAAGAGGGTAATGATCTGATCCGCAAACACCAGATAGAGTGCTGTAATAACCAGAGACGATACGATGCACATGACGATGCCGTTGCCGACGGCGTGGTGCGTATCGTCGGTGCGGCCGGCGCCTGAGGCAATTGAAGAGAAGGCGCAGACACCATCACCGATCAGAACGGCAACGGAGAGCGCCGCAACTGTCAGCGGATAAACGACGGTATTTGCCGAATTTCCATAGGAACCAAGATAGGATGCGTTGGCGATAAAGATCTGGTCAACGATGTTGTAGAGAGCCGCAACCAGAAGTGAAATGATGCACGGAAGCGAGTAGTGGCTCATCACCGTACCCGGCTTTTCCTGCGTTAGAAATGTTTTGAGATCCTGCATTTTCTACCTCCCCTAACAAATAAAAAATGTGCTGCCTCAAGTCGGATTTACGCCTTTGGGCAACACACTTTTCTGCAGAAAACTATATTTTTGGGACCTCGATTATTTTAATCAGAGGAGTTCAAATTTCAAAGTGAAATTTGTAAGGTTTTGCGCAAAATGATTGGAAAATACCACACAGGGTGCCAAAGAAGATGGAGCGATTCCACGCCTCTCATCGCAGTTCGATGTTCGTGTCTCTTTTGGTTCGGTAAAATATATAAGGAAGACAACAGAAGGGGAAAGTTATATGGGACTTCGTTTTCGTAAAAGCATCACGATCGCCAAGGGCGTAAAAATCAATCTGAGCAAGTCCGGCGTCAGTCTGAGCGTCGGAAGAACAGGACTTCATGGAACGATCAATTCACACGGCCAGTTGACAACATCGGCCGGCCTCCCCGGGACCGGCGTTTCCTACGTCAAGACGACGAGCCTCAAGAAGCTGCTCGGCAAAGCCAAGAAGAGTGAAGATACTGAAACCATCTCACCAAAGAAGAAAAAGGCAGAGACGGAAGATACATCAGGAACTGCCGCGGCTGCCGCCTCAGCAGTAGATTCTTCTAAGGAAGATGCGGCTGAAGAAGTCGAAGCATACGAGCAGCAGCTGCAGATGATCCGGCGCGTCCACGAAACATGCAGCGAGACGATCGACTGGAAGAAGATCAGTGAACAGCCGGCACCGGCGTCGCGCAGCGTATCGTTCAATGCGTCGAATGACTCGTTCAGCGAAGATCTTCATGATGCCAACAACAGTAAATTCGATGACTATGGCGACTGGAAGAAACTCCATGACCTTTCGGAACAGATTCTTGCCGGCGATATCGACAGCTATCTTGAGGTGCTTGCCGAAGTGAAGCCCTTCGAAGATCTGACCGAGTACGGCAGCGACTTTGAAGTCGGAACCGATGATCCTTCCTCGATGACGGTCGAGTTCAACGTCAAGTCGGAAGAAGTTGTGCCGCAGGAAACGCTGGCCCTGACCAGTACCGGGAAACTTTCCCGGAAGGCGCTGGCAAAGAGTACGCGCAACGATATTGTGCAGGATTATGTTTGTTCGTGTGTGATCCGCATTGCCCGGGAAATGTTTGCCCTTCTGCCGGTCGACCGTGTACTGATCAATGCCAAAGATTCGATCCTGAATACGGCTACCGGCCACAATGAGGATGTGACGCTGGTATCGGTCATCTTCGACCGTGCCCGCTTCATGGATACGGACTTTACGCGCATCGATCCTTCGGATCTGATCGAAGCCTATCCGAACAATATGGCCTTCAGGAAGACGAGTGGTCTTTCAGCTGTGAAGGAACTGACTCTCTGAAGATATTCTTAAGATCCTGCTGCGCAGTGGAAGAAACGGGAAACTGCCAATTACAATAGACAGAGAAAGGCGGGGAAACAATGAATTTTTTGAATCGGGCGATCGCCTATGTAAAGCGGAGGCCGGCTAAGTCAGTTCTTTTAATGATCACCTTTTTCCTGATCGGAAATCTGGTGATCCTGGGCCTCGGTGTTTCGCAGGCCGCAACGAATGCGAAAACCCTGACCCGCAAATCGATGCGGGCAGCTGTCAGCTACGAAGTGGACTGGCAGGGCTACCAGAACTATGTGGATACACTGACGGATGAAGACGCCATTAACGACGCATATAACAACTATCCGAAGCTGAGCGCCGATGTCGCAAGGAAGCTGTCGGAAGATGACCGCGTACTTGCCTACAACTATCTGACAACGATGATCATGTACAGCCGCGGCTTCGACAATGTGCCGCTGGGCAATGAGAGTCAGAAGGGCGAGAGCGTCTTTATAGATGAAGATGGAAATCAGGTGACCTACCAGGAACCGAACATCATGGTCTACGGCACCAATTCGACCAACATGATCGAGATGCAGGAAGGCACCTATACGCTGGTGGACGGCCGCTGGTATACGCAGGATGATCTGGATTCTGCGGCCAATGTTGTGTGCATCACGCAGGATCTTGCGGATCAGAACGGGCTCAAGGTCGGCGACACGATCGAGCTGTTGTCATCGTCGGAAAGTGATCTGAAGTCGCAGATCGGTGACAATCCGGATGTGACGATCGATGATTTTGCCATGAGTCTGCAGATCATCGGTATTTATACGACGACGCAGGAAGTCGATTCGAGCAGCGACAATTTCCGCTGGGCTTCACCGTATGAGTCGCCGAAGAATGTTGTGCTGGTTCCGTTCAATACGGTGGTCAACTTCAATGTCAAACAGGCAACCATTAATATGAAGCTTCATCCCGACTGGTATTCGGACGCAGATTCTACAGACGAAGATACGCTGCGTGAAAGTTACAGCACACCGAGCACCGTCGTCTATCTGCTGGACGATCCGCTGAATACGGATGCCTTTGTGTCGGATCATCAGGCGGATCTGGCGGATTATACGATTCTGAATGCGAACGATGATGCGTTTAAGAAGATGGCGCGGCCGCTGGATACGCTGAGCTTCTTCTCAAATATTCTGGTGTGGATCGTTGTGATCAATGCGGTCGTCATCATTTCGCTGGTAACGGCACTGACACTGAAAACGCGTGAATATGAGATCGGCGTGCTATTGTCGATGGGCGTGTCGAAGGGCAAGGTTGTTCTGCAGCTGTTTGTGGAGCTGTTTATTATTGCGCTGATCGGTTTCTCGCTGGCGGTTGTGTCCGGATCCATGATCGCGGGCAGGGTCGGTGATGCGGTGCTGCAGTATCAGACAGCGACCGAGTCGCAGTATGCGGACAATACGGATGATAACAACTATTACTTCAGCGACACGACCAACTACTTTACGAATGTGACGCAGGATGAGATGCTGTCGCAGTATCATGTGAAGGTTTCGGCGGGCCTGATCGGTGAGATCTATGTGCTCGGGACGGCGGTCGTTCTGGTCGCGATTGTGATTCCTTCCTTTATGATTATGCGTCTGAATCCGAAGCAGATTCTTCTGGAGCAGAACTAAGGAGGCCGATGATGAGTACAGGTACAGATACAATTCTGCGTTTGGAAGATCTTCACTATGGCTATATTGACGGCCAGTTCAAGCGTGAGATTCTCAAGGGCCTTTCCTATGATTTCAAGGCTGGTATGTTCTATACGATTCTCGGTCCTTCCGGATCGGGTAAGACGACGCTGCTGTCGATTATGGCGGGTCTGGACAAGCAGGAGTCGGGAACCGTTTATTTACAGGGCGAAGATATTCAGAAGATCGGTCTCTATCAGTATCGCCGCAATAAGATTGGGATTGTCTTTCAGTCCTACAATCTGATCAGCTATCTGACCGGTGTCGAAAACATCATGATGGCGATGACGGAGACAGACAATACGCTGCCGAAGAATCACAAAGAACTTGCCTATGCCCTATTAAATATGGTAGGCATCGTTCAAAGTAAGGCGGATCGTCTGGTGACGCATCTTTCAGGCGGAGAGCAGCAGCGTATTGCGATTGCCCGCGCCATTGCGAAAAATGAGGATCTGATTTTTGCGGATGAGCCGACCGGAAACCTGGATTCGGAAACGGAGCAGGAAATCATCCGTCTCTTCCAGATGCTGGCTGAGAAGTATGGTAAAACGGTGATTGCTGTAACCCATTCCAATGAGGTTTCAAAATTGTCTGATCATCGTGTGTTCCTGCGCGGCGGGAAGCTGGTTGATCTGCAGTAGAAGAGCTGTATTTACAGCTTTGAAAAAAGAGGCTGCCTGAGCCTCCATCATGAGATGGATGTTGCCCCGGCAGCTTTTTTGTTGTCTTTTGGGTTGTTGATGGGATTGTTCTTGAGGTAGTTCATAACAGCAAGGTTCTTGACCTCCAGCAGTGTAAGCTGTTCTTTACTGTCGGCATTGTCGTTCCAACCGATCATGGCTTTTCCGATCAGGAAAACTTCGGCGGTAAGGTCCTTTTCATCCAGTTCGCCCCGGTAATAGGAGCGGATAAGGTTGTGGATGAGATCGGCGGTATCTTCGAGCAGCGGAATCAATGAAGCACGAACAAAGGTATCATCGGTCGGAATATCTGTCATGTTGGGCCCCCTCCTAATATGTTACTAGATGAGTCTACCCATTACGTAGCATAGTGCCTGAGCAATTTTTGCGCCAATGCTTGTAAAAAACAGTGAATTTTTGAATTTTCGACAGTACTTTGATGAGATCCGGTCCGTTTTTTAACTGTGAGGCATGAAAATTCCTGTCATTTGTTCTGTCGTGGCAGCGGCAGTGACCTGTTTTGAGACGGGAACAGGCGTTCGGTGGAAATTGGGAAAATATTGAAAAATGTGCTTGTAATGGGATTTTCAGGGTGATAGTATATCAAAGCACTCGCGTAGACATGGGAGATTGCCGGCACGCTGACAGGCGTTGTCATCAGTCACGTGATAACCGGGGAACTCACATCGAGCGATCCGCATGGCGGAGTGAAATAAAGGAGGAAAATTTCATGGCAAAGAATTCTGTAAGAATTCGCTTGAAGGCTTACGAAAACAGAAGCCTGGACGCTGCCAGCAAGAAGATTGTTGAGACAGCCAACAGCCACGGCGCGAAGAAGATCGTTGGACCTGTACCGCTGCCGACTGACAGAGAGGTCATTACCGTATTAAGATCTGTACATAAGGACAAGGATTCTCGTGAACAGTTCGAGATCCGTACACACAAGAGACTGATTGAGATCATCGGCCCGAGTGCTGAGACGATCGATGCGCTGAGCAGACTGGATCTGCCGAGCGGTGTCGACATCGAGATCAAGCTTTAAGGAAAGGAACCGGGTGATAAGACATGAAAGGTATCTTAGGACGTAAGCTCGGTATGACGCAGGTATTCACTGTTGATGGAACTCTGATTCCGGTCACGGTCATTGAAGTGAATCCGAACGTTGTACTGCAGAAGAAGACAAAGGAAACAGATGGCTACGAAGCTCTGCAGCTTGGCTATGAAGATGTCAAGGAGCAGCGCGCTACCAAGGCTGCCATCGGCCATGCCAAGAAGGCAAACACGGCTCCGAAGAAGTTTATCCGCGAAGTTCCGGCAGATGAAATGAATTTCAATGCCGGTGACGAGATCAAGGCTGACCTCTTCGAGGCAGGCGATGTCGTTGACATTCAGGGCACTTCCAAGGGACACGGCTACAAGGGTGTCATCGTCCGCAACAACGGAACGATGTCTCCGAAGAGCCATGGTGCTTCCCGCAACAAGCGCCATGTTGGTTCAATGGCTACCAACGGCCGTAACAACGGCGTCATCAACAAGGGCGCACCGATGCCTGGCCAGGAGGGCGGCTTCACAACAACAAATCAGAATCTGACGGTTGTGAAGGTCAGCACTGATGACAACTACATCATGGTCAAGGGCAATGTTCCGGGACCGCGCAAGGGTCTGGTTTACATTCACACGACTGTGAAGCCTGTCAAGAAGGTCAAGGTTGAGGAACTGATCAGCTATGCCGGCGTATCCGTTCAGGATGAGCTGAACAAGGTTGCTGAGGCCATTAACGAGGAGCAGGCTGAAAAGGCTGCTGCTGATGCGGCAATTGAGGAAGCTAAGAAGAAGGCTGCTTCTGCTGCTGCAAAGAAGAAGTGAGGAGGAGCTGAAAAATGGCAAAGTTTGATGTATACAGCCAGGACGCCAAGGTCGTCAGTTCGGTTGAACTGAGCGACTCCGTCTTCGGTATTGAGCCGAACCAGCAGGCGATGTATGACGCAGCTCTGTGCTATCTGGCAGGACTTCGTCAGGGCACGCACAGCACCAAGACGCGTCACTTCGTTTCCGGCACCGGCAAGAAGCCGTTCAAGCAGAAGGGAACCGGCCGCGCCCGTCAGGGTTCGACCCGTGCAACCCAGTGGAGACACGGTGCAATCGCCTTCGGACCGCATCCGCGTGACTACGGCTTCAAGATGAACCGCAAGGTTCGTCGCCTGGCTCTGCGCTCTGCGCTCAGCGAGAAGGCTCAGAACAACAGCCTGACGGTTGTTGAAAACCTCAGCTTCGATGAGGCCAAGACAAAGAAGGCCGTTGCAATGCTCAAGGCATTCAACTTCGACCGCAAGACGCTGCTCGTCGCAGATGCTTCGGAAGATTACGACAATGCATTCACGGCATTCCGCAACATTCCGAACGCTCTGGTCATTGATGTCAACGGTCTCAACACCTACGACGTCATGAATGCAGACCGTCTGATCTTCACACAGAAGGCTGCAGAAACAGCCGGGGAGGTTCTTGCATAATGCAGGCACGTGACATTATTATCCGCCCGATCGTTACTGAAAAGTCGATGCGTCTCAACAGCGAAGACAACAAGGTTACCTTCGAGGTTGCCAAGGGTGCTTCCAAGACTGAGGTTGCGCAGGCGATCAAGGAAATCTACGGATTCAATCCGGTCAAGATCAACATCGTCAACGTCCGTCCGAAGGACAAGCGGGTTGGCCGCTACGTTGGCAAGACCAATGCGGTCCGCAAGGCTATTGTCAAGCTTCCGGAAGGCAAGGAAATCAATCTTTACGGCGATCAGGACTAATTGAGTTTCACTTATCGGAGGAACATCGCTATCTCCGGATAACAAGCGAAAGGAAAGTTTAGAAAAATGGCAATCATTAAATACAAGCCGACTAGCAACGGACGCCGTAACATGAGCTCCCTTGATCTGTCGGACCGTGTAACAAAATCGACGCCGGAAAAGAGCCTTCTGGCTCCGAAGAAGAGCAAGGGCGGCCGCAACAACAATGGCCGCATCACTACCCGTCATCAGGGCGGCGGCGTCAAGCAGAAGTACAGAATCATCGATTTCAAGCGTGACAAGGACGATATTCCGGCAAAGGTTGCGGCGATCGAATACGATCCGAACCGTACCGCGAATATTGCACTGCTCCACTATGCAGACGGCGAGAAGCGCTACATTCTGGCGCCGGGCGATCTGCAGGTTGGCATGACGGTTGTCTCCGGCAAGGCTGCTGATATCAAGGTCGGCAATGCCATGGAGCTGAAGTCCATGCCTGAAGGTACATTCGTTCACTGTGTTGAGCTGTTCCCGGGCAAGGGCGGCCAGATGGCACGCTCCGCAGGCTGCAGCGCACAGATCCTGGGCTTCGACGGTCCGTATGCTACGCTGCGTCTGAGCTCCGGTGAAATCCGTAAGGTTCTCTCCAACTGCCGCGCTACGGTTGGTATCGTCGGCAATTCCGACTGGAACCTTGTCAACATTGGTAAGGCTGGCCGCAATCGCTGGAGAGGCATTCGTCCGACGGTTCGTGGTTCGGTTATGAACCCGGTTGACCATCCGCATGGTGGTGGTGAAGGTAAGGCACCGATCGGCCGCAAGAGCCCGATGACCCCTTGGGGCAAGAAGGCTATGGGTGTCAAGACCCGCAAGTCCAAGAAGGCAAGCAGCGCTCTGATCATGACGCGCCGCAATGGAAAGTAACTGAAAGGAGAGAAGAAAGATGTCCAGAAGCATTAAGAAGGGCCCGTTCTGTGATGCCAGCCTGATGAAGAAGGTTGAAGAACAGAACAAGGCAAACAAGCATGATGTCATCAAGACATGGTCCCGCCGTTCAGTAATTTTCCCGAGCTTCGTCGGTCATACGTTCGCGGTTCACAATGGCAAGGAACATGTTCCGATTTATGTGACTGAGGATATGGTCGGACACAAGCTGGGTGAGTTCGTTGCGACCCGTAAGTTCGGCGGACACGGTGATTCGAAGGTTGTTTCGGCTGCAGCTGCTTCTTCTGCACCGGCAGCTTCCAAGTAAGGCCAGGGAGGAAGATAGAACATGGAAGTAAAGGCAACAGCAAAGACGGTTCGTGTCACTCCCCGCAAGGCACGTCTCGTCCTGGATCTGATCCGCGGCAAGTCCGTGGATGAAGCACAGGCAATTCTGCAGTTCATGCCGAATCAGGCAGCTGCAGTTACATCCAAGGTTGTTAAGTCGGCTGTATCCAACGCTGTCAATAACAACCACGCAGATGCAAACAATCTGTATATCAAGGCCTGCTATGCGGATGAAGGCGTTGTAATGAAGCGCTGGATGCCGCGTGCCAGGGGCAATGCAAGCCAGATTCTCAAGAGAACGAGCCACATCACAGTTGTGGTTTCGGATGAAAGATAAGGAGGAAGGTCAGGAATATGGGACAGAAAGTTAGTCCGATCGGCATGCGTGTCGGTGTGATCCGGGACTGGGAGTCCAGATGGTACGCTGACAAGGCAGATTTCGGTGATCTTCTGAATGAGGATGTTCAGATCCGTAACGCTCTCTTCGAGAAGCTGAATGATGCATATATCAGCCGCATCGAGATTGAGCGTACAGGAAAGAAGGATTGCAAGATTTTCATCCGCTGCGCTCGTCCGGGTGCAATCATCGGCAAGGATGCCAATGGCAAGGACAAGATGGAGAGCATCAAGGCTCTTCTCAAGAAGCTGACACATGGCAAGAACGTCAAGGTTGAGGTAATCGCCGTCGCAAATCCGGATCTGGATGCGAATCTGGTGGCCCGCAAGATCTGCGAGCAGCTGGAAGCTCGTCAGTCCTTCCGTATTGCACAGAAGAAGGCGATTCAGCAGTCGATGCGTTCGGGCGCCAAGGGTGTCAAGACGCTGGTTTCCGGCCGTCTGGGCGGTGCGGAAATCGCCCGTAAGGAAGGCTATTCGCAGGGCAATGTTCCTCTGCACACGCTGCGCAGCGACATTGACTATGCATGCAAAGAGGCACACACAACCTATGGCAAGCTGGGCGTAAAGGTCTGGATCTGCCGTGGTGAAGTTCTGCCTGGAAAGATGGTTGAAGAGCCGAAGGCTCCGGAAAACCGTTTCAACAACCGTGACCGCAGAAACGGCCGCGGCAACAACAACCGTCGGTTTGACCGCCGTCCGGCTGGCAATCGTCCGGCTGCTGCAGCAGACAATGCTGGTGCAGCACAGACGGCTGAGGCGAAGGGAGGTAATGACTGATGTTAATGCCTAACAGAACCAAGTGGAGACGTAATCACCGTCTCTCTTATGAAGGCCACGCGAAGGCAGGTACCTACATCGCCTTCGGTCAGTATGGTCTGGTTGCGGATGAGGGTGGATACCTTTCGTCCAATGAGCTTGAGGCTGCCCGTGTTGCGATGACCCGTTATATGGATCGTGGCGGCAAGGTCTGGATCCGCGTATTCCCGCAGTTGAACAAGACTGCGAAGCCTCTGGAAGTTCGAATGGGTTCCGGTAAAGGTGCTCCGGATCACTGGGTTGCAGTTGCTCAGAAGGGCCGTATCCTCTTCGAGGTCGGCGACGTTGATGAGGCTACTGCCCGCGAAGCTCTGCGTCTTGGTGCGAACAAGCTGAGCGTCAAGACCCGCTTCGTCAAGAAAGGTGAGGCCAAGTAATCATGAACGTTAAAGAAATCAGAGATATGAGCAACGATGAGCTCAACCAGCAGATTGCTGACCTTAAGGATGAGCTCTACAAGCTGCGGTTCGCGCAGGCGACAGGATCCCTTGAGAATCCGGCCCGCATGAAGGATATCCGCAAGACGATCGCCCGCATCAAGACGGTCCAGACGGAACGTGCCAATGCGGCGCAGAAGGCATAAGGAGACTAGAGAGCTATGGCAGAGAGAAATAAGCGTAAGGTACTGCGCGGCGTGGTCGTTTCCGACAAGATGGACAAGACCATTGTCGTTGAGCTCGACACGACCCGTCGTCATCCGTTATACGGACGTCATGTCAAGTATTCTGTAAAGTTCAAGGCACACGATGAGAACAATGAGGCCAAGGTGGGCGATACGGTAGAGATTATGGAGACGCGTCCGCTCTCCAAGGATAAGCATTTCCGTCTTGTCCGTATTGTTGAGAAGGCTGTGATTCTGTAATTCACGGGAAAGGAGAAGGCAATGATCCAGAATGAATCTAGATTGAAGGTCGCTGACAATACCGGAGCCCGTGAGCTTCTCGTCATCCGCTGCCTGGGCGGATCGAAGCGCAAGTCGGCCAACATTGGTGATGTGGTTGTATGCGCAGTCAAGTCGGCCATTCCGAACGGAACAGTGAAGCAGGGCCAGGTAGTTAAGGCTGTAATCGTTCGTACGACATACGGCATCGAGCGTCCGAACGGAAGCTTCATCAAGTTCGACGACAATGCGGCAGTCATTATCAAGGATGATCAGACGCCGACCGGCACACGTATCTTTGGACCGGTTGCACGTGAACTCCGTGACAAGGGATATATGAAGATTGTCTCCCTTGCACCGGAAGTCTTATAAGGAGGACAGCTGTATGAAAATCAAGACAGGTGATAAGGTCAAGGTCATCAGCGGTCACTATAAGGGAACCGTTGCGGAGGTCAAGGCCGTAGACAAGAAGAACAACAAGGTCATCGTTGAAGGTGTCAACATGGTCAAGAAGTCGCTGAAGCCGACACAGGCGAATCCGGATGGCGGAATCATCGAGAAGGAAGCTCCGATCGATGCGTCCAACGTCATGTACTACGATGAGAAGTCGAAGACGGCTTCCCGTCTGGGCGTCAAGGTTGATGGCGACAAGAAAGTCCGCTTTATGAAGAAGGGCGGCAAGGAGATTAAGGAGGGCAAGAAGAAGTAATGAACCGTTTACAGGAAAAGTACAATGAGACGGTGCGTCCTGCTCTCATGAAGGAATACAACTACAGCACCGTAATGGCATGCCCGAAGCTTGAGAAGGTTGTTCTCAACATGGGTGTCGGCGATGCTGTGGTGACGCCGAAGGCTCTGGAAGAGGCGGTTGCAGAGATGACTCTGATCGCCGGTCAGAAGCCGGTCATCACCAAGGCCAAGAAGTCGATCGCAAACTTCAAGATCCGTGAAGGCATGCCGATCGGCTGCAAGGTTACGATCCGCGGGGAGCGTATGTATGAGTTCCTCGATAAGCTGATGAACATCGACCTGCCGCGTGTCCGTGACTTCCACGGTGTCAGCTCGACAGCATTCGATGGCCGCGGCAACTATACGCTGGGTGTTAAGGAACAGCTGATCTTCCCGGAAATCAACTTCGATAAGGTTTCGAAGGTCCGTGGACTTGATGTTGTTATCGTTACAACTGCGAAGACCAACAAGGAGGCTTATTCGCTGCTTGCCGGTCTGGGTATGCCGTTTGAGAGAAAGGGTGCGTAATTATGGCTAAGACATCTATGAAGATCAAGGCAGCTCGTCCGGCCAAGTATTCGACGAGAGCTTATACGCGCTGCCAGCGCTGCGGTCGTCCGCACTCTGTATTGAGCAAGTACAAGGTTTGCCGTATCTGCTTCCGTGAGCTCGCTTACAAGGGCGAGATCCCGGGCGTGAAGAAGGCTTCCTGGTAATAGAAAGGGGAACAAGAGACTATGAATATGACAGATCCTATTGCCGATATGCTCACTCGCATCCGCAATGGTGTGCAGGCGCGCATGGAGACAGTTGATATTGTTCCTGTTTCGAAAGTGAAGACGGAAATTGCCCGTATTCTCAAGGCGGAAGGCTATATCGAGAACTATTCCTTCAGCGGTGAAGGCGTTGACCGCAAGATGACGGTTACGCTGAAGTATGCGTCGGACAAGCGTTCGGCCATTACCGGTCTGAAGCGTATTTCCAAACCGGGACTGCGTGTCTATGCCAAGGGTGAGAATGTTCCCAAGGTATTGAACGGTCTCGGCATTGCGATCGTTTCCACGTCCGAAGGCATGATGACGGACAAGGAAGCACGCAAGAAGCACATTGGCGGTGAAGTCATCGCCTACATCTGGTAATTTAGGAAAGGATATTGAAGAATGTCACGTATCGGTAAAAAGGCGATTACCATTCCCGCTGGAACCGAAGTTACGGTCGCTGAAGGGAATGAGGTGACTGTCAAGGGTCCCAAGGGCACATTGACGCGTAAGTTCAGCCCGTTGATGAGCATCGAGGTCAAGGACGGCACCGTTACGGTTTCCCGTCCGAATGACGAGAAGCCTACCAAGCAGCTTCACGGCACGACGCGCGCTCTGATTGCGTCGATGATTGAAGGTGTAGACAAGGAATTCACCAAGACATTGAAGATTGTCGGTATTGGTTACCGTGCAGCTCTTCAGGGGAACAAGCTGACGATGGGTCTGGGATTCTCCCACCCGGTCGAGATGGAAGTTCCGGGCAACCTGAAGGTTACGGTTCCGGATGCCAACACAATCGTAATCACCGGCATTGATAAGCAGGAAGTCGGTGAGTTTGCGGCAGAAGTTCGTGCCAAGAAGAAGCCGGAGCCGTATGGAGGCAAGGGCATTATGTATGATGGCGAGCACATCATCCGTAAGGAAGGCAAGACTGCTGCGGCTAAGAAGTAACGGGAAGGAGAGAGTAAGATGCTGAAAAAGACAAAGAAGAATGAACTCCGTCTGCGCCGCCATCAGCGTGTGCGCAATACGGTCAGCGGGACTCCCGACTGCCCGCGTCTGAACGTTTTCCGTTCCAATGCGAACATCTATGCTCAGGTGATCGATGATACGACGGGAAAGACACTGGTTTCTTCCAGCTCGCTTGTTCTGAAGCTGGAGAACGGCGGAAATATCGAAGCTGCCAAGGCTGTCGGCAAGGATGTTGCTGAGAAGTGCCTGGCTGCGAACATTGAATCTGTGTGCTTTGACCGCGGTGGGTATGTTTACCATGGCCGGGTACAGGCTCTGGCAGATGCTGCCCGTGAAGCGGGCCTCAAGTTCTGATGGAGAGGGAGAACAGTAATATGGCAGAAGAGAACAAGCAGCAGCGTGAGCGGAAGCCGTTCCGCAAGCCGCGCGAGCAGAAAGAGTTCGATGATGTTGTTGTCTCCATCAACCGTGTATCGAAGACGGTTAAGGGCGGCCGCAGAATGCGGTTCGCTGCTCTGGTAGTCGTTGGTGACCACAAGGGCAGAATCGGCTTCGGCATGGGCAAGGCAGCAGAAGTTCCGGACGCAATCAAGAAGGCTAACGAAGCGGCGACAAAGAACGTGTTCCGTGTTCAGCTGGTTGAGAACAACCGCACGGTACCGTCCGATGCGATCGGCAAGAAGGGGTCAACAAGCGTTGTCCTGAAGCCGGCTGCTCCTGGTACCGGCGTTATCGCCGGCGGTGCTGTCCGTTCCATTCTGGAGCTGGCAGGTGTATCCGATGTCCTTTCGAAGGTAATCGGCAGCCGTACATCCGTTAACGTTGTATATGCAACTCTGGATGCACTTCAGAGCATGCGTACAGTTGAAGATGTTGCGAAGCTTCGTGATAAGAAGATCAGCGAGATCCGCTGAGCAGGAGGCACACAATGAAACTGAATGAAATGAAACCGGCGAATGGTGCGCGCTTCGTATCCAAGCGGATCGGGCGTGGACTTGGAACTGGAAACGGCAAGACGGCCGGTAAGGGCAACAAGGGTCAGAATGCACGCAGCGGCGGCGGTGTTGCAATCGGATTTGAAGGTGGACAGACGCCTGCCTTCAAGCGTTTCCCGAAGCGTGGTTTTACGAACTACGGCCGCAAGGAGTATGCAATTGTCAATGTCGAGGACCTGAATCGTTTCGATGAGGGTGTTACGGTTGACTTTGAGGCGTTGAAGGCGGCTGGCCTGGTTAAGAAGGAACTGGATGGTTTGAAGGTTCTTGGCGCTGGCAAGCTGGAGAAGAAGCTGACAGTGAAGGCAAACAAGTTCTCGCAGTCGGCACAGAAGGCAATCGAAGAAGCAGGCGGAACCGTCGAGGTGCTCTGAGATGATGCACACGTTCGCCAGTATGTTCAAGAATAAGGATATTCGGAAACGGATATTCTTTACTCTTGCGCTGCTGCTGATCTATCGCGTGGGTGCCGCAATTCCGGTGCCGGGTGTCGATTCTACGGCACTGGCGGGTTCGATCGCAGATAACTCGATTCTGAGCATGATGAACCTGCTCGGCGGCGGCGCGTTTGAGCGTATGTCAATCTTCGCTCTTGGCGTTACACCGTACATTACGGCGAGCATCATTATTCAGCTGCTGTCAATGGATGTTATTCCGGCGCTGACCGAGATGACCAAGGAAGGTCAGAAGGGACGGATGCGGCTGGACCAGATTACGCGGTATCTTGGTGTAGTTCTGGCGTTTGTGCAGTCGTTCTCGATGGTCTACGGCTTTGATCGTCAGTTCGGTATTCTGGAATCTTCCAATACGGCAACCTATCTGTTTACGGCAACAATTCTGACCGCCGGTACACAGTTCCTTGTGTGGCTGGGTGATCAGATCTCTCTCAAGGGTATCGGCAACGGTATTTCGATTATTATCTTCGGCGGTATCGTTGCGAATATTCCGGCACAGTTTGTTCAGGTTTACAACATTACGGTTGCTTCGGCTACGACAGGTGCGGAGTTCTCCGGAATACTGCAGTTCGTTCTGTATCTGATTCTGTATGTTGTAATCATTCTGGGCGTCGTTGTGATGGAGCTGGCGGTTCGTAAGATTCCGATCCAGTATTCTTCGAGCAATTCGATGCGTGGCAAGGATGTTACCTATCTGCCGCTGAAGATCAATTCGGCGTCGGTCATTCCTGTCATCTTCGCTTCCTCGATCATGACGGCTCCGCAGATCATCCTGAGCTTCGTGAACAGCGATGCGTATACGAAGGTTTCTTCGTTCCTGTCGCTAACAAGCTGGACCGGTCTTGTGATCTATGCGGTTCTGACATTCCTCTTCACATTCTTCTATACGGATCTTCAGGTGGATCCGGACAAGATTGCGGAGAATCTGGGTAAGTCGGGTGCCTATATTCCCGGTATTCGTCCGGGAACGGAGACGAAGACATACCTGCACAAAGTTCTGCACCGGATTACGGTGATCGGTGCTACGGCGCTGACAGTGATTGCTGTGCTGCCGTATGTGCTGCCGATGGTGAGTTCGCTGCCGTCCTCGATTTCGATCGGCGGTACGGGTATCATCATTGTTGTAGGTGTTGCTCTGGAAACAGTTGCGCAGCTGAAGGGTCAGCTGACGCAGAAGTCGTATCACGGATTCTTGGATTGATTAAGATCCTCGAATTCCCGTTTGTTTCAAAATTCATTGGGTAATAAGCAAGAGGCAGGAGACCAGACATGAATATTCTGATCATGGGGCCGGCCGGAGCAGGAAAAGGTACGATGTCTTCCCATATCTGTGCGGCGTTTACGGTTCCTCACATTTCGACCGGTGATATGCTGCGGGAAAACGTAGCGGAAGGTACGAAACTCGGCCTGCAGGCGAAAGCCTACATGGAGGGCGGACATCTGGTACCGGATGAAGTCATCAACGGTATGGTGGAAGAGCGTCTGGCAAAGGATGACTGCGCAGGCGGTTATCTTCTTGACGGCTTTCCACGCACATTAGTGCAGGCACAGGAGCTGACAAAGATCGGCGAGCGTACAGGTCGTCCGGTGCAGGTTGTTCTGGTGCTCAACGTTGAGCGCAAAATTCTGGAGGACCGTATTACGGGCCGCAGAATCTGTCCGAAGTGCGGCGCCATCTATCATGTGCGCAATCATCCGACAAAGAAGGAAGGAATCTGCGATGTATGCGGAAGCTCTTTGGTTCAGCGGAAGGATGATACGCTGGAGAAGCTGGACGCACGAATGGAAGAGTATGAGCGTCTGACGAAGCCTGTCATTGATTATTACCGGAATATGGGTCTCGTTTACGAGATCGATGCTTCAAAAAATCAGGATGTGACATTTGAACAGGTGAAAAAAGTTCTGTCAGATCTTGCATGAAATGGCCGAATGCGGGTAAAATAGGCGTTGCGCCTGCATTCGGCGCGTTTCTTCGTATGGGAATTTACGGTTCAGTGGCAGTACCATCCCACGTTGCTGTTAAAATCCATATGCAATAGGGCATATGCATCTTAACAGGCCGGGCTGCCGGTAGTTCTCATTCGCAATCATACGTGGGTTTACATTTGTCGGGAGGCAATAAGACATGAAAGTAAGACCGTCAGTTAAACCGATTTGCGACAAGTGCAGAGTCATCAAGCGTAAGGGCGTTGTGATGGTAATCTGCGAAAACCCGAAGCACAAGCAGAGACAGGGTTAATCAAGAAGGAGAAAGAGAACATCTATGGCACGTTTTGCAGGTGTAGACATTCCGGCCAACAAGAGAATTGAAGTTGCTCTGACCTATATCTATGGTATTGGTCTGACCACCTCCAGAAACATTCTTAAGGCTGCTAATGTCAGCGGAGATATCCGCACCAAGGATCTGACTGAGGCACAGGAGACTGCGATCCGTAATGAGGTCGATAAGATCAAGACGGAAGGCGATCTGCGTCGTGAGACCGCAATGAATATCAAGCGTTTGATGGAAATTGCGTGCTACAGAGGTGTCCGTCATCGTAGGGGACTGCCTGTTCGCGGACAGCGTACGAAGACGAATGCGCGTACTCGTAAGGGACCGCGCCGTACGGTTGCGAACAAGAAGAAGTAAGGAGTGAAGACACATGGCAGATAAGACAAAGGCTGTTGCTCGCAAGAAGAAGAGCAGAAGAAATGTGGCTAAGGGTGTTGCACACATCCACTCCACGTTTAACAATACGATTGTAACGATTGCCGATGAGGGTGGAAACGTTATTTCCTGGAGCTCTGCTGGTGCTCTTGGTTATAAGGGTTCCCGTAAGTCGACTCCGTATGTTGCCCAGCTGTGCGCTGAGGCGGCTGCGAAGGCTGCGATTCAGCAGGGTATGAAGACTGTCTCTGTTGATGTTAAGGGACCTGGTCCCGGACGTGAGTCTGCGATCCGTGCTCTTGCGGTTGCAGGGCTTTCCATTACGGCGATCAACGATGTTACACCGGTTCCGCACAATGGCTGCCGTCCTCCGAAGAGGCCGCGTGGTTAATTGTTAAAACAGGAGGATTGCAATGCAGAAATTTGAACGCGCTGATTTCGAGGTTAAAGAAGAGACCGTTGATGAAGAGGGTGAATACGGAAAATTCGTAATTTCGCCGCTTGAGCGCGGTTTCGGCACCACCATGGGCAACGCTCTGCGTCGGGTCCTGCTGTCCTCCCTGCCTGGAGCTGCGGTATTCTCCATCAAGATTGATGGTGTTTACCATGAGTTCACCAATATTCCGGGTGTCCGGGAAGACGTTACGATGATCATTCTCAATCTGAAGAAGCTAATTATGAAGATTGAGGATGATGAGGTTTATACGCTGCAGATCAGCGCCAAGGGTCCGTGTACCGTTACGGCACAGGACATTATCTGCCCGCCGCAGGTAAAGATTCTCAACGATGAGGATCATGATTATCTTGAGATTGCGCATCTGGAAAAGGATACGACGCTCGAGATTGAGATGCGGGCAAGAAACGGCCGCGGCTATGTCGGCAGCGATATTAACAAGCAGCTGAACCAGGGTACCAGCCAGGGAATCGGCACGGTATATACAGACTCGATTTATACGCCGGTCCGCAAGGTTGCGTACAATGTTGAACCGACGCGTGTCGGTCAGGATACGAAGTACGATAAGCTGACGATGGAAGTCTGGACGAATCGTTCAATTACGCCGCAGAAGGCGCTGGCTATGGCTGCCAAGATTCTGATTGACCATCTGGATATTGTTGCCGGAATCAATAATGATGTTGCCCACATGGACAATGTTCTGAAGGAAGGCGGCGTTGAACAGATTACAAAGGGACAGCAGATGATGATCGAGGATCTGGATCTCTCTGTTCGTTCCTACAACTGCCTGAAGCGTGCCGGCATTCAGACCGTCGACGAGCTGACGCAGAAGACCGAGGATGAAATGATGCGTGTTCGTAACCTCGGAAAGAAATCTCTAAAAGAGGTTAAGGACAAGCTGACCGAACTGGGTCTTGGCTTCAAGTCCTATGATTAACGGAGGATAGTAAGATGTGGAATCGTAGATTTGGCCGTACGGCAGATCATCGCAAGGCAATGCTTCGGAATCTTGCGACGTCTGTCATCATGTATGGCAGAGTAGAAACGACATATGCCAAGGCTATGGATATGCGTTCCGTTGTTGATGAGCTGATCACCCTCGGCAAGAAGAATACACTGGCTTCGCGCCGTCAGGCAGCTGCTTACATTCGTGATGTTGTTGCGGATGAGAAGACGCAGAAGACTGTTCTGCAGAAGCTGTTTGATGAAGTTGCTCCGGCCTACAAGGATCGTAATGGCGGTTATACCAAGGTTACGAAGACGGGTGTTCGCCGCGGCGACGCTGCTCCGATGGCTGTCATCGAGCTGGTTAAGTAATCACAGAACCGATCAGATCGATCTAGAGGCTCCCGTGTGGGAGCCTTTTCTGTATGGTGATGCGGCAACAATTTTCAGATGATTTATATGCAAGAATATTTCATTCCTGTAGGATTAATCCTATAATTCTCACGGCTATGGAAGCCAGAAAGAGTGGGACAATATGAAGAAGTTAATTATCAGTTTGCTTTCTGTCCTATCGATCGTGGTTCTTAGTACAGGATCGGTTTATGCAGAAACAGAACCAACAGCTTCACCGGATGCGGGGGGGGGGTACCGTTGAGAAACCTCAGTCAGAAGTAACAAGCAATGGCGCTGATGACGATCCAGATCCGACTGCATCAGCAAGCACAGATCCATTACCATCCCTCACAGCATCAAATGATGGAGCAGAATCGGAAGAAACTACCAACAATAATGCACCGGTATTAGAACCAGATACAACGCCTGAGCCATCAGCTGAGACGTCAACAAGCACAGATAATGCTCCGATCGTAAAGGCAATGGCACCGGCAATGAACGCTCCTATGAACGCACCAGCAAGTCAATCCCTTTTTATGATAGGATCGGATGGCTATGATACATTGGAAGAAGCATTAAAGGCTGCTGATAACATGCCTGGGGACATTACGATTACTCTTACCACGGATCTAAAAATCAATAAGGACCATACGATTGAGTACAGAGCCCCAAATGGCGCAATTTATACAAAAATAGAAAAGGTCAATGCTAGCTATACGATTAGCCAAAAGAAGGAAGGGACAGTCATACTTGACCTTGATGGACATAAGTTGCAAGGCTATTTTGATATTAACCTTTCTTCCCCTATACAAATGATCATTAAGAATGGACTGTTGCAGGGTGGACATTACTACGCTTATGATGATGGTTCAGATCAAATTAATTACGACTTTGATGTAACCTCCAGTGACGCTTCGATCGTTTTTCAGGATCTCGAGCTCGATAATATCTGGTCGGGTTATTCTGCAGAAGCTGATCCTACCGCGCCATATGTCTTTCAGCTTCTTCGCTGCCGGAACGATAAACTGGTAAATGATGATAGCTTTGCAGAAAATGCGCATTCTCTGACATTCGGAAGCCGTGTAAAAAAATGCAAGGTGCTGATAAAGGATAGTCGCCTGTATAAGCTGATGAGCGCTGAAATTTGGTGGCAACAAACCGGACCTTCTGAACAACATACGTCAGTTATATTGGATAATTCCGTCGTGAGTGGTGCAGGCGATGATAGTGACTACAATCCATCCCCGGTTTTCAACGTATCAACAGGCGGGTTGCTGGATCAATATAATGCGATGGCTTATGACAGCGATGACTCCAACCTTCACGAATTTCGAATGGCGCATGAAGATATGTGGTCTGACCTTATTAATGAGTTTAATCCGCCTGCTTATGTAGCTAATCAGACAGTTCGCTGGACAACGGCTGAACAGCTGGAGTCCGAAGAAGAAGCAAATCCTTATGACCTCGGTATGGAAGCAGTCATGATGGTTCCGACAACTACAGTCAAGGTCGGTGTAATCTTCGAAGATGGGCATGAACAGGATTATCCGGATCTTGGGTTGGCATGTACAGTAAAAACGAAACCAGTCCTTGTTTCAACGCCAGCCGAAGAACAGTCTAATAAGGATACTTATTATGAAGAAACCCGGAAGTTAGCAAGTATCAGGAACTATGATTACGATACTGGCACGGTCTCTTACTCGCCCTATGATCCTTATTTCTATGTCCCCTCGAAGTTCTACAACATGCAAGGTAATGATCCGGCGAATGATATGACCGTCGATGCTGGTGCTACAGTTGTGGAATATAAGTATCAAGATGGTACAATTGCAACCTCATCAGAAAATGGCATTTTCTCCCCGGCTGCATTATCGCCAACAGAAGGAAATGATGCATCAAGTTCTACAGATAAACCATCTTTTCAAGAAGTCTACGATCTGGAATGGAATGATCCCAACCACAGTTTGGTAACTTTGGATGATAGAACACAGTTCTATGACTACCGTTTGAAAGCGGTGCGTAAAAAGTATGAAGTCGTATTTAATGCGAATAAAGGAAATGATGCGCCTGCATCTGAGACACTGCGTTATTTTGAGGACTCGATAAAGAATCCTGAAATAACTGACATGAAACGTGATGGCTATACCTTCACTGGCTGGTATTTGGATTCGGCCGCAACGAAATAGTTTGAGAACTTTGGAAAAGTGTTGAATCGTGAGGTCATGGAGACATTGACTCAAGAGGGAGTGCTGGCGGAAGGATCCAATACCATTACTCTCTTTGCAGGTTGGAAGAAAAATAAAGTAGATGAAGAGCCCCCTGCACAGTCAGCACAACCGGCAGAGAAATCAAAACCGACGCAAACGACTAAAGAATCAAAAGAACGTTCCGCTGGTTCTGCCCGTATTTCCACGCCAGTGAGTTCTACGGGGAAACTCTTTATTCCAAAAACAGGAGTTATTTCTGGCCAAGAACCAGAAGATAATTGATATTCTTTGTCCTGATAGGATCCTTCCGGTAATTTTCTTTGATTCCGGAAGGATCCTTTTTTATTTTTTTGTTAATCGGTTTATCATAAAGGAACGGAGGTGCTTTAATGAAAATTGCATTGATTAATGAAGACAGCCAGGCATCAAAGAATGGACTCATTTACAAGACACTGAAAGAAGTGGCTGACGAAAAAGGATATACAGTTTATAACTACGGCATGTATGGCGTGGAAGGCGAAACGCGCCGCACGTATGTGATGAACGGTCTTCTGGCGGGGATTCTTCTGAACTCTAAGGCGGCTGATTTTGTCGTAACCGGCTGCGGTACAGGCATGGGAGCGATGCTTGCATGCAACAGCTTTCCAGGTGTGACGTGCGGTTTTGCGGTTGATCCGACGGATTCCTATCTGTTTTCGCAGATCAATGGCGGTAATGCGATTTCTCTTCCCTTTGCCAAGGGCTTTGGCTGGGGTGCGGAGCTTAATCTGAAGCTTCTGTTCCAGCGCCTGTTTGCGGAAGAAATGGGCGGCGGCTATCCGAAGGAGAGAGCGGTCTTTGAAAAGGAAAACGCCAGCATTCTTGCAGGTGTCAAGAAGATTTCCTATCGTCCGATGATCGATGTCTTGAAAGATATGGATCCGGACTTTGTGAAACGTGCAATCAGCAGTGAGAAGTTTGCGGAATACTTCTATTCTAACTGCCAGGATCAGGAGATTGCTGAGTATCTACGCTCGCTTTGAGGGTAATCACTGCAGGTCGAAGAGAGATGCTTATCTTTCTTCGATCTTTTTTTGTGCTGTCGTTTGAACTTTGCTTTTTATTTGGATCAGGCGCATAATCCTTTTATGCGAAAAATGAATGTATTGACTTGCGTATTATCCGTACTTTTGGTGGCTGGCTGTGGGGAATCTGCGGCTTCTGTTTCTGCATCAGCTTCGGCAGCAGCCCAATCCCCCTCAACAGCGTCATCCGATAGTGTGACAGTTGCTTTCAGTCGTTCTTATACGATGGATTATGGCGAAGGCACTGTGTCCAGTATTTATGACCTGGACGGTACACTGGAAGAGAGTGGAACCGATAGTGACAATCCCCAGGCACACGTGCAGGAATATATTCATTCCGGCGGGATTGAATCGTCCCTGGAAGGATGGTATGTCAACGGAAGGCTCTATAACACGTATAACAGTGTTAATTACTATGAAGATATGAGCTTTTCTTCCTTTGAGACGTCCCTGTTAGTTCCGGTACATCCATATACGGTTTCTTCGCAAGAGACACAATCGCAGCAGGAAACTGCATCTGTAGACGGACGGCAGATTATTTATACATTGACAAATGATGCGGCCAGGTCCGTGTTCCTGTCCCATTACGATGTGTATGGTCTGGATCAGTATGATGACTTTGCGGTTCAAAGCGGTACCATCACGCAGACGATCGATGCTGATCAGCGGATTACAAAGGAAGAGACATCCTTTGTCAGTACATTGATGAGCGGCGATGTGAAAGTGACGGTAACAGCGACCACATCCGTTTCCTGGCTGAATTTTCAAAGTACAGTTGTTGAAATATCGGACGATCAAATGAAGGCGTTATCTGCTTTTGTCAGCTATAAGGATATTGATACATCTTCCATTGCACCTGATGATGGCTACGACGATACACCGGAGGCAACGGTGACAGATACCTTCAAGAAACGGCTGGTGAACCGGCTTGGTTATACCGTCGATGAAAATGGTTATTATGTAACGAATTTCAATGATACCGAAAGCTATACGATTGACTTTGAACATGATCAGTTTATTTATAAAAACATGTCCAGTACCTATGTCTACAACTGGAATGGTGATACGGGTGGCTTCTCCAGCATCTGCAGCTATGACTTTGCCAACGGCAATCAGACGGACGGCTGCAGCGAAAGTGTCGTTGAAATGATTAAGAATGTGAAGAACTTCTTCATTATGGAGCTGTACTACTGCGGCTTATCCTTATCTGATCTGCAGGCAGAAGTGAAGTAACGACCAGAATGTTCTATAGTGGTACCAGAGGTGATGAATATGCTTGCAGGAGCGATCATGGTACCGCATCCGCCAGTGGCGCTGCCGGAAGTTGGTCACGGGCGCGAACAACAGATGCAACTAACCGAGGAAGGCTATCGGGCGGCGGCTGAATTTGCGGCCGCATGCCATCCGGATACGCTGATCATTCTTTCGCCGCACGCTGTTATGTACCGGGACTGGTTCAATGTATCATCTGGAAATCGTGCCTATGGCGATATGGGCCAGTTTCGGGCTGGAAATGTAGCCTTTGATGTGCCTTATGATACGGAGTTTATCAATCAGCTCGATCATTTGATGCATACGAATCATTTTCCGGCTGGAACCGATTATGATCGGGATCGCATGCTGGATCATGGGACAATGGTGCCTTTGTATTTTCTAAATAGGGAAATTGGCCATCAGCTTCCAATTGTACGTATCGGTTTGAGCGGCCTTTCCCTTGTGCAGCACTATCGTTTCGGAATGTATCTGCGGCAGGTGATCGATGCGTCAGAAAAACAGTATTTCATCGTTGCCAGTGGCGATCTTTCGCATTGCCAGAAGGAAGATGGTCCCTACGGTTATCGTCCCGAAGGGCCGCAATACGATGTGCGTATCATGCGCACCATGGCATCCGGAAACTTTGGCGAGCTATTATCGTATGAACCGGCTTTTCTTTCCCGTGCGCAGGAATGCGGGCATCGCAGCTTTACGATTCTTGCCGGTGCTCTGGATCGTACGGCTGTTGAATGTACACGGATTAGCCATGAGGCTCCCTTCGGCGTCGGCTATGGGATCTGCACCTATCGGCCTTTGTGTTATGATGCGTCCCGCAGCTTCCTGGAACAGTATGAAGCGCAAGAAGAGAAAAAGAATGCGAAGATAAGCAGTGATCCGTACGCTGCCTTGGCGAGGCAGACCATTTCTCTTTATGTAACGACGGGGAAGATACTGTCTCTTCCACAGTCATTACCGCAGGAACTGTATTCTGCGCGCCATGGGGTCTTTGTATCGATTCATGAGTTTGGCGAACTTCGCGGGTGCATAGGAACAATTCATCCGGTCCAGAAGAATGTTGGTCTTGAGATTATCCACAACGCCATCAGCGCCTGCGCACGTGATCCGCGCTTTGAACCGGTGACGGCGCAGGAGCTGCCATATCTCACGGTTTCGGTCGATGAGCTTTCTGAGCCCGAAACCGTGGCCTTGGATTACAGGTTCAATGTTAAAAAAGATGGCATTCTTGTGTCCAAGGATAGTCGGCGGGGTGTTCTTCTTCCGGATCTGGAGGGGGTTGATACGCCTCAGCAGCAATTTTCAATTGCCTGCAGAAAAGCCGGTATTTCGCCGTCGGAAGCGGGGATTGTGCGCCAGCGGTTTGAGGTGATCCGCCATGTCTGAAATTATCTGTCATGTTTGTCACCGGGGCTGTCATCTAAAAGAAGGCCAGATCGGGTTCTGCCGGGCGAGAAAAAATGAGAATGGCAGGAATGTATGTGCCAATTATGGACGGATTACATCGATGGCGATGGATCCAATTGAAAAAAAGCCGCTGCGGAAGTTTTATCCGGGGCGTTCCATTCTTTCCGTCGGATCCTATGGGTGTAATTTTGCCTGCCCTTTTTGCCAGAATTACAGGATCTCGATGAGCGATGCGGATGCGGTGCGCTGGATCTCTGTTTCGCCGCAGGAACTGGCGGTGCGGGCACGTTCGATCCTGGGAAATCTTGGCGTTGCCTTCACTTACAATGAACCTTTGATATCGTATGAATACATCATTGATACGGCGCGTCTGTTACGGCCGGAGTATAAGATCGTTCTCGTCAGTAATGGCTGTGTCTCAAAAGATGTTCTTGATCAGCTGCTTCCCTATATCGATGCCATCAACATTGATCTGAAAGGTGACGAGGCATTTTATCGGGAGCTTGGGGGAAGCTATGCGCTTGTGAAACAGACAATTGCGTCATGTGTACCGCGCATTCATACGGAAGTGACGATGCTGGTGATCCCGGGTAAAAATGATAATCCGGCCTGGATCGATGCGGAAAGTACGTGGCTTTCGCAGCTGTCGGAAGATGTGGTGCTGCATCTGTCGCGGTATTTTCCGCGCTATCATTATGCGATCGAAGCGACGCCGCGGGAAACGATTCTGCAGCTGCAGCAGGCGGCGCAGAAACATCTGCGAAATGTATATACTGGGAATATGTGATGCGTGTTGATCTGAAGAAGCTGGAAGACGAGGCGAGGCGGAAGGATATTCCGCTGATGTTTGACGATGGGATGAATTATCTTTGCGATTACCTGAACTTTCATCCGGAAGTGATGCGGATTCTGGAGGCGGGGACGGCTGTCGGCTGGTCGAGCATGAAGATGGCATCGGTGCGCGACAACATTACGATCGATACGATCGAGATTGATGAAGAGCGCTATCAGGCGGCGAAGAAAAACATCGCGGCGGCGGGGCTGGATGATCGCATCTTCTGCTGGAACATGGATGCGCTCGACTATGCGACGGTAAAGTACTATGATCTGTTCTTTATTGATGCGGCCAAGTCGCAGTATGCACGTATGGTTAGGCATTTTCTTGCCTTTTCCTATGTGGGGTCCGTCTTTGTGTTCGACAACCTCAATTTCCATGGCATCGTCGATGATCCTTCGCTTTCAAACAATCGCTCGACGCTGCAGATGACGCGCAAGATTGCAAAGTTTCGCGACTGGCTGGCTGGCAACGATGCGTTTGCGACAGAGTTTCATCCGGAAATTGGAGATGGGATTGCGTTTGCAAAAAGGGTGAAATAAAAGAGAAACTGGATTTTGAATGTCCAATTTCTCTTTTTTCTTAGAAATGATGGCCGCCGGAACTGTGCATTCCGCCTGAGGAATGATACGTGGCTCCGCTTCCTCCGTTTAGGCTGCCGGAATCCTGCGGTGGCTTTGGAACGTGGCGAACGGTGCGGTTTCGGAACATAAAGTAATCCTGATATACTTCCAGATCCAGCTTCTTGTTCTGGTAGATGCCAGCGTTTTTCTGTATGCCTGTGTTGTTCAGCGCCTGTCGGCGTACCAGATTGATGATGAATGCCAGGACTGCTGCTGCGATCGCTGCCCATGGCAGATAGCTGAAGAATTGTTCCTTGCGCTGCTGAGGCGTCGTTTCTACGAGATGCTGGCTGATGGGTGGATCGGTATAGACCGGTTCGTAGTAGGCGTAATCACTGTTTTCCAGGATGGAAGCCGCTTGATTAAGGAATGCCTGGGCGCCGCCGTTCCAGTCATCGTTACGGAAATAGTCCAGGACAATATCGTTGAGATTGTCGAGTTCACTGGTTGTAAAGACATCGGTCGCGGCACCATAGCTGAAGCTGTCAAAATAACGATCCTCGACGGCAACGGCGAGCAGGATGCCGCTTTTTCCATCGCCCCAGCCTAAGCCATGGTTGTAATAGGTGTATTCGGCAAACTCACTGTCACTGTAGCCGTGCATCGTATCGGTGAAGACGACATAGATGCCGATTTCGTTGGCAGTGCAGATTTCTTCGGCCGCCTGTTCGAGTGTTGAATACTCTTCCGTTGTTAATACACCAGCATCATCAATGATGCAGCTGCCTTCGCTATGTACCGGCAGAAGGGACCATGACATTGTCAGCATGCATGCCAGCAGGATGGTCAGGTGTTTTATCATGTTCCGCATCTTAGAAGCCTCCCGCCATCCCGTAGGCAATCAGAGAAAAAATGAAGAAGAAAATCAGAAACAGAAGGATCGTTGAGCGGATGAAGGCATTGGAGTCCGCCGGCAGCTCGCCGACGACCTTTCCGTTTTGACCGTTGATGGCAAACTGGTAGGTCTTGTTGTGCCACGTTGTGGCAAGCATCCAAACGGGGAGAAAGACATATTCCGCATTCTCTTTTGTTGGCTGGATACTTTGGGCGACGCGGATCACCTGTTGATAGCCGATCGTTGTTGCATCGAGCGCATTCTGCGTCGTGCGGATCATTCTCTCTTCGGCACGGGACCGGTTTTCTTCCGCCGTAATGTCATAGCTGTCAGCGATACATCCGGCCATGTAGGAGGATTGGAAGGAAACGAGCTTTGTATAATCAAAGGGCTCCAGAGAATCCATGTATTCATCCCTCATCTGCTTCGACGCATCGGCGGGAACATAATGAAAATCTGTATTGCCGCGGCGCACGAGGCGGAAATGATCCGTCTCAGTTACGATATCGTCTCCCTGAGGATATTCGTTGATCCGAATCGCGTCATACAAAGCATCGATCGAAATATTTGCATCATAGAGCCAGAAAGGGACATAGACGCTCTGTACTTTCTGAATCTGGTTTTCGGAAGAAAAATCGCGGGGAAGAAACGGCTTTCCATGATAGAAGCTTCGCAGCGCCTCCTCTGCCTGCTGTTTGGTGATCTGAAACGGAAGGATCGCGGCCGGTTTTTTTGCCTTGAACTGGGAAGCGATGATATTGGTATTGCCACAATAAGGACACAGGGTCACGGCCGTGTTCTCACTGGCGTAGAGATTTGCACCGCAGGAAGGGCAGGAATAGGCGCGCAGCTGTGCGGCCTCTGCCTGTGAATACTGATCATCCTGCTGCGTCAGAACTACGGTATTGGCCGCCTGCTCTTCTTTAGCGGCGAAATATGCCTGAACCTCAGCTTCCGTGAAGGTGCTGTCACAATAGGGGCAGGCCAGCTTCTGCTTTGCAGGATCAAACTTCAGCGGGCCGCCGCAGTTGGGACATTTGTATTCGAATGTATCAGAGGGCATGGATTACATCTGCGGCTTCTTTGTCCCGCAATGGGAGCAGAAGTTGCCTGTATTCTTTGTGCCGCACTTTGGGCAGTACCATTCCTGGGCACTGGAGGAATTATCTGCGGCCTGGGCATAGAGGTTATTGACATTGATTCCGCCGGCATTCTGAGCCATGTTTACGCCCATGAATCCGTTGACGGCGCCATTGGCGTTTTTGGCCGCATCCTGCATCGCCTGTGCCTGGGCGCCGACTAATGTTGCTGCCGCAAGGGCAGGGTTCGTGTAGGCGGCGTTGCGCTGCATCTGTTTGAGCATCGTTTCATCTTCTTCGTTGGCGCTGATCGATGAGATGCCGAAAGAGACGATGACGATTCCGCGCAGATCTTTCCACTTTTTCGAGAGCTGCTCATTTAATGCGTCCGCAAGTTCTGTTGTATGAGCAGGCACTTCGCTGTAGCGAACGCCTTTGGCGGAAACAGCCGCAAAGGCAGGCTGCAGGGCAGTGAGAAGTTCGCTGCGCAGCTGATCCTCCAGCTGATCAACGGTATAGGCATTAGAAACATTGCCGCAGACGTTGGTATAGAAGAGGATGGGGTCCTCTACCTTAATGCTGTATTCACCAAAACACCGGACACCGATATCAATATCGATGCCGGCACGGGCGTCGACAACGCGGAACGGGACCGCATTCGGTGTACCGTATTTGAGACCTGGAAGTTCTTTGGTATTGAAATAGTAGACGCGCTGATCCTGCGCCGCGCTGCCGCCGAAGGTGAAGCGTTTGCCAATCTCAGAGAATACACCCTTGACACTTGAGGCGAGATTGCCGGTAAAAAGAGACGGAGAAGCAGAGGAGTCCCAGGTATATTCCCCAGGCTGGGCACAGATATCGACGACCTGTCCCTGTTCCGTGATGATGGCACATTGGCCGTCTGCTACGGCAACGATGGAGCCGTCGGTGATGATGTTGTCTTTGGGATGGGATCCGAATCCTTTTGTTTTATGCGAAGCCTTGACGGCTATTGTGTTTGCGCCAAGTGCGTCGCAGTAGAAGTAATCTTTCCAGGAGTCGGAAAGGGTGGAACTGATGGCACTGATGCCTGCCTGAATGAATCCCATAGATATGTACCTTCCTTTCGGTTGATTCAAGAAAATTATAGTTGAGCAGTTGAATGTTTCATAGTCTGGAAACAATATTAGACAAGAATGCCGTTTGACCATGGGCCCGGTTCGACACATGTACCATGGGGATTTTGTGAACTACTCTGCTCATTAGAGACGAGTAGTTCACGTTACTTACATCGTTAAATGAGCCTTCGTGCATGAATCTGCCTGCGAGAAGACGAGAGCGATTTTCTGTACGCATGAGCTTCGTTGATACAGGTTGACGATTGCTCAGGCAGGTTCTATACTAATCAAGCGCACTTTTTGTGTGCGTATTCAGATGCGTGGGAGGACAGCAACTGTCCGCATACCACTGCATGTGAAACTTTCTATAGATAGGAGGAAAGCCACATGGCAAAGAAAGTTGCAAAGATCAGCAAACTTCAGTTCCCGGCCGGCGGTGCGAAACCGGGACCTGCTCTGGCAGCTGCAGGCATCAACATGCCGAAGTTCTGCACAGAGTTCAATGACAAGACCAAGGATCGCAAGGGCGACATTGTTCCTGTTATCATCACCGCTTATGAGGATAAGTCGTTTGACTTCGTTCTCAAGACGACTCCGGCAGCAGTTCTTCTGAAGAAGGCTGCAGGCGTTGAGACTGCATCCGGTACGCCGAACAAGACGACGGCCGGCAAGATTACGGCTGCTCAGCTCAAGGAGATCGCTGAGTACAAGATGCCGGATCTGAACGCAAACGATGTTGATGCGGCAATGAAGATCATTGCCGGCACGGCCAAGAATATGGGCATCGCAATTGAAGGCTGGGAGGCAAAGTAAGATGGCTGGAAAGAAGTATAAGGCTGCGCTCGCCCAGGTCGATCGCACAAAGACATACCCGTATGCAGAGGCAGTTGCCCTCGCTAAGAAGACGAGCACGACGAAGTTTGATTCTTCGATTGAGGCTTGCTTCAATCTGAACATTGATCCGCGTCAGGCAGATCAGAATATCCGTGGCGCTATGGTTCTTCCCAATGGCACCGGCCGTTCGCAGAAGGTTCTGGTTATTGCGGATGGTGCCAAGGCTGAGGAAGCCAAGGCTGCAGGTGCTGATTTCGTCGGTGCCGATGATATGCTCGAGCAGATCAAGAATGGCTGGCTGGGCTTCGATGTTATCGTTGCGACGCCGAACATGATGGGCAAGCTTGGCCGTTTCGGTAAGCTGCTTGGTCCGAAGGGCCTGATGCCGAACCCTAAGACGGGTACGGTTACGATGAACATTGCGCAGGCTGTTGAAGAGATCAAGAAGGGCAAGGTTGAGTATCGTACGGATAAGGATGGCAACGTCAACGTTATGATTGGCAAGGCTTCCTTCTCGGAAGAGGCTCTGGCTGAGAACTTCAAGGCTCTCTATGATCAGATTGCCAAGGTTCGTCCGGCTTCGGTCAAGGGCAACTACATGAACTCGGTTACTGTCGCTTCGACGATGGGCCCGGGCGTCAAGGTTACGATTGCGTAATTCATTTAACAATGAGGACATTCCAATGCGGAGTGTCCTTTTTTTCTAAGGCAATGTCATTACCCGGCCTGGATAGGGGCATTAGGCTATAATGGATGCACGTGAATATTAATCAGGAGGTAATATGGCCGATTGG
Source organism: Galactobacillus timonensis (assembly GCF_900240265.1). Taxonomy (NCBI): domain Bacteria; kingdom Bacillati; phylum Bacillota; class Erysipelotrichia; order Erysipelotrichales; family Erysipelotrichaceae; genus Galactobacillus; species Galactobacillus timonensis. The sequence goes on from NZ_LT964739.1 coordinate 834,480, forward strand.
CAGGTAAAGGTACTGGAGGTAAAAGAATCGGTGCTTGCGGATAATGATTCGGATGCGAATGTGCTGCGTCAGGAAAACCGTGAACGGGGCATCTGTTACTACAACCTCATGTCTTCGCCGGGGGCGGGTAAGACGACATTTCTGAAGGGGACGATCAGGCGTTTGAAGGATACGGTCCGCTTCGGTGTGATGGAAGCCGATATTGATTCGGATGTTGATGCGCAGACGATTGCGCGGCTCGGGGTTCCGGCGGTTCAGGTTCATACGGGAGGAATGTGCCATCTCGATGCGGATATGTCGCGGCAGGGTCTGCGCGAACTTCCGCTTTCTTCACTGGATCTTGTGATTCTGGAGAACGTTGGCAATCTTGTGTGCCCCGCCGAATTTGATACCGGTGCATGGAAGAATATCGTTCTGCTGTCGGTGCCGGAAGGTGACGATAAGCCGCTCAAATATCCGCTGATGTTTGAAAAGGCGGATGTCGTCGTGATTACGAAGATCGATGCGCTGGAGGCGTTTGACTTTGACTGTGAGCGTGTGAAGCATAATATTGCGCTGCGCAATCCCAGTGTTCCTGTCTTCTTTGTGTCGTCGGTGAGCGGCGAAGGCATGGACGCATGGTGCACATGGCTCAAAAACGATCTCAACGCATGGAAGGAGGCGGCACATGTCTGAAGTCAAAGTGATCAACGTCAACGTCGGCGTCTTTGAAGAAAACAACCGGATTGCCGACCGGGTACGTGAACTTAACAAAGAGAGCGGAACCTTCCTGGTCAATATCATGGCTTCGCCCGGTGCCGGTAAGACGTCGGTGCTGCTGCGGACGATTGCAGCATTAAAGGATGCGTACCGGATCGGTGTTATGGAAGCTGACATCGATGCGACCGTCGACGCCGAGAAGATGAAGCAGGCAGGCGTCCGCTCAATCCAGGTTCATACAGGCGGCGAATGTGCCATGGACGCGTCCATGACCATGCAGGCGATCAAAGAGTTTGACGCCGGCGGTCTGGATCTTCTGTTTCTTGAAAATGTGGGCAATCTCGTGTGCCCCGCAGAACAGGACACCGGCTCCAATATCAATGTCGAAATTCTCTCTGTACCTGAGGGCGATGATAAGCCGCTCAAGTATCCGCTGATGTTCCAGGTGTGTCAGTGCATTCTGGTCAACAAGACCGATACACGGAAATTCTTCGCGTTTGATGATGCGGCCTTTGTGCAGCGGATCCATGATTTAAATCCGGATGCGAAGATCATCTTCCTTTCGGCAAAAACCGGAGAAGGATTTGAGGAATGGATTTCCTGGCTCAAGGAACAGATCGAACGGCCAGGAACAAAATCAGGAGGCAAGGAATGAAGGCACCGTTTTCCAGTTATCTGGCAGGAATCGAACAGCCGCTGCAGCAGCTGATCGATATTCTTTCTAAGGAGTATGAATATGTCAGTGCCCTGGCAACCGATTCGCCAGCGCTGGCTGCTGTTGTCCGCCGCGGGACACAGAGTGTAACAACCAATTCTTTGACGGCGGAGAGGGGTATTGTGATCCGTGTCATGAACGATGGTCACTATCGTGAGTATGCGTTGAATACCTTTGATCCTTCAGATGTTGAAGGTACAGCGAAGCGGATCGCTTCTTCGCTGGCGGCGCAGGACGCAATCCTTTCAAAGACTGCTGCAAGCATCTATGCGACGGGGGCGATCCCGGATGAGCCGGATGAGATCTTTTATGAGTCCGAAGTGCAGCAGCTGCCTGAGGAGGCGGATCTGGACGGGCTTCTCGGGAAGCTGAACGGATTGTATGCGCAGGTGACGGAGGAGAATCCGGATCTGCTTAACTTCATGCTCAGTGTATCGTCGACGCATATCAATAAGATGTTTCTTTCGAAGCACAAGCATCTGAAGCAGAGCTATGTCATTGCGGAGGTGTATGCGATTTCGGTCGGTATGGCGGATGGACGCGTAATTCCGTCATACAGCGCGGACTCGGGTCTTTGCGGCCTGGAAATTGTGGACCGGCTCCCTCAGCTTGCGAAGCAGTCGCTGGCGAAGCTGGCGGATCTGAAGAAGGCGGAGCCGATTGCACCGGGTGAATATGATGTGATTGCCAACCCTGAGGTTGCCGGTGTCATTGCGCACGAAGCGTTCGGCCATGGCATGGAAATGGATATGTTCGTCAAGAACAGAGCACTCGCCAGGGAAAAGATGGGTGAGAAGATTGCGTCCAGCCTTGTTACGATGCATGAAGGTGCGCTGTGTGCACAGAATGTTACGTCGTATGCCTTCGATGATGAAGGTACCAGGGCCGGTGATGTGATCGAGATTGATCATGGAATTTTGAGAAACGGCATCTGCGATGCACTGAGCGCGGTTCGTCTTGGCATTCAGCCGACGGGTAACGGGAAGCGTCAAAACTTTGAACATAAAGTCTATACGCGGATGACGAATACGTTGTTTGATTCGGGAGACAGTACGCTGGCAGAGATGATTTCCTCCATTTCGTACGGTTATCTTCTGGAAGGGATCAGCTCGGGCATGGAGGATCCGAAGCACTGGGGCATTCAGTGCATCCTCACTCTGGGCAGAGAAATCAGGGACGGAAAGCTGACGGGGAAGGTCGTTTCTCCGATCATTATGACGGGCTATGTGCCGGATCTTTTGAACAGTATTTCGATGGTTTCCAATGACCGCGGCGTCTATGGATCCGGCTATTGCGGAAAGGGCTACAAGGAGTTTGTCAAGGTGTCCGATGGCGGACCGTATCTGAAGATGAAAGCGAGGCTGGGCTGATGAACAGTGAACTTCTGGAAACAGTAAAGCAGGCAGGCGCCGATGCCTGGGAGATCCATGAAAATAAAGAGACGGGATGGGAGTTTTACTTCATCCGCCACAATCTGGATCAGAACCGCGCGGTCAATGTGACGCATACCTTTGTGAAGCTGTACAAGCGCAGTGAAGACGGGAAAAGAATAGGATCGGCGCAGGCGGAGTTTGCCCCGACGTCTTCCAAGGAAGTGTGGGCTGCTGAGCTGCAGAAGCTGCTCAAGGCCGCATCGCTGGGAACGGCGGAAAACTATGAGCTGGTGAGCGGGGATGAGAATGCGCCGGCTTCGGCAGATTTTGTGCGGGAACCGATTGAGGGGATGGCATCCGATTTCATTACGATGATGAAAGAAATTCCCCAGACGGCGACAGAGGATATTAACAGCTATGAGATCTTTACGAAGGTGAGTGAGGTTTCGTACTGGAATTCGAACGGAGTTTCATTGACGCAGAAGGTACCTTCCTCATTTCTGGAAGTGATCGTGGATGCGCGCAATGAGAGCCATGAGATTGAGCTGTACCGCAGCTATCAGGGCGGCGGCTGCGATCGGGCGATGGTTGGTGATGACCTGCAGCGGGCGATGGTGATGGGAAGAGACCGTCTCCATACAGAACCGACACCGAAGCTGGGCACGTATCCAGTGGTATTTACGACGGGGGATGCGGTGGCGTTCTACAATTTCTTTCTGCAGCAGCTTTCGGCGGACGCGGTTTATGGAAAGATGTCGCAGTTTACGATCGGGAAAAACATCTGCGCAGATGATGCGGCGGGCGGTGACAGGCTGACAATAAGGGCCGTGAAGGAGCTTGCCAATTCTTCGGCCAATGCGCTGTTTGATGCGGATGGCGCTTTGATCCGTGACGAGACGCTGCTGGAGGACAATATTCCGGTGCATTTCTGGGGTTCGCGGCAGTTTGCGCAGTATCTTGGTTTACAGGATACGTTCCGGGTCGGCAATTTTGCGGCGGGCGGTGGTACGCATGAGGATGCGGATCTGGCGAAGGAAGACTATCTGGAGCCGGTTGAATTTTCGGATTTCCAGGTGGAGGGCAACGGTGATTTCTTCGGCGAGATCCGGCTCGCGTACTGGCACCATGGATCTGAGGTGACACCGGTATCGGGCGGCTCGGTGTCGGGCAACGTGCTGAAGCTGCTGGGGACGCTGACGATGTCCAAACATCAGAAGCAGTATGATCATGCACTGATTCCGGCGTGGACGCGGCTGGACGGAGTGACGGTGAGCGGCGTCGAAGATCGCTGAGCATGTTATTCGCTTCCGCTCTTTGTTCCTGTTAGGATCATGGCGGGGAGAGTGTTATGAAGAAAATTACATGGTTTTATCTGGAAGACTGCCCTTATTGCAAGAATGCAAAGAAGGCGCTGGCGGAGCTGAAGGAAGAAAATCCGGCATACAAGGATGTGGAGATTGATTTCATTGAAGAAAATGCGCATCCGGATATTGTGGACAAGTATGACTATCACGCTGTTCCGTGCCTGTGGATTGGCGATGAGAAGCTGTATGAGGCACATCTCTTTGAGAAGTATGATGAGACAAAGGCCAATGTGCAGCGTGTGCTGGATGCGGCATTAAAGTAAGTATGTATATGGGGGAACTGACACGGATCAGAGACAGAATCCGGTGCCGGTTCCTTTTTGTAGGATCCTGATTGAGGATTGAAAGCAACAGCAGCCAACAGCAAAAAAAGGTAAAAATAATGTGAAAAATCTGTCAAACAGGCTATACTACGAGTGCGAGTGGTAATAAACGCTATAAAAAACCGCTTTCCGGGGAAATTTTCACAGCGGCGGAAATTTTTGACGAAAAATTGCAAAAAATACTTGCACAGGAAAAAGAATAGCGATAGATTAGATGAGCACTCGCCGAGAAGCGATGCAGTGATCTTTGAAAACCGAACAGGAAATAAAGCACAGAACAAGAACGTCAATTCAAAAGGAATTGACTGACGAAAGTCAGTTAAAAGAGTCAAATCAAATGGAGAGTTTGATCCTGGCTCAGGATAAACGCTGGCGGCGTGCCTAATACATGCAAGTCGATCGGAGAGTTTCAAGCTTGCTTGAGACTTTCAGAGGCGAACGGGTGAGTAATACATAAGCAACCTGCCCACGAAGACCGGGATAACATCTGGAAACGGGTACTAAAACCGGATAGGTAATAGAACCGCATGGTTCGATTATTAAAGGAGAGAAACACTGGTGGATGGGCTTATGGCGCATTAGTTAGTTGGTGAGGTAACGGCCCACCAAGACGATGATGCGTAGCCGGACTGAGAGGTTGAACGGCCACATTGGGACTGAGAGACGGCCCAGACTCCTACGGGAGGCAGCAGTAGGGAATTTTCGGCAATGGGCGGAAGCCTGACCGAGCAACGCCGCGTGAGTGATGAAGTTTTTCGGAATGTAAAGCTCTGTTGCGCGGGACGAATGGAGAGGGAGGACCCTCTTGTGACGGTACCGCGCGAGGAAGCCACGGCTAACTACGTGCCAGCAGCCGCGGTAATACGTAGGTGGCGAGCGTTATCCGGAATTATTGGGCGTAAAGGGTGCGCAGGCGGCCTTTTAAGTTCAAGGTGAAAGCGTGGGGCTCAACCCCATAAAGCCTTGGATACTGGGAGGCTGGAGTACTGGAGAGGACAGCGGAATTCCATGTGTAGCGGTAAAATGCGTAGATATATGGAGGAACACCGGAGGCGAAGGCGGCTGTCTGGACAGTAACTGACGCTGAGGCACGAAAGCGTGGGGAGCAAATAGGATTAGATACCCTAGTAGTCCACGCTGTAAACGATGAATACTAAGTGTTGGGGAGACCCAGTGCTGCAACAAACGCAATAAGTATTCCGCCTGTGGAGTATGCACGCAAGTGTGAAACATAAAGGAATTGACGGGGGCCCGCACAAGCGGTGGAGTATGTGGTTTAATTCGACGCAACGCGAAGAACCTTACCAGGCCTTGACATCCCCTGCGAAACTGTAGAGATACAGCAGAGGTTATCAGGGAGACAGGTGGTGCATGGTTGTCGTCAGCTCGTGTCGTGAGATGTTGGGTTAAGTCCCGCAACGAGCGCAACCCTTGTCTTCAGTTACCAGCATCAAGTTGGGGACTCTGGAGAGACTGCCGGTGATAAACCGGAGGAAGGCGGGGATGACGTCAAATCATCATGCCCCTTATGGCCTGGGCTACACACGTACTACAATGGCAGATACAACGAGGAGCGACACTGCGAGGTGAAGCGAATCTCTTAAAGTCTGTCTCAGTTCGGATTGAAGTCTGCAACCCGACTTCATGAAGCTGGAATCGCTAGTAATCGCGGATCAGCATGCCGCGGTGAATACGTTCTCGGGCCTTGTACACACCGCCCGTCATACCATGAGAGTCGGCAATACCCGAAGCCGGCGGCCGAACCCCGCAAGGGGAAGGAACCGTCGAAGGCAGGGCCGATGATTGGGGTCAAGTCGTAACAAGGTATCCCTACGAGAACGTGGGGATGGATCACCTCCTTTCTAAGGAGCAAGATGTACAAGCAAGCACGTTCAAAGGGAGTGCAGTTTCCTGTTTGGTTTTCAGAGATCAAAAGATCTCTGAAGAGGAATGTTCTTTGAAAACTGAATAACAGAGAAAGACATAACAGAAAAGGAAAGTCTTTCTGAATAGTTGAAAAGATTTTAAAGAAGTCTGAACTGAAAAACAGTAAAAGACTTGGATAACAGTTCTCAGTAAGCCGTGTAAGAAGAGAATCTTACGCGAAGTGATTAAATGAAGAAGAGCGTACGGCGGATGTCTTGGCATATAGAGCAGAAGAAGGACGCAGCGAACGGCGAAACGCCGCGGGGAGCCGTAAACAGGCAACGATCCGCGGGTATCCGAATGGGGGAACCCGGCACCCGTAACGGGGTGTCATCATCAGTTGAATACATAGGCTGATGAGTAAAACCCGGCGAATTGAAACATCTTAGTAGCCGGAGGAGAAGAAAACAAACGTAATTCCGGGAGTAGTGGCGAGCGAAACCGGAGGAGCCCAAACCGATCTAAGGGTCGGGGTAGAAGGACCGCAATAAAGAGACTGATTGAGCCAGCCGAATGAGATTGAAAGCTCAGCCGCAGGAGGTGCAAGCCCTGTAGGCGAAGGCGAGAGAGGCTCGAGCGGGATCCTGAGTACGTCGGGGCACGTGGAATCCTGACGGAAGCAGCCGGAACCATCCGGCAAGGCTAAATACTCCTATATGACCGATAGTGCACCAGTACCATGAGGGAAAGATGAAAAGAACCGCGGGAGCGGAGTGAAACAGATCCTGAAACCGTATGCTTACAAAAAGTCAGAGCACATTGATGTGTGATGGCGTGCCTTTTGTAGAATGAACCGGCGAGTTATCCTTGCATGCGAGGTTAAGCAGACAATGCGGAGCCGCAGCGAAAGCGAATCTGAACAGGGTGAGCAGTATGCAGGGATAGACCCGAAGCTGTAGTGATCTAGTCATGAGCAGGTTGAAGGATGGGTGAAACCATCTGGAGGACCGAACCGACCCCCGTTGAAACGTTGGCGGATGACTTGTGATTAGCGGAGAAATTCCAATCGAACACAGCGATAGCTGGTTCTCCCCGAAATAGCTTTAGGGCTAGCGTGGGGTGAAGAGATGCGGAGGTAGAGCACTGAAATCACGCGGGTGGCACCTAGCCATACCAACTGATATCAAACTCCGAATGCCGTATTTTAGTACCCTGCAGTCAGACTGCGAGTGATAAGGTCCGTGGTCAAAAGGGAAACAGCCCGTAATCAACAGATAAGGTCCCAAAATCTGCGCTAAGTGGAAAAGGATGTGGAGACGCGTAAACAGCTAGGAGGTTAGCTCAGAAGCAGCGACCCTTGAAAGAGTGCGTAACAGCTCACTAGTCGAGTATCTCTGCGCCGAAAATTAACCGGGGCTAAGCGCAGTACCGAATCTTTGGATTCGTACTGAAAAGTATGAGTGGTAGGGGAGCGTTCCATGGAGCGTTGAAGCCATACCGTAAGGAGTGGTGGAGCGCATGGAAGTGAGAATGCCGGTGTGAGTAGCGAGAAATCAGTGAGAATCTGATTCAGCGTAAGTCCAAGGTTTCCAGGGGAAGGTTCGTCCTCCCTGGGTAAGCCGGGAACTAAGGCGAGGCCGAAAGGCGTAGTCGATGAACAGCAGGTTGATATTCCTGCGCACGGTTGATGAGTGAAGGAGTGACAGAGAAGGGAAGCGTGAGCCCTGAATGGATTGGGCAGGACGTGCATATAGAAGGCTGGCAGGGAAATCCGTCAGCGGAATTCAAAGCACGGACCGAGTGAACGGGGAGACCCAAGTAGCGAAGAGCGTGGACCCAGCTCTCAAGAAAAGCTTCTGGCGTTAATCATCAATTGTCCCGTACCAAAACCGACACAGGTGGACGAGGCGAATAGCCTAAGCTGAGCGAGAGAACTGTTGCCAAGGAACTCGGCAAATTGACCCCGTACGTTAGCTAGAAGGGGTACTCGAAAGAGTCGCAGAAAAAAGGCCCTAGCAACTGTTTAACTAAAACACAGCTCTCTGCCAAGCCGCAAGGCGAAGTATAGGGGGTGACACCTGCCCGGTGCTGGAAGGTCAAAAGGAAGTGTCCGGAGCAATCCAAAGCACAGAATTGAAGCCCCAGTGAACGGCGGCCGTAACTATAACGGTCCTAAGGTAGCGAAATTCCTTGTCAGGTAAGTTCTGACCCGCACGAAAGGTGTAATGATTTGGGCACTGTCTCGGCAGCAGACTCGGTGAAATCTTAGTACCTGTGAAGATGCAGGTTACCCGCAACTAGACGGAGAGACCCCATGGAGCTTTACTGCAGTCTGCTATTGAGTTTCGGTTAAATATGCACAGGATAGGTGGGAGACTAAGAGGCTGGATCTTTGGATTCATCGGAGTCAATGTTGGGATACCACTCTTATTTAATTGAAATTCTAACCGTATGCCGTAAACCGGGTACGGGACCGTGGCAGATGGGCAGTTTGACTGGGGCGGTCGCCTCCCAAAGAGTAACGGAGGCGCTCAAAGGTACTCTCAGAATGGTTGGAAATCATTCATCGAGCGTAAATGCAGAAGAGTGCTTGACTGCGAGACAAACAGGTCGAGCAGGGACGAAAGTCGGAATTAGTGATCCGGCGGTGCAGAATGGAATGGCCGTCGCTTAACGGATAAAAGCTACCCTGGGGATAACAGGCTGATCTCCCCCAAGAGTTCACATCGACGGGGAGGTTTGGCACCTCGATGTCGGCTCATCGCATCCTGGAGGTGAATTCGCTTCCAAGGGTTGGGCTGTCCGCCCATTAAAGCGGTACGCGAGCTGGGTTCAAAACGTCGTGAGACAGTTTGGTCCCTATCTGTTGTGGGCGTTGGAAGTTTGAGGAGAGCTGTCCCTAGTACGAGAGGACCAGGATGGACATTCCTACGGTGTACCGGTTGTCGCGCCAGCGGCATGGCCGGGTAGCTGAGAATGGATCGGATAAACGCTGAAGGCATCTAAGCGTGAAACCGGCTCCAAGATGAGACTTCCCCTTCCTTGAGAAGATAAGATCCCTCGAAGACGACGAGGTTGATAGGTCAGGGGTGTAAGTGCCGTGAGGCATTGAGCTGACTGATACTAATTGATCGAAGATTTATTCACACGAGACTATTATCCAAAGAAGAAATCGAAACGCCATTTAGAAAGACCAACATTCTATTACGTCTGTACTGTTATTCAGTTTTCAGGGAGCAATCCCCTGATATGATCCGGTGACGATACCGCAGTGGTCACACCTGTTCCCATCCCGAACACAGAAGTTAAGCACTGCAGGGGCGGACATAGCCTTTGGCAAAGTATGCACGCCGCCGGGTTCTCTCGAGAAGATCGAAGCGATCTTCTCTTTTTTAATGTGTTTTGGAGGCAGGATATATGGAACGTACCCGGAATCTTACGGAAGGTGATCCGCTGCGGCTGATTGTTTCGTTTACAGTTCCTCTTCTTTTCGGTAATCTGTTTCAACAGATCTACAGTCTTGCGGATGCGTCGATCGTCGGCCAGACACTCGGTGATAATGCGCTGGCAGCTGTCGGCGTCTCTTCTTCGGTGCAGTTTCTGATTCTTGGTTTCTGCTTCGGAATAGCGACCGGTTTTTCGATTCCATGTGCCTCTGCCTTCGGTGGTAACCGTCTGTCCCAGATGAGGCGCTATCTTTATAACGGCAGTATTCTTACGGCGCTGTTTGCGGCGATTCTCGCCGTAGTTTCGGGGCTGCTGTGTCACGGCATTCTGATTCTTCTGCGTACGCCTGGCGAGATTTATGCGGATGCCTATGCCTATCTTCTGACGATTCTGATCGGTATTCCCTGTACACTTCTCTACAATTACATATCTTCGATTCTTCGCGCCGTCGGTGACAGCCGTACGCCGTTTCTGTTTCTGGCCCTTTCTTCGGGTCTGAATATCGGTCTTGATTTCTTCTGCATTCTGGTGCTGCATATGGGTGTCTTCGGCGCTGCACTGGCGACGGTTGTGTCGCAGGGGATCAGCGGCCTTCTCTGTCTCTTTGTTATTCTTCGCAAATATGATGTGCTGCACTTTCGCAAGGAAGACAGGGTCATCGATGCGGCCATGATGCGTACTCTTTTGAACATGGGTGTTCCGATGGGACTTCAGTTTTCGATCACTGCGATCGGATCCATGGTCATGCAGAGTGCAAATAACAGCCTCGGTACCGTGTATGTGGCAGGTTACGCCGCCGGCCATAAGATCAATACACTGATGATGTGTCCGTTTGATGCGCTGTCGGCAGCGCTCTGTACCTTTCTTTCCCAGAATTACGGTGGACGTAAGGAGCAGCGGCTTTCTGAAGGAATGAAGGCCGGCGTGAAGCTTGCCGTCGGCTGGGGCATCGTCGGCGGTCTCATCATGATTGTGTTTGGATCCGCGTTGTCGGGTCTTTTGGCAAATGAGGGGAATGTGATTGCGGCATCTGCGCAGTATCTTCGTACCGATGGTTCGTTCTACATTATTCTTGGTTTTGTCTATATCTTCCGTATGGCAACCCAGGGTCTTGGCTGGAGTAATCGAGCGGTGTTTTCTGGCGTGTTTGAGATGGGTGCGCGTACGGTCGTCGCCTTATTCCTGGTGCCCAGGATCGGCTATACCGGCATCTGCTTTGCGGATGCGGCCGCATGGGCTGCGGCGGACTGCTATATAATTCCTACGTGTCTGGCGGCGATCCGTCATGCGAAGCGCGAAATTCAAAGTCAGGCGGGGGATGGGAAATGAACAGAACGAATGCGAAAAATCTGACGGAAGGGGATCCGGTGCGGCTGATTCTGAATTTTACGTTTCCGCTATTGCTGGGGAATCTGTTTCAGCAGACCTACAATATCGTTGATTCGGCCATTGTCGGGCAGACGCTCGGTGCCAATGCGCTGGGGTCGGTCGGTGTCTCTTCTTCGGTTCAGTTTCTGGTTCTTGGCTTTGTGCAGGGATCCATGGCTGGTTTTGCGATTCCGGCTGCCGCCTCGTTCGGGGCCCGCAGGGAAAGCGAGATGCGCAGGTATGTGTTCAACGGGGCCGTATGGGCGGCGATCATTGCGGTGGTTCTTACGGCAGCTACGGCGCTGCTTACGCCGGAGATTCTACATCTGCTTCAGACGCCGGCGGAGCTGTACAGCGATGCCTATGCCTATCTTGTGACGATCTTTCTGGGGCTTCCGGCGACAATTCTCTATAACTACATGGCTTCTATTCTCAGAGCAGTGGGAGACAGTCGTACGCCGTTTCTGTTTCTGGCTCTTTCGGCAGTCCTGAATATTGGCCTGGATCTCTTCTGCATCGTGAATCTTGGCATGGGAGTGTTCGGCGCGGCGTTTGCGACGGTGATTTCGCAGGCGTTGAGCGGCATTCTGTGTGTGATCCTGGTGATCCGGAGATTTCCGGTTTTGCACATTGGGAAGGAAGAGCGGATTTACAGTGGCCGGATGTGCCGGCGGCTGCTGAACAACGGTCTTACGATGGGTCTGCAGTTTTCGATTACAGCCATCGGATCCATGGTGATGCAGACGGCGAACAATACGCTTGGAACCGTGCATGTGACGGGCTTTGCGGCAGGCCTGAAGATCAAGCAGTTTACGATGTGTCCCTTTGATGCTCTGGGCGCGGCGATGTCGACGTACATTTCGCAGAACTTCGGTGCGGGGAAGCTGGATCGGATCAAAAAGGGCATTCATATCGGCGAGAAGATTGCAGTCGTCTATGGCATTGCCATCGGTGTGGTGCTGATCTTCTTCGGTCGGCCGCTGTCGAAGATTTTCCTGAGCGGGGATGCGGGCGATGTGCTGGATGCTTCGGCACAGTATCTGCGTGCGCTCGGCTTCTTCTATTGGGTGCTGGGTATCCTCATTGTGACACGCAGCTCGGTGCAGGGCATCGGCTGGAGTCAGAAGGCTGTGCTTGCCGGTGTCATTGAGATGGCGGCGCGTACGGCGGTGAGCAGTCTTCTGGTTGGAAAGCTAGGCTATGGGGCCATCTGTATGGCGGATCAGACGGCCTGGATTTCGGCATCGATCTATCTGATGTTTACGGTGTCGGCCGCCTTGAAGTGGGCGGAAATCGAAATCCGTCATTCAGCCAACAGTTGAAAATATTTTCAGAAAATAATTCTTTTCATTTCTGTAAAGCTGTGATATAAAACACGCATGACAACGATGACTTTCGTACATCAGCACCATTCGCATTCGGCGATGATCCATCATCATCACCATTTTTCGCTGTATGAAGATGTGCGGAAGGAGACGCATGAGGCTTAGGCGTTTCTAAATCACAGGATTTTGCTGGTAAGCGCATCTTCAGAGGAAACTCAGAGGATGCGCTTTTTCGTTGAAAGGGAGAAGAAATATGAAAAAGGCAATGGCTACGGTTTTGGCGGCAGTGACATTGATGGGATGCGGTTCGGCTTCAGCTTCGGCTACGGCTTCTTCGACATCCTCGATTCCGGCGGATGCGGGTTCGGGTATTGCGGATACAGCAACCGGACGTCTGGCAGAGATCAAGGAGCGCGGCGTACTGACGGTTGCGACGGAACCGTACTGGGTACCGTGCGAATTCATCGATCCGTCGAAGAGCGGCGATGATCAGTATGTTGGTGCGGACATTGAGCTGGCAAAATATATCGCCAATAAGATGAACGTTGCGCTTGAGATTGTGCCGCTGGAGTTCTCGGCCGTTCTCAGTTCCGTTCCGGAAGGAAAGTATGATCTGGCGATTTCGGCGCTTGCCTATACACCGGAACGCGCGGAGGCAATGGAACTTTCGAAGGGCTATTACTTTACGGAGGATGATGCGGGCTACGGCATTCTGACGACAGAGGAGCTGGCGTCCAAAATTACGTCGGCGGAAGATCTTGCGGACTATACGATTGTGACGCAGTCGGGTTCTCTGCAGGAGCTGCTGGTGAATCAGGATGTGCCGACCTACAAGGAATTCAAGCGGGTCAGCTCGATGACGGACGCATACCTTGCGGTTCAGGAAGGCAAGGCGGATGCGGCAATCGTTGCCCGCAGCAGTGCGCAGCTCTACATTGATAACAATCCTGGCTGCGGTCTGGTTGTGCAGGACTACAAGTTCGAGCTTGGCGAAGAATACGATGGTATGCGTGTCGGCGCAATGAAGGGTGAAACGGATCTGATCAACTTTGTCAACGACTGCATCGATGAGCTGCTGGAGAGCGGACAGTATTCAAAATGGTATGACGAATATACCGAGTATGCGAAGAATCTCGGTATCAGTGAGAACTGATTGAATTCATAGAATCGGGAAGTGGAGCTGACATATGCTGGAACAGATTTCACGCATTTGGTCCCGTTATTCGGGCGTATATCTGGATGGACTTCTGGGGACTTTATGGCTGTCGCTGGTTACGGCAGTGTTTGCGGTACTGATCGGAATTGCCGTTTCGATGCTCAAGAGGTCGAAGATCAGGATTGTTAAGGTTATTGTTGATTTCTACATTGAGATTCTGCGTGGTACGCCGATTCTTCTGCAGCTGTATTTCTTCTGGCTGTTACTGCCGAAGATTGTTCCGTTCGAGATGTCGGATACGGCCTGCATCGTGAGTGCTCTTGTCGTCAATTCGAGTGCCTATGTGGCGGAAGATATCCGTTCCGGAATCCAGGCGGTCGATGATGGGCAGCGGGAAGCGGGAGTGAGTCTTGGCATGTCGATGCGTCACGTGATGCAGAAGATCATTCTTCCGCAGGCGATCCGCAACATCATGCCGGCACTTGGCAATGAGTTCATTTCGATCGTCAAGGCAACGTCACTGGCAAGTGTCTTCTTTGTGTCGGAGCTGACGACAGCCTACCGTACGGTGCAGTCGGCGACGTTCCTGGCGATTCCTTCACTGCTGATATCAGGTTTGATCTACCTGGTTCTGACGTTTTCAATGTCCCGCGTTGTCGGTGTCGTTGAGAAGCGGATGAAAGCCTATGATCGATGAAAAGATGCTGCGGTCGATATTGGCCGCAGCGTTTTAAAAATGATTCGGGAAATCCCGGATCTTTCGTCTCATAAAAAGTGCAGGGGAATCACTCTGCTTCGGTCACTATACGGTGGCGGCTGTCCTTCCGGTGCGAAGTATAAGGCATCAGGGAGGAGAGAACATTGTACCGGGCCTCCCTTATTGAATTTCCGGTAAGGAGGTGTCCCATGACAATTGAAGGAATGACTCTGATTGTTTCATTGATTGGACTTGTTCTCTCCGCGTTCAGCCTTGGTTACAAGGTCGGACGTGGTTCAAAAAAATGACCGCCTAGCTCTCAAACGTTAGCGGTCATTTCGTCTAACCGGAAAGGGCAGCCGTCACTGGTGACCCTTTTTCCACTTTCAGTATAAAGGAAACAGAAACAAATTCAATCAGTCAAACATATAAACCTGTGTAGATTCGAGTTCATTGATCTTGAAAGTTACAGTATATTCCGCTGCCTGGTGGTCGGCGCCAGAGTAATCTGTGTTGAATTCGCCGTTTTGGTAGGACTCATCGCTGTATGTCAGTGTCTTTACATTTTCTGTTTCTACATGGAGCAGGTAGTAGGCGGAGCCGTGGATCAGGATTGTTCCGCGATCCCCTGTGTTGATCAGGTTGGAAATCGTGCGGCCATCGGTCATAACGACTGTGATTTTGTCACCATCCACTTTCCATGCATGAATCGTAGACATGGAAGGGTAACCGTCTGAGCTGACGCTGATAACCTGGGCTATCGTCGTAGATTCTGGAGCAGTGTAGCCTTCAGCGGAAGACTCTGCCTTCGTAGCAAGGTCATTTGAAAGGGATTCAAGTTCTGTGATAGCAGTCGTGTAATCGCTGCCGGTCAATGTGGTGCGGGTGAGCGAGGCGGAAGATACTGTATCGGCTGAAACTGTCGAACCGGCGGTCTGCGCAGAGGCAGATGCCGCAGACGCTTTTGAGGAAGATCCGCAGCCGGCAAGGGTAATCAACGCGAGCAGTGTAAGCAATGTCTTTTTCATATGGGTTCATCTCCTTTGCTAGACAGGTTGCCAATTGATAATAGTACAAATGTACTAATTGTCAATTTCGTGAAAAATTCTGCGGTGCTATCATGTTGGTATGTCTAACAGGCGCGAGGAAATATTGAATACAGCTCAGGATCTGTTTAACAAATATGGGTATGAAAAGGTAACGATGCGTGAGATCGCGGAGGCATTGGCAATCAGCCCCGGTAATCTGACGTATTACTTTCCAAAAAAGATCGATATTCTTACAGCATTATTAAGAGAAAATTGGACGACGCCACAGGAAGAAAAGGCAGAGTCGCTGGATGATCTTCGGCGATACATTCGCCGGATGGCAGAAGGCGTGCGGCAGGAGCGGTTTTTCTTTTCTGTATCGGATCTGCAGCGGCTGGAACCGGCATTCTTTGAAGACAATCGAGAGGCAGTGAACCATTTTAAAGATGTATTGTTCCATATGCTGGGAAGCCTTCAGCGGTGTGGTGTCCTTTCAGAGAAAATGAGTGATCAATGGAAGAAGGATTACATTGAAGTCATCATGCTCAGTCATATCTCCTGGGCAAGAGAAGCAGGAAAGGAAAGTACCTATACTGCTCTTTCGCTGGATGATTTCGTTGACAGCCAGATGCGGCTTCTGGAGCCCTTTGTGATAAATGAAAGGATGACCAAGAAAAATGTTTGAACGGATGCAGTTAGCAGTGTTTGATATGGATGGTCTTACGCTCGATACGGAGCGAGTCTATTATCAGGCACAGATCGATGCCTGTGTTGCTCATCATTTTCAATTCAATAAGAACAAATTGATTGAAGCAATTGGATCACGAACGTTTGACCTGTCTGGTTTTTATTTCGGCAATATTCCGGAACATGGAGAAGAAGTTCTGGATGATGCTTATGAAGCGTGTGTTCAAGGTCTTATTCACAATGGCGTAAAGACAAAAGAAGGAATTCTGGAGACATTTTCATTTCTTCAGAAAAAGAAGATTCCCATCTGCATTGCTACTTCAAATTATCGGGATATGGCAGAGCAACTTCTGCATTCGGCAGGAGTAGATTCCTATGTCTCTGATGTTGTTACATATAATGACGTGAAGCATTCCAAACCGGAGCCAGATATATTTCTCGAAGCGCTACGCAGATTTGCTGTCCTTCCGGATCGGGCAGTTGTTTTTGAAGACTCTGAGAACGGAGCTATTGCGGCAAACAGAGCTAAAATACCGTATGTGATTGTTCCTGATTTGAAGACACCAGACGAAGAATGCATAAAAAAAGCACTGCTTGAAGTGCCATCGATGAAGATCGTTCTTGAGAAGATGAAAGAGGATCTTAGCGAGGACTAAAGCAGCACTGAATAGTGCATAGCGTTATCTGTTTTCTGTCTTGTCTTCCGCAAACTTTTCTTTATCGTATTTTGATTTGTCGTCCTTGGAATATGGAGCATATTTTTTGCCCCAGACCAACAACTGTTCCAAAATTGGGATCAATTCGTTTCCCGCGTCTGTTAAAGAATAGCTGACACGGTTGATATTGCCATCTTCAAATACTTTCCGGGCAATCACGCCCTTTGATTCAAGCTTATGAAGGTTCGTTGAAAGGACTTTTTTACTGAGGCCCTGATGATAGCTGAGTATTTCACCAAAACACTTGGGACTGCTGGATAAGCAAACGATGATTGAGAGCTGCCATTTCCTGGCAAAAATAGCTGTGCATGCAAAGAACAAATCATCAAAGTTATCTTTGCTTAATGTCGTCGCTTTTTCTTCCATTCTTACATCCTCCAGATCCTGATTGACAGCAATTACACAATTGGTAACTTCCAAGAAACCGGTTACATGAAAGTGCCTAATTGAACATTAAAACGTCAAAACTAAAATAATCGTATAGAAACAAAAGCTCTTGGTTCTACAGTATCGATGAATCACCCGGTTTCCTAATCAATAGAATAGCATATAGCTATTTTAATGCGGCCTTTTCAAAATGATGAAAGCATGTTTTATTATCATATTATGTTCATTGTCTTGCAAAACCGGAATTCATAACGATGGAGGTATTCATGAGAAATATAGTCTTAGCACGCATTGATGAACGTCTTATTCATGGTCAGATCGCAACTTCCTGGCTCAAAATCAAGTCGAATCCGAATTACATTCTGATTGTCGATAACAAGCTTGTAAACGATGCTATGCAGAAACGTCTGCTGAACATTGTGGCTGGGCAGCTTGGCGTTACTGTTGACATTAAGAATGAAGAGGATGCTTCGAAATGGCTTCTTGAAGATAGTGAGCCCGATCAGAACATCATTGTCATGACTAAGGTTCCTGGTCCGATGCTTGCAATGATCCGCAACGGCGTTAAATTCAACGAGATCATTTTAGGAAATATGGGAATGGCAGCCGGAAGAAAACGGTTCAATAGAAATATTTCCGCAAGCGATGAGGAGGTTCAGCAGTTCAGGGACATCATTGCGTCTGGGACCGAAATCTATTATCAAATGGTACCGACTGATTCGAAAAAGAGTATAGATAGCCTTCTTTAAGGTTAAAAAAGGGGATAAAAGAAAATGACAGTATTACAAGCAGTACTGGTTGCCCTGTACTACGTCCTCGCCGAGAGCCCTTGGCCTTTCGGCAGTATGGGCACTTGGGCGACAATCGATCGTCCACTGGTTTCAGGCTTGTTCGTTGGTATTATCATGGGCGACCCTGTAAAGGGCTGCATCATTGGCGCAACGATAAACATTATGTATCTCGGCGTCATTTCCGCTGGAGGTACACTGCCAGAAGATTCTTCGATGGCTGGCATCATGGGTACGGCATTCGCTTTGGCTGGCGGCCTTGATACAAACGCTGCATTGGCTCTGGCGGTACCGCTGGGCGTCATTGGTTCCGTTGTCTGGATTCTGACGATGACTGCACAGTGCTTCGTAGTACAGCTTGCTCAGAAGTGGATCAATGAAGGTAAGTCCAAGCGAATGATGTTTGCCAACGTATGGCTGCCTCAGGGTGTGAAGGCAATCATTCGTTTCATTCTTGCCTTTGTCATTGTTTACTTTGGATCCAAGGGCGTCGTTGCGGCGGCAGATGCGATGAATGGCAGTGCGGTTCTGCAGGCTCTGAGTGTTATGGGCGGAGTGCTTCCTGCTGTAGGTATTGGCGTAATGCTGACAACGATCTTCAAGGGGAAGGCAAAGATCTTCCTGTTCCTTGGCTTCTTCGCAGCAAGCTTCCTCGGCCTGAATACGATTGCAATTGCACTGATCTTTGCTTGCGTTGCTATTCTGGTTGTTGGCTTTGATAAAGAAGATTTCGCAGCGTTCTCAAATACCAAGGATGCGCAGGAGACTTCCTACAAGCTGA
This sequence comes from Galactobacillus timonensis, assembly GCF_900240265.1. Taxonomy (NCBI): domain Bacteria; kingdom Bacillati; phylum Bacillota; class Erysipelotrichia; order Erysipelotrichales; family Erysipelotrichaceae; genus Galactobacillus; species Galactobacillus timonensis. The sequence goes on from NZ_LT964739.1 coordinate 853,200, forward strand.
TTGATAAGAAGATGCTTCGTAAGATGTGGCTGCGCTGGGAGATGTATTGCGAATCCTGCTACAACTACGAAATTATGCAGGGCTTAGGCTTCTGCAACGCTATGGTTCCAGTTCTTGAAAGATTGTATGGCGATGATAAAGAAGAACTGACTAAGGCTATGCAGAGACAGTCCGTGTTCTTCAATACCGATCATAACTTTGGCGGCATGATTATGGGTGTCTGCGCATCGATGGAAGAGCAGAGAAAGCTTGGTAAAGAGATTGATGACGACGCATTTACTTCTCTGAAGTCCGGTCTGATGGGACCGTGTGCAGGTATTGGTGATACGCTTTCACAGGTCGTTTTGATTCCGGTCCTTGCAGTTATCTTCATTAACCTCGCTCAGCAGGGACAGGTCTGGGCTCCTATTGCTTACACAGTAATCTTTATGGTCATTTGGTGGGGTGCAGGCTGGTGGATGTGCCGTACCGGCTATGAACAGGGTGGCGAAGCTGTTCTGCGTCTGATGGAATCTGGTCTGTTCAAGAAGGCAATTGAAGTTGCGAACATTCTTGGCTGCGCAGTATCCGGTGCTCTAATCGTTAATTATGTAACGCTGAACTGGACGGTTTCAGTTGTTCAGGAAGGTGTAACAATCTTTGATCTGCAAACTGGGGTGTTTGATGCTATCTGCCCGAACATTATGCCGCTGGTAGCAACGATGCTGATCTATAAAGCAATCAAAGATGGCAAGAAGATGGGGTGGGTGATGCTTGTGACGATGGGCATCAGCTTCCTGCTTGCATTGTTAGGTCTGATCGGCTGATTTTACTAGATAGAAAGGATGATTGATGCAGAGTCCGCCTAGGATTCTGCATCAATACTTAGTAGGGAAAATGATTGGAATTTTGCTCGCAAGCCATGGCAGATTTGCAGAAGGAATGCTTGATTCAAGCCATCTGTTTTTTGGAGAGGACATTCCTGCACTAGAGGCACTGTGCCTGATGCCTGAAGATTCTCCGGATGAATATGCAGAAAAACTGGAGAAAAAGGTTCTGAAATTAAATGATGGAGATGGTGTCATCGTTCTGTGTGATTTGCTTTTTGGAACACCATGCAACATGTGCGCTTCACTGATGAGCGACGATGTAAAGGTGCTTTGTGGGGCAAATATGTCATTGCTACTGGAACTTTTGGGAAAGAGAAACGCCCAGGCAGAAGATGGGGAATACCCGTCAGTCAAAGAGATCGACATCAAGGAACTTGTAAAGACGGGTTCCGATGGTGTGTGTGACCTTGAAGAAAAAATAGGAGAATAGATATGAGGATCAGTAATGTAGGCATGTTTGTGAAGGACCTTGAAGGCTGCAAGAAATTTTTCGAAGATTATTTTGGTGCTGAAACAGTAACGGAGTATCACGAAGACAACGGCTTCAAAGAATATATTCTCAAAGTCGGAGAGGGACCAAAGCTTGAGATCATGACAAAGCCGGAGATCGTTGATACGCCGAAAGATCCTAACAGAACCGGATTTGCCCATATTTGCATCAAGCTTGACAGCAAGGAGGCTCTGGATGTAGTAATCGATAAGATTCATGCTGCAGGATATAAAGTTTTCTATGAACCTGCCACTAATGGCGGTAAGGAAATTCGCGCTGTAACATTTGAAGACAACGTTCTCGAAGTCTGCTACTGAAAATGACACTGTTCAAAAAAGTATTTGGAGATACCAAGCCGGTCATCGGCATGGTTCATTTGAAGCCGCTACCTGGCGCACCAGGTTATGGTGGCAATCTTGAGGATGTTTACCAGGTTGCCCTGAAAGACCTGAAGGCTCTTGAAGCTGGCGGAGCAAACGCATTCATCGTCGAAAACTTTGGGGATATTCCCTACGACAGTGCCAATGAACTGATCTCAGTGACTTCCTTTACGGAAATTGCAACGCGTTTGCGCCAGGAAACATCTTTGCCGATGGGAATCAATGTTCAGTTCAATGACGTCGATTCAGAATGGGCTGTTGCGTATGCATGCAATGCGGATTTTATCCGTGTTGAAGTCTTTGCTGAGACGCGAGTTGGACCGAATGGAACATTTAAGGCTGCAGGACCTCATTTAATGCGCCTCAAGCAGAGGTATCCGAAAGACATTGCATTGCTGTGCGATCTGAATGTGAAGCATACATTTGCTTTGGCTGAACAACCACTGGATTTTACGATTGAATCAATCATCGAAGGCGGCGGAGATGCAGTCATCGAGACTGGTCTTGTTACGGGGAAGAGCCCGTCCATTGAAGAGGTAAAGCAGACCAAACGTATCGCAGGAGATTTCCCGGTCATCGTTGGATCGGGTGTAAAGGCAGAAACGGCCAAAGATTATTTTGATGTCTGCGATGGGGCGATTGTTGGATCGAGTTTCAAAGTTGATGGAAATGTGATGAACGGGATTGATGAAGACCGTGTAAAAAAATTTGTTGAAGCGCTGAAACGCTAAAGAATGGAGAAGAGAAATGAAGCACGAGGAATTGTTCAAGAACAAGATGATTATGGGCATGGTTCATCTGGACCCGATGCCGGGTAACCCTGCATATAAGGGAAACAATGCTGAGATTGAAGAAAAGGCACTTCGTGATGCGCATACACTGATCGATTGCGGATGCGATGCGATCATGCTTGAAAACTTCAGCGACTGGCCCCAGTACAGCACAGAGGTTCCTCTGGCTGGGTATTCGCTGCAACTGAAAATTGCAACAGAAATCCGTGAATTCTGCAAGATCCCGTTTGGTGTAAATATTGAAATGAACGCATGGAAACAGGAATGGATCATGGCCTATGCAGTAGGCGCTGATTTCATTCGTGTAGAGGCGTTTGTAGATAACCGCGCTGGTTCCTTTGGATATATCGAAGGATGCTCGACGCCGCTTGCACAGCTTCAGAAGGAATATCCTTCAAAGACCATGCTGTTTACGGATGTACATACTGCTGAGACATATGGTGTCCCTGATGTTGCAATCAATGAGCTGGCTGGAAATGCGATCGGACATGACTCTGACGCCATCATTGTGACAGAGAATGATCACTGCAAGCATGTGACGCCTGAAGATGTCAAGAGTATGCGTGAAGCTATCGGTGATTTCCCGATTATTGTTGGCAACGGTGTTCATGAGGACAATGTTCTCGACTATCTGAAATATGCAGATGGAATTATTGTCGGCCGTGGTTTTAAGAAGGATGGGAAGGTTGATCCGGAGCTTGTAAAGAGCTTTATGGGTCTCGTTCGCGGAGTATACTCAAAGTAACGCTTTATTGAATCATAGATGTGGCCGGAGTGAAAATGTTTATTTTTGCTCCGGCTGAATCTTTATGAATGACTATGAAGAATATAGAGACATGTGAGCTGTGTGGAAAAAATCTGCCGGTATATACAACAGCGGATGGAAAATATGTCTGTAAAGACTGCTTGATAAAAGCAGGCTACCTTCCAGGAAAAAACCTAAGCTATTTTCCGTTTTCAATGTTCAAGAATTCTTTCGACAGGATGGAACAGTTTTCTGAGACAGACCGTGTTGGCAATATGCTTTCGATTGACAGTGTTCATCATCTTTGGCGATGTCCAATAAATCATGACGGATGCCATGATTTCAAGGAGATTATCAGCTGGAAGATCATTGAAAATACAGATGTCCAGAAAAATGGACCGACACGCTGGATTGGTAAAATTCCGGGCATGGGCGGAGAAGTCTGTAATTCATTGCGCCTACAGATTACGTTATCTGGAAAAGAAGAGATCACGGAGTATCTGAACTTTGTTGTTGCCACAGTGAACAAGAGCAGCAGACTATATAAAGATTCGTATGATCTGATGCATCAGTGTATCGCAAAACTTGAAGGGATGAAGAAAGTCGGCTGATTCACCTAACAATTTTTAACACATACAAAAAAACACGGACCGTTTTGGCCCGCGCCTGTACAGCCGACTATTTAAGCATTTCATCCAGAATTTCGCAGGAAGCAGCACAGTAGGTTTTACATCTAGAATATAAGCCGCGTTCTTCGATCAGCTTGCTCTGCTCAGGATCGGCATTGCTTAAGCCGTCAAGCAGTCCGCGGCATGTAAGCGATCCGCAGCGATCGACAAATTTCTTTTCGAATTCATGGATCTTGTTTTTGAGAATCTGATCCTGTTCCTTAGAGTTTGGTGCACTGAATCCATATTTCAGACCAAGAAGGATAATAGCACCTGAGACGGCGCCGCATGTTTCTCCGGCGAAGCATCCGCCGCCAAGTCCGGATGCCAGTTTCATTGCTTCTTCTTTCTCGAGTCCAAATTGTTCGGAAGCATGACTTATGACAACCTGGCTGCAATGATATCCTTGCTCATCGAGCATCTTCCCTGCTAATTCTTCCGTCATTTTTTCCATCGTATTGTTCTCCCCTGCAGGCATGTTACCTGCTCCTCCAAGTTTTATTTATCATACTACAGTCGATAGATGAAGAGATGATAAACAGTAAGCAATATTAGCTGTTAAATAGATATAGGAATTTCATAAATATATAGAAAGGAATTGAATACGTATGACAAAAGTTGTGGTTGTTGGCGGTGTTGCAGGAGGCGGTTCCGCTGCGGCAAGAATCCGGCGGCTGGATGAGTCCGCTGAGATTGTGATCTATGAGCGTGGCTCCTTTGTTTCGTTCTCTAACTGCTGTCTTCCTTATTATCTAAGCCGCACGGTTGAGAACATAGATGATCTGGTAATGATGTCTGTGGATCAGTATCGGAATCAGTACAACATTAATGTTCATACAAATACGGAGGTGACATCCATTGACAGAGAGAAAAGAACCGTCACAATCCATGACCTCGTAACAAATGAGATGAGGGAAGATAACTATGACGTTCTGATTCTTTCTACTGGTGCTGCTCCGATCCTTCCGGCGAGTATAAAAGGGATTGATCGTCTGAATGTATTTACGATCAGGAATGTGGATGACATTGGACGGCTGGATCACTATGTCATGGAAACAAAGTCTCATAACATTGCGATTGTTGGTGGAGGATTCATTGGCTGCGAAGTGGCTGAAAATCTGAAGAAAGGTGATCGCTGTGTTTCAATCATCGAGGCACAGAATCAGATCATGTCGAATTTCGATTTTGACATGGTTCAGATCCTTCACAAGGAGATGCTGGACAATGGTGTACGTCTTGTACTGGGAGATGGGCTCAAGGAAATCACGGACGGGTATTGCGTAACTCAAAGTGGCAAACAAGTTCCTGCAGATGTTGTTGTCATGGCAATCGGTGTACGTCCTGAAACGACGCTGGCAAAGAATGCTGGTCTTGAAATTGGCGAGACGGGCGGTATTAAGGTGAATCACAATTTCCAGACCAGTGATCCTTCCATCTATGCTGTTGGTGATGCGATTGAAGAATTTAATGAATTAACAGGAAAGCCGGGAAGAATCGCACTTGCTTGGCCGGCACAGATGGAAGCTCGTAAGGCTGCCGATGCAATTTATGGTAAGCCGGATCATCGCACTGGCTTTATTGGATCTTCGGTAGTGCGTATCTTTACGAAGTATGCGGCAAGCACGGGATTGAATGAAACCAACGCGAAAAAGGCAGGCATTTCCTATGACTTTGTTTATGTGATTCCGCAGGACAAGGTCGGAATTATGCCTGATAGTGAGCCGATTCATCTGAAGCTTCTGTTCGAGGTTCCTACGGGCAGAATCCTTGGGGCGCAAGCAATTGGTGATCATGACGCAGATCGTAGAATTGATGTCATTGCAACGCTGATTCATATGGGCGGTACGCTTGAAGATCTGCGTGATGTAGAGCTTTGCTATGCACCGGTTGTTTCAACAGCTAAGGATGCGGTTCATATGGCAGCGCTGGTTGGATTGAATGTGCTGAACGGGGTGTTCCGTCAGGTGAAGGTTTCGGATGTCCGTGGCCTAGTTGAAAACAATGCGTACATTATCGATGTACGCGAGAAGGGTGAATATGCAAGGGGGCACATCATTGGAAGTCATAATATTCCGCTCAGTGAACTTCGGAGTCGAGTCAATGAAATTCCGAAGGAACGGCCGGTGTATCTCCATTGCCGCTCGAGCCAAAGAAGTTACAACGCTCTGATGGCTTTGCAGAATCTTGGATTTGATAATGTATACAACATTTCGGGTTCGTTCCTTGGACTCTCGCTGTATGAGTATGGCCAGACTGAGATCTATGGAAAAGAGCCGATTCTGACGGAGTATAACTTCAACTGATATTACGGCAAGCGTAAGTTTTTACAAAGGTTTTACTACTTTGTGAAAGTTCTAACTAGACGTATAAATAATCTTGTGATAATTTTAATAAAATGGAAAGAGGGATAATAATATGCAGGATAATTCTAAAGATCAGAAGGTAACACTGACACGGAAAATTACGCTTGCAGGAATGATCGCAATGGGTGTTGGATCAACGGTTGGCTCAGGCATTTTTACTTCCGTTGGAGAGGTCGCTGGTGCTGCTGGAACTGCTGTCCTTGCCGTGCTTTCGTTCTTGATCGGTGGCTTGCTGATGATTCCGCAAAATCTGCTGTATACGGAATTGTCAACTGCCTATCCAGAAGATGGAGGCATGGTTGTCTTCTTCCGGGAAGCTGGATGGAAGTTCTGGAGCTTCTTCTATTCGTGGTCATGCTTCTTCTCTTCAGATCCGATTGGTGAAGCGATCATGGCTCTTTCAATCGGCGGATACCTTGCCTATTTCACGCATTGGCCGGATTTGGTAGTGAAGCTGATTGCAGTCGGCCTGATTATTTTCTTTGGATGGATACATATCACGCGTGCAAAAACGGGTGAGAAAATCATTAACGTATTAACGGCGGTCAAGATCATTCCATTCTTCATCCTGATTGTCATTGGTCTGCTGTTTGTGCATGGCTCCAGCGTTGGAGGGGCTGATGCCGCGACACAGAGCGGAGGTATTATTGCTCTGCTTGCAGGCATCTCAGCAACAACATGGTCGTATGATGGCATGTACGCTTCATCTGTCATTGGAGGTGAAATTGAAAATCCGGAAAAGAATCTTCCAAAGGCATTGATCAGCACGGTGATTATTTGCACGTTGCTTTATACAGGTCTAACGCTGGTCGCTGTTCGGCTGGTTGATATTCCGACGCTTGCAGCATCGGATGCGCCGATCGCTGAAGCATTTTCCAAAATTCCGGGGATTGGCTCTTCTGCAGCAAACCTTGCGGCAATTCTGGCAATTCTTGTCGTTACTGGATCGCTCTGCGGCCTTCTGATGTGGCAGCCGCGAATCACCTATAAAGCTGCTTCGGAAGGCTACTGGTGGAGAAGCTGGGGAAAGGTTCATCCTGTTTACAATACGCCGTATGTTGCTATGCTGTGGGAAATCGGCGTTGCATGTGTACTCGTCTTCTTCTCTTCCATTAATGATCTTCTTGGATATTTCACTCTGATTTCTTTGTTCCGCAATGCACTAGGTTTCTTGACCTGGTTCCGTATCCGCAAGAATAAAGACTATCATCCGACCTACCGGATGCCTTGCGGTCCTCTGATGTGTATTCTTGCAGTTGTTCCGTCTGTGATTCTTATGGTTTCGACGTTTGTATGGGCTCCGCGTGCAGGCATCATTGCTTCGATCATTGCCCTGGCAACAGCATTACCTGCTTACATGTATTTCAAGAAAGCCAATGCAGACATTATCGCTGAAAAGGCAAAAGAGAGAGGTGAATAATAATGTCTTTTAAAGATGAAGTTGTCATTGTGACTGGAAGTGGCATCAATCCTAAGGCGTTTGAAAAGTTCCACAAGATCGGCATGGGTGCCGTCATTGCGAACATGTTTTATCAGGAAGGCGCAAAAGTTGCGATCCTAGATATTAACGAAGAGTTCGGCAATGAGACCTTAAGGCACTTTGGCATGGATCCGCAACGGATACTGGTTCACAAGTGCAACGTTGCTGATGAGGATGATGTAAAGGCTTCTGTACAGGCGGTTCTGGATCGCTGGGGAACGGTTGATCATCTTGTGAATACTGCTGGATGGGGCGGACCTCAAAAACGTACAGAGGACTATACGACGGAAGCGTTCAAGCGTGTTTACGATATCAATGCCCTTGGAACCTATATGATGATGGAACATGTTCTGCCAGTGATGCAGAAAAACAAGAAGGGATCAATCGTAAATTTTGGCTCAGTGTCGGGAATGTTCGGATATTCGCTGGAGATTGGCTATGGTTCTTCTAAGTGGGCAATTATTGGTATGTCGAAGAACGCAGCTGTAGAAAATGGAAAGAACGGTGTGCGTGTCAATTCCATCTCTCCAGGCTGGGTAGATACGCCGATGTTTGCTTCGATTCTCAATGGATATAAGGAGGACGGAATTGGCCACGATGGCTGGGACAATGTTACGGTCGGGCCGATGGGAAGAATTGCGGAGCCGGAAGAAATTGGTAATGTCGTTCTGTTCCTGTGCAGTGACAAGGCTTCCTATATCAATGGTGCAAATATTCTAGTTGATGGTGGAATGACGGCAGGGAACTGAAGAAATTATTAAATTGGAAACATAGCGGATGTCAAAGGTAAGATAGACCTCTTGATATCTGCTTTCTTTTTGTCTGTGCTTATCTTTACAAGCGTGATGATAATAAGCCAAAATAGGAAATAACAAACATTACATTTCATGAGGAAAAATCATGAAATGACTAGTAAGCTTTATAATTTTCAGTGTTCTGTTTTTTAGGCGACTGTGGATAAAACCAACTGCCTTTTTGAACCTGAAACAATAGTTGTTTCGTTTTCATTTTTCACATATATGCATACACAAAATAGGCGGTTCATGCTACAGGTATTAATCTTTCGGCAATATTATTTTGGTATTGGGGGATAACAAAGTATGGAAAGGGTTATGGATCATCATACCTGGCTGCACAAGCTGCTGACATATGGCGTCGGCATTGTGCTGGTTTGTGTATGCTTTGCGGTTTCTGCAATGTCGAAAGAAGTAAATCCGGCGATTGGGACTCTCATCGTCATTTTTCTTCTGTATTATGCTCTGCTGTCGAGACGCATTCTTGAGACGCTGATCTTTGGAGCGTTCATGGGTCTTGCACTGATCTATGGCAAGGGCGGTTTCTCTGGCTTTGTGGATGGACTTGTGGAACGTACCTATTCCAACATGGAGCTTGATGACTTCGTTTGGATGATCGTGAACTGCGACCTCCTGAATGTGTTTGTCCGCCTGCTTGGAAGAGCCGGATCTACGGCCTCCTTCTCAAAAATCGTCCAGAAACACGCGAAGACCGGAAAATCGCTGAACTTTTGGACGTGGCTAATGCAGTTTCCGCTGTTCTTCGATGACTATATGCATATTACAGTAAATGGCGGCATCATGACACCGATCTACGATGAAAAGAAAGTGCCTCGGGAAGACTGTGCCTTCATTATTCAGACGCTTGGCGAGCCGATCCGTGTCTTATTTCCGATCAGTTCTTGGACCGCATTCATGGCAGGCATTTTCGTAGTCGATGGCTTTGCTTCGACATATGCAGAAGGGTTCCGCGCATTTCTAAAAACAATTCCATTCAGTTTTTATGCATGGGTGGCAATGATTGGCTCTTTGCTGTTTGCTTTAGGAAAGCTGCCGCGCTTCCGCGGAATGAAGACGCCGCATCCAGAATTATATAAACCGCTGGATGAGATCGAAAATGATACGGAGACGGAACGATCTGGGCGCCGGGGAAATCTGTTCGACTTTTTCATGCCTATCCTGGTAATGATTCTTCTTTCGTATTTCTTTGACTGGGATCTGGTACCTGCGATGCTGGTGGTGACGCCGTTGACATTTGTCTATTATCTGCTGCGTGGGATCATCGACACAGATGATGTGGAAGAATGTCTGATTGAAGGCTGTAAGGAATTTACGTACCTGAATCTTCTGATCCTCTTCAGTTATGTCCTTGGTGACTGCATCTCTGCAATCGGTTATACGGATTATCTCGTTGGCCTGGCTCAGCAGTTTGCGGATCCGCGTCTTCTGCCGCTGGCATTATTTGTAATCTTCAGCTGCTCTGAGGCCGCAATGTCATTGAACTGGAACCTGTTGCTGATCGCATTTCCAGTGATTCTTCCGATGGCTATTCAGATCGGGGCAAATCCGTACCTTTGCGCGGCGGCAATGATATCTGCCGGAGCATTTGGAAATAACTTCTGCTATATCTGTGACTTTTCAACTTTGACGGCATCGGTGACCGGACTTCCAACAGCCTACCATGCAAGCAACTGTGTTCCTTATTCACTGATGTTTGGGGCAGTGACTGCTGTGCTGTATCTTGTGGCTGGTTTTATTTTCTAAGGAGGGAGATATGCTTACACTGAGAAAATTCATCTATGACTTTTGCAAGGACAATGCGCCGGAGGCAAATTGTGACCCCGGTACGATTGTTCATTTTGTGACCCAGGACTGCTTCGGGGGACAGATTAAAACGGAAGCGGACCACGAAGAAAACATCGACTTTACCCACACTAATCCAGCAACGGGACCGCTGTATGTCAACGGTGCCGAACCGGGCGATGTACTGGCTGTTGATATTCTAGATATTCAGACCGCTAGTCACGGTGTGATCGCAACGATTGAAGGGTTTGGGGCGCTTTGGAAGACATGTGAACTGCGCACGAAGATTGTTCAGGTCAGGGATGGTGTCGTTTATTTCAACGACGTCACGTGGCCGGCGGATCCGATGATCGGCGTCATTGGTACGGCACCGGCCAAAGATCCTGTACCTTCCGGCTACAGCTTCTGCTGCGGGGGAAATATGGACAGCCGGAAGATCCGCAAGGGAGCGACTGTTTATTTCCCGGTACAGGTGGAAGGTGCTCTGCTGGCAATGGGCGATGTACATGCAAGTATGGGCGATGGCGAAGTGTGTGAGACAGGCATCGAGATCGCGGCAGACATTGTTGTACGTGTGCGGCTGATCAAGCAGTTTCATTTGAACTGGCCTGTGACGGAGACGGCGGACGCATGGTATGTCAATACAAACGGCCGTACCTGTGATACGGCCATTCAGCGGGGCTATGAGGAACTGCAGCGGCTGGTGATGAACGCCTATGGCTGGGATGCGACGGATACGACAATGTATATCAGTGTGCAGGGAATCCTCGAAGCCAATCAGGCCGTTCTCGACCAAAATGAAACCGACGAAGAAGGAGATACCTTCCGCGTCGGTGTACCGAAACTTGCAGGCAAGCCGCGTCTGATTCCCTGATCAGGCCTTGATGGCGATGGTTTCTACTTCAGCCAGCGCGCCTTTGGGCAGCTGTTTGACAGCGACGCAGGAGCGGGCAGGCTTCGATGTAAAGAAATCGGCGTAGACTTCATTGAACCTGGTAAAATCATTCATATCCGCAAGGAAGCAGGTTGTCTTGACAACATCGTCAACGGAATAACCTGCTTCTTTCAGTACGGCGTCGATATTGCGCATGATCTGGGAAGCCTGTTCTTCGATGGTGGATCCGGCCATGGCGTTGGTGGCGGGATCAACGGGAATCATGCCGGAGATGTAGAGAATATTTCCGGCCTGAACTGCCTGGGAATAGGGGCCGATGGCTGCCGGTGCCTTGTCTGTATATATCTTGTTATTCATGAAATTGTCTTCCTTTCATTTAACTTGTACAGAATAATATTGAGTAATGAGTCATTGGTCAATGATTGTGTTGATCGGGAGGAAGTGCTATGGCAGATGTTACGCCGGAAATGATACGTTCAAAAGCATGTGATCCGCGCATGTTCAAGGAGGGGGCGCTGCCTGCCCACGCGGCGTTTTCCTACTATCGGAATGAAGAGGAGTATGCGGATGGACACAGCAGCTTTATCCGTTCACTGAACGGGGAATGGAAGTTCTTCTATGCCCGGAATTTTGACGGTGTGCCCTCGGATTTTGCGGATGAGGAATTTGATGCGTCTGCCTGGCAGGATATTCCGGTGCCGGCGCATTTTCAGATGGAAGGCTATGGGATCCCGATGTATGTCAATGAGCAGTATCCATGGGATGGCTGGGAAGATGTGGCGATCGGAGACATTCCTGAAAAATACAACCCCATCGGCTGTTACTGGAGGACATTCGACCTGAGAAAGGAAGATGTCTCTTTTGAGGCCGGATCTCTCTGCCTTTCCTTTCAGGGCGCGGAGTCCGGTTTTGCGCTGTGGATCAATGGCAGCTATGTCGGTTACAGCGAAGATTCCTTTACGCCGACGGACTTCGATATCTCTTCTTTCGTGCATGAAGGAAGAAACGTGATGGCGGTGGAGGTGATTCACTGGACCTCCTCCTCGTGGCTGGAGGATCAGGATTTCTATCGCTTCTCCGGCATCTTCCGCGACGTATATCTGTACTGGAAGCCGGCGGTATGTATCGAAGACTTCAAGGTGCGTACGTTATTGGATGATGTGTATCATGACGGGCAGCTGGAAGTAGAGATGAAGGCGGGCGGAAGCGGCCAGGTGATCATTTCCCTGGAGAGGAACGGGGAAGCTGTTTCTTCGATGGCGAAGGAAATTCATGGCGGCAGCCTGCAGTTTTCGGTGCGTCTGTTCGTGTCGTTTCCCAGGCTTTGGAGTGCCGAGGATCCGCAGCTTTATGATCTGCACCTGCAGGTGATCGATGTGGATGGCACTCTGCAGGAGGTCATTCATCAACAGGTCGGTTTCCGGAGATTTGAGATGAAGGATGGCCTTATGTGCATCAACGGGAAACGCATCGTGTTCAACGGCGTCAACCGGCACGAGTTCAACTGCGACAGCGGCAGAGCTGTCAATCGCACGGATGTGCTTCATGACATTGTTCTGATGAAGCAGAACAACATCAATGCGATCCGTACGTCGCATTACCCCAACGATGAATATATCTATGATCTCTGTGACCGCTATGGTCTCTATCTGATTGCGGAAACAAACATGGAAACCAACGGCGTCTTCGCCCAGGTCATGAACGGGACTCTGCGGCAGGATGAGGCGCTGCCCGGAGATCGTGAGGAATATGTGCCGATGTTACTGGACAGGGTAAACAGCACATATCAAAGGGACAAGAATCATCCTTCGATTCTGATCTGGTCGGCTGGCAATGAATCCTATGGCGGCAGGGACATCTATCTGATGTCGGAGAAGTTCCGGGCACTGGATCCGGACCGTCTCGTCCATTACGAAGGCATCAAGCATGACCGGCGCTACAACGGTACGTCGGACATGGAGTCGCAGATGTATACGCCGGCAAAGGATGTGGAGCAGTTCATTCAGGAACATCCTGAGAAGCCGTTCATCATGTGCGAATATATGCACTCGATGGGCAACAGTACAGGTGACATGCGCTCCTATACCGATATGACGGATCGCATTCCGAAATATCAGGGCGGCTTCATCTGGGACTTTGTCGATCAGAGCATCCGCCTGAAGACGCGTTATGGCGAAGAATATCAGGGCTATGGCGGCGATTGCGGCGAGCGGCCGACAGACTATGACTTCTCGGCCGACGGACTGTTAACGGGGGCTCATCGTCCCTATGCAAAGCTCGATGAAGTGAAGTATTGCTATGCACCGGTCAGGATCACACTGACCAAAGACGAAGCAGCGCTGTATAACCGCAGCCTGTTTACGGATACGGATCACTATGACTCTGTGGTGATGGTTGAAAGGGAAGGAAAGGTTCTGCAGAAGGAAACGGTTTCCTGGTCCGTAGCGCCATGTGGGCAGGACACCTTTTCTCTGCCGGTGAAAACGGAAACGAAGGCGGGGGAATATGTCATCACCGTATCGATGCGGCTGAAGGAGGATACAGAGTGGGCGAAGGCGGGCTATGAGATTGCCTTTGGTCAATATGCCTATTCCATAGAAGAACAGAATCCTGCCCCGCTGACACAACATGAGGATGGCGATCACACGGCTTTGCAGGTTACTTATGGCTGGTACAACGTCGGCGTCGGTGGAGAGCACTGGCATGCGCTGCTGGATCATGCCGGCCTTGTATCGTACCGCTGGTGCGGCAGGGAACTGATCGAGTCCCTTCCGCGCATGAACTTCTGGCGCGCACCGACGCAGAACGATGCCGGCAGTCAGCATATGCTGGAATGTGCGATATGGAAGACGGCTTCACTGTATCAGACGTCTGTGCCGCGAAATGTTAAGGATCCTGCGGTCGGCGAAGCGCTGGCGGGATATCCGAAGTTCATCGAAGAGGATAACTGCTTCAAGGCTGTTTACCGTATCTATCTTCCGACGGTGCCGGAGACCTATGGCGATGTGACCTATACATTTACGCAGGACGGTACGGTGACCGTGCGCATGGATTATGAAGGGGAAGCCGGCATGCCTGTTCTTCCGGAATATGGCTTTCTGATGAAGTTCAGTGCCGACTACTCGCATCTCACCTGGTACGGCCGGGGGCCGAAGGAAAGCTACAGCGACCGTCAGGATGGTGAAAAGATCGGCGTCTATGCATGCAATGTCAAGGATACGATGGAACCGTACGTCGTTCCCCAGGAGACAGGCAATCATACGGATGTCCGCTGGGCAGAGATTACCGATGAACAGGGCCATGGCATCCGGTTCTCTGCTGTAGATCATACGATGAATTTCAGCGCCGTTCCCTATACGCCGGAGCAGCTGGAAGCTGCGATGCACTGGTATGATCTGCCGAAGCCGTACTATACCGTTGTTCGCTGCAGTCTTGCACAGGAGGGTGTGGGCGGCGATAACTCGTGGGGCGCAAAGACGCATTCACAGTTCATGATCGATCCTTCGCAGCATCTTCATTTCTCCTTCTCTTTCAAGGGGAAGTAAGATGAGCGAATGAATGCGGCGGGTATGAGTCTGACGCTGTGATTCCGGCGGCTCAAAAATGATGGGCAGGAAAAATGGTTTCGAACGTAAATGATTACGCCCGAAACCATTTTATTTTTCTAAGGATGATGTTTTGATGTTTTAGTCATTGCTGAACTCAAACAGATCACGCGGAAAGTGAGTAAGGAACTCGGCACCCGTATCCGTAACCAGCACCATGTCTTCGACACGCATATAGCACTCGCCGGGGAAAGCCATCTTCGGCTCACTGCAGAAGATCATGCCGGGCTTGAGGATGGCGTCGGTCTGTGCGTTGACCATCGGATGTTCGTGGCACTCGGTACCGATCTGGTGGCCGAGCATGCGTTCATCCTTATAGCGCAGATAATCGAGGTAACCGTCTTTTTCCACATCGTCGCGGATCATGTCGAAGCAGTCTTTGACATTGGTTTTGTAGGGAACGATCTGCTCAACAAGATGGACGCAGGCATGGTTCAAAACGTCGTAGCCGTGTTTCACGAGCTCCGGAGCCTTTCCATAGTACACGGTGCGCCCCCAGTCGCTGCAGTAGCCATGGTCTATATAGCCGACATCGAAGGCGATGGCGGTACCGGGCACCAGGACAGAGTCACGTGAGAAGTCAAACATCTCATCCGGCCCGAAGGTGCCCCGCGTCTTGAAGCCGGCGGTCGGCGGAAAGGAAAAATCCTGAATACCGTGATCGAAGCCGTACTGCATCAGAAGATTTTCCGCATCCCACTGGGTCATGCCTTCATGAAGATGTTTGACGCAATGCATGACCGCATCATCGGTAAACTGTGCCATCCTGCGCATCTGGGCAATCTCGTTTTGATCCTTGATGGAACGCATCTCATCAAAGAGACGTTCGGCAGGTACGGTTTGAATATTGGGATTTACTTCATGGAGCGTATCCTTCAGAAACTGTTCGCAGTCGTTGCCGATGCCGATGACGGTGCCGGTAATGACTCTGGCCAGCGTATCTTCGAACTGATCCATATAGGAAGGAATGACCTTCTGATTGGGAAACTGATCCTTATACTGCGGAATCGTGATGATCGTGCAGTCACCGTCCCTGGATAAGAACAGCAGCGTCTCAGGATTGATCTTCGACTGATGGAGACCTTCGATGTTATCCATGCATGCGCGCTGCCAAAAATACTGCGTACATTCCGATAGATACTGAAAAACAGGGCCGGTGGCGAAGAGAACACCATCGAGACGGGCGTTATTGATTACTTCACATGCCTTTGTTCTGCGGGCAGATATCATAGTTATCCTTCTTTCTTCTGTTCATCATAGATGGAAATTGATGACGTGAAATGAAAATCGGGAATGAAAACGGTTAATGAAAATGGTTTTCCGAAAATTTTCAATAATATTTGAAATTTTCTTCACTTTATTTACATAATTTTGCACGCTTTTCACAATCTGCGCTACCTTAAAGATGTTCCTATCAAAGAATTCATCTTCGGGGTGTGAATTCTCGATTCAAGTCAGAAGGAGGACGGGATGCTTAAATACATTATCAAACGACTGCTTGTAGGCGTTCTGACACTGTTCATCCTGGCGACGATCACGTTCTTCGGCGTCCATGCGATGCCGGGTGATCCGTTTTCACAGGAAGGCAGAGGACTCTCACCTGAGGTCTACGCGGCACTGGAAGAGAAATACGGACTCGATAAGCCGATCTCGGAGCAGTATGTCATTTACATGAATAACGCACTGCACAGAGACTTCGGCGAATCCATCTCCAAGCGCGGCCAGCAGGTCAGCGACATCATCGTTCAGCGTGCTCCGGTTACCGCTGAGATCGGTTTGATCGCCTTTGTCTTCTCCATGGGCATCGGACTGCTGCTGGGAATCATTTCGGCACTGACCAAACACGGGGCCGTCAACGGAGCGATCACGGTATTTGCGACGCTCGGCGTCTCAATACCATCGTTCCTGTTTGCCCTGTTAATGATGATTGTCTTCGGCGTCTGGCTCGGATGGCTGCCGGTTGTCGGCCTCAAGAGCTGGAAACACTTCATCATGCCGTGTCTGGCACTGTCCCTGGGACCGATTTCCAACGTCACCCGTCTGCAGCGTTCCAGCATGCGTGATGTCATGAATGATGACTACATCATTCTTGCCCGCTCCACCGGTGACAGTGAATCCAAGGTCATCCGCAAGCATGCGCTGAAGAATTCGCTGCTTCCGGTCATCACCTATGCCGGACCGATGTTCTCGGGCCTGGTTACCGGCTCCCTGGTCATCGAGACGCTGTTCTCGATCCCGGGCATCGGACGTGAGTTTACCAACTCCATCACGAACCGTGACTATACGCTGGTCATGGGCCTGACGATGTTTCTGGGAGCGATCGTCATCGTAATGAACCTGGCTTCGGATGTCGCGGCAGCTGTCGTCGATCCTCGGATCAAGCTGGAAAAGTGAGGCGAGAGACATGAGCGAAATCAATATGAACATTCCTGACGGCCTGTTTACTCCGCTGCCGGAAAATGAGAAGAATTCCGAATTCATTGCCATGAAGTCGAAGACCTTCGCAAGAGATGCGTGGGACAGGTTCCGCAAGAACAAGCTCGCCCTCTTCGGTCTGATCTTCCTTGCCTTCATGGTTGTAATGGCAATCGCTGTGCCGGCACTTTCTCCCTATACCTATGAGTCACAGGATATTTCGGTGCGTAATGCACTGCCGTCCATGGCCCATCCGTTCGGTACCGACAAGCTTGGACGTGACATCTTTGTACGTATCTTCTACGGTGCCCGCATCTCGCTGTCGATCGGCTTCATCTCGGCGGCCATCAACCTGGTTGTCGGCATCGTCTATGGCGGCATCTCGGGCTATGTCGGCGGCAAGACGGACATGATCATGATGCGTATCATCGATATCATCTACTCCGTTCCGACGCTGCTGTATGTCATTTTGATCCTGATGGTATTCGGCAACTCGGTCAACTCCATGATCCTTGCCATCTGCCTCACTTCCTGGATCGGCATGGCACGTCAGGTCCGTACCCAGGTCATGTCGCTGAAGGAAAAGGAATTCTCGCTGGCGGCCAAGGTCATCGGCTGCAGCGATGCCCGCATTCTTCTGAAGCATCTGGTTATCAACTCCCTGGGACCGATCATCGTCGAACTGACCCTCATGGTTCCTTCCGCAATCTTTACGGAATCCTTCCTTTCCTTCGTCGGTATCGGACTTTCGCCGACGACGCCGAGCTGGGGCATTCTGGCAAATGACTGCCGGCAACTGGTATTCACCAATCCGGTTCAGATCATCTGGCCGATCAGTGCGATCTGCCTGACGATTCTGTCGCTGAACTTTGTCGGTGACGGCATTGGTGAAGCGTTCCAGATGAAGACAAGATAAGGAGGTGTCGGAATGGCATTGCTGGAAGTAGAACACTTGAATACACAGTTCCACACCGACTCAGGAACCGTACAGGCGGTCCGCGACGTTACGCTGCATGTTGACAAGGGTGAGGCCCTTGGCATTGTTGGCGAATCGGGATCCGGAAAGTCACAGACCATGTACTCGATCATCGGTCTTCTGGCCGAGAATGGGAACGTTGCCAGCGGAAAGGTGACGTTTGACGGCGAAGATATTTCACCTTCAAGCTTTCCCAGCAGGAAGGCCTATGAGGCGAAGATGCGTGAGATCCGCGGCAACACGATGGGCATGATCTTCCAGGATCCGATGACGTTCCTGGATCCGATCACCAAGGTCGGGGATCAGCTCATGGAGCCGCTGCTGAATCATACGAAGATGACGAAGGCACAGGCACGTCAGCGTGCGCTGGAGCTGATGGTTCAGGTCGGTATTCCTTCGCCTGAGAAGCGTATTGATCAGTATCCGTTTGAGTTTTCTGGCGGCATGCGGCAGAGAATTGTCATCGCGATTGCGCTGGCCAATTCGCCGAAGCTGATCATCGCCGATGAGCCGACAACGGCGCTCGACGTTACGATTCAGGCCCAGGTGCTGGAGCTGATTGATGATCTGAAGCAGAAATCGAATTCGGCTGTCATCATGATTTCCCACGACCTTGGCGTTGTGGCGAAGCTGTGCGACCGCATCTGCATCATGTATGGCGGCAAGGTTGTGGAAGAAGGGACGGTGCAGGATATCTTCTATCGTCCTGCGCATGAATATACGAAGGGCCTGCTGAGCTGCGTCGCCAACCCGGAGGATGATGACGATAAGCCGCTGCAGCCGATCCCCGGTTCGCCGCCTGATCTTCTCAATCCGCCGAAGGGCTGTCCGTTCGTGGACCGCTGTGCGAAGGGGATGCGTGTATGCAAGGACTATATGCCGGATCAGACGGTGCTGAGTGAGTCGCATACGTGCCGCTGCTGGCTGCTGGACAGGAGGGCGAAGAATGGCGGAAACAAGTAACAAAACCCCGGTCCTGAAGGTAAGAAACCTGAAGACCTACTTCGATGTAACGAAGGGCGTCTTCAGCAAGAAGCAGATCGTCAAGGCTGTCGATGATGTTTCGTTCGATGTCTATAAGAATGAGACGTTTGGACTCGTCGGTGAATCGGGCTGCGGCAAGACTACGCTGGGCAGAACGATCGTAAAGATCTATGAGCCGACGGGCGGCACCATTGAATACGAGGGCGAAGACATTTCGCACCTGAAGGGAAAACAGCTGAAGGCCTACCGCAAGAAGATGCAGATGATCTTCCAGGATCCGTATGCGTCGCTCGATCCGCGGATGACGGTCGGTGAAATCATCAAGGAGCCGATGATCGTCCATAACATCTACAACACGGATGAGGAACGGGAGGCACGGGTTGTTGAACTCTTAAAGATCGTAGGTCTGAAGCCGGACCACATTCGCCGCTATCCGGCGGAGTTCTCCGGCGGTCAACGTCAGCGTATCGGCATTGCAAGAGCTCTGGCAGTGAATCCGGAGTTCATCGTGTGCGATGAGCCGATTTCGGCGCTGGATGTTTCGATTCAGGCGCAGGTTGTAAACCTGCTGGAACAGATTCAGAAGGAACTGGGCATTTCCTATATCTTCATTGCCCATGATCTGTCGATGGTCAAGCATATCTCGGATCGTATCGGAGTTATGTATCTTGGTCATCTTGTGGAACTGGGACCAAGCGCCGATGTATATCATCGGCCGCTGCATCCATATACGGCAGCACTGCTGTCTGCGATTCCGATTCCGGATCCCGATGTTGCAAAGGCAAAGGGACGCATCGTGCTGGAGGGCGAGATTCCCAGCCCAATCAACCCTCCGAAGGGATGCCCGTTCTGTACCCGCTGCCCCAAGGCGACGGAACGCTGCAGAACTGAGGCACCGAAGCCGATCCGGATCGGGGAACGCATGGTCTGCTGTCATCTTTACGAGAAGTAAGAAAAAGGAGGAATGAAATTCTATGAAGTACAGATTTACAAAGTCTGCGCTGGCTGGACTGATGGCTGTTTCACTGGCTGCCTGCGGATCCGGCTCCACGACTTCCGGTACTTCGGCTGCTGGTGCGTCGGCAGGCGCTGACAGCGGTACGACTGATGTTGCGTACAAGGATACATTTACGTACGCAATCGGCGGTGAGCCGAGCTACCTGGATCCGGGCTATGCGGACGACTCCGTTACATCCTATGTTTTGAACCAGATCTACTATCCGATGTACTACATTGCTGAGGATGGTTCGATGGTTGCGGCAGCTGTCAAGGATGAGACCTATGATGAAGATACGATGACGTATACCTTCACGCTGCGTGATGACCTGATGTGGTCTGATGGTCAGCCGTGCGTCGCCGGCGATTACGTCTACGGCATGAAGCATGCGCTGTCTCTTGGCGCTGCCGATTCCTATTATTCGTACTTCATGACGGACTATGTGCTTAACGCTGCTGAGTACATTGGTCAGCCGGTTGATACGATGACGGATCTCGGCATTACGGCACCGGATGATACGACAATTGTCATTCAGCTTGCCAACAAGTGCCCGTACTTCCTGTCGCTGCTGTCGGCAGGTGTCTTCTACCCGATGCGTGAGGATCTGGCAAAGTCCGGTGACTATACATGGGCAGATGATGCGAGCATCCCGACCAATGGTCCGTTCCATCCGACGTCCATCGACCGTGCTTCTGAGATCGTCATGGAGAAGAATGAGTACTTCCCGGATGCGGATCAGATCACTGTAAATACGATGACCTGCGAAGTCATGGCTGATATGGATGCGCAGCTGCTTGCATATCAGACGGGTGAAATCGACTATGCGACGTCGCTGGATCCGTCGGTTGCCAAGACCTATGCTGATTCGGATGAGCTGATTCTGGCCAGCTCCGTTATCAACTACTTCGTTTTGATTAACTCCTTTGGTGATGTTGAGGCCCTCCATGATGCGAACGTTCGCCGCGCTCTGTCGCTTGGCGTAGACCGTTCTGCAATCGTTACGGCTCTCGATGTTCCGGGTGTGTACTATGAGCTCGATGGTCTTGTTCCGGTTGGCATTCCGGGTGATACCGGTGACTTCCGTGAGGAGGCTGATGCTGAAGAGAAGTATACATACACAGACAAGGACGAGGCTCGTTCTCTGATGGAAGCTGCAGGCTATTCTGCAGACAACCCTCTGAAGCTGACATACTACTACAACCAGAACTCGATGCATGATACAGTTGCGGCTGTCCTGAAGGAACAGTGGGCTGATATCTACGTTGATCTGACACTGCAGACAGGCGAAATCCGTACCTTCTTCCAGGATCGTTCGGATGGCAACTTCGAGCTGGCTCGTCATGCGTTCTCCGCAGACTACATGGATCCGTCGACGTTCCTTGATATGCCGCTGCAGTCCAATCAGCCGAGTGCTCACGTCTGGGGCGATGATACCTATGATCAGATGATCATGGATTCACGTGAGCTTGAAGGCTCTGAGCGTTATGCGAAGCTGCACGAAGCTGAGAAGTACCTCGTTGAGGAACAGAGCTACATTGTTCCGCTGTTCGGCTACAAGTCTGTAATGCTGGCTAAGCCCGGCACAACCGGATATATCCCGAACCCGCAGGGCAACGTTGTCTTCTGGTACGTCAAGGTTCCGCAGGACTAAGCAGAGTCATTTGATGAAACAGTAAGGAGTAGGCTGGCTTCTTACTGTTTCTTTTGTCTTTATTTGCAGTTGAAACGAACTATTCAGGAAAGAGGAAGTGCATGATGGAACCGATGAAGCTGGAAGATTTTACGAAGTTTCATTTTCTGAGCGATCTGCGCCCGTCCGTCAACGGGGACGCATTGTATTTTGTAGAAACAATCAGTGATCTTGAAAATAACGATTACAGACAGCGTCTGGATCGAATTGATATAAGCAGTGGAAAACGTACCGCCCTCAGCGAGTGGCGGAAGCGTACGCCGTATTATGTTCTGAAGGACGGCATTCTTCTGCAGGATGTTAATGACAAGGAGCAGGACGGCGTCAGTTCGACATTCCTGTATGTTACAGGGCAGGGCATGGAGCCGGCATTTTCCGTGCCGCTGGCGGTCGATGATGTGCGTGACTTTGATGATGATCACTATCTGCTTGCGGCGACAATCAACCGCCGCTGCCCCGAGTATCATCAGCTGAGTGAACAGCAGAGAAAGGATCAGGACCAGAAGGAACGTGACAATGATGATTACGTTGTCCTGAATGAATATCCGTTTGTGTTCAACGGCGAAGGCGTCGTCAACGGCAACCGCCATTCACTGTTTCTGTACGATAAGAAGTCGGAGACGATTACGGATCTGATCCCGTTGACGATCGATGTGGAATCCTACGATATCAAAGGTACGAAAATCCTGTTCAGCGGCATCGACTTTCAGCAGGTGAAGCTGAAGTGGTCGTGGGTTTATGAAGTTGACGGCCTTTCGAAGCAGCTGAAGACGCTCTATAACGGAAAGATGCAGATAACCAGAGCCTTCTATGAAGGGGACCGGGTGATTGTGGCCGGCACCTTTGCGAAGGACTGGGGTGCGATGGAGTCGAGCAGATTCTACGAGCTGAAGAATGGTGAAATGAATCTGGACGCGGAGAATGAGCTGTCGCTCTACAACACGATCGGTACGGACTGTCACTTCGGCCGTACGCGTCAGTTTGCAAAATTCGACGGCGATGCATATTTCCTTTCCGCTGCTGGTGATGATGGTGTTCTGTTCAGGAAGACGGGTGATCATCTGACGGAATTTGTCCACATTGCCGGATCGGTCGATGACTTCTGCGTCATCAACGGCAGAGCCTATGTCATTGCGATGGTGGATCAGAAGCTGCAGGAGGTGTATGCGGCAGACAACGACGTCCTGACTGCAGTTACCGATCTGAATGGACAATATCAGAAGGACAGATACGTAGCGTACCCGGAGCCGGTTGTTGTAGACAAGGCGATGCCGGTTCATGGCTGGGTTCTGAAGCCGATGAACTATGATCCCGGGAAGAAGTATCCGGTGATCTTCGATATCCATGGCGGTCCGAAGTGTGCCTACGGTACGGTGTACTACCATGAGATGCAGGTATGGGCCGGGATGGGCTGCTTTGTGATCTTCTGCAATCCGAGAGGATCCGATGGCCGGGGCAATGCGTTTGCGGATCTCAGACAGAAGTACGGGACTGTGGACTATGAGGATCTGATGGATTTCGTTGACGCATGTCTTGCGAAGTATCCGCAGATGGACAGGGATCATATGGGCGTTACCGGCGGCAGCTATGGCGGCTATATGACGAACTGGATCATCGGTCATACGCACCGCTTCAAGGCGGCGGCGACGCAGCGTTCGATCTCGAACTGGATCACGGAAGTGACGGCGTCGGACTATGGTCTCGACTTCCCGATTGAGCAGGAGTTCAAGGATATCTATCATGCCGAGAAGGAACTGTGGCAGATGTCACCGCTCAAGTATGCCAACGAAGTGACGACGCCGACCCTGTTCATTCATTCGCTGGAAGATTACCGCTGCCCGGTATGGGAAGGTCTGCAGCTGTACATGGTGCTGAAGGTGCGCGGTGTTGAGACGAAGATGGTGCTGTTCAAGGGTGAGAACCATGAGCTTTCCCGCAGCGGGAAGCCGAAGCACAGGATCCGCAGACTGGAAGAGATTACAAACTGGATGGAAAGCCATCTGAAGGAGGCTGAATAATGGCAGTTATGGAATTTGATACGTCGAAGCGCTGGTGCTGCTGGTTCAGGCGGATCAGCGATATTCCCCGCGGCTCACGCAATGAGAAGGCGGTCAGTGACATGGTTGTTCAGTTTGCGAAGGACCATGGCTTTGCCTGCCATCAGGATGATGTATGGAATGTGACGGTAGACAAGCCGGCGTCGCCCGGCTACGAAGATGCGGCTCCGCTGATTCTGCAGGCACATATGGACATGGTCAATGCCAGGGCAAATGACAGCAGCCATGACTTTGAAAAGGATCCGCTGGATCTGTATGTCGATGAAGACGGAAACCTTCGTGCCAGAGGCACGACACTAGGGGCCGACGATGGCGTCGGCGTGGCGTACATGCTCGCAATACTGGAGGACGACAGTCTGGCGCATCCGGCACTCGAGTGCATCTTTACAACGATGGAGGAGATCGGTCTTGTCGGTGCGCAGCAGATGAAGCCTTCGGATGTGCACGGGGATCGTCTGATCTGTCTTGATGGCGGCGGTGAGACGAAGACGGGGTTGTCTTCGGCCGGCGGTGCGGATGTGAATCTTGATCTGGACCTGGTTTTAGAGAAGAATCAGGACGCCGCCTATGAGCTTAAGGTCGGTGGCTTAAGCGGTGGACACAGCGGCGGCGAGATCCATAAGGAAAAGGGCAATGCCGATGTGCTTGCGGTACGTATTCTGCAAGAGGCTAGGGAGCGTGGCGTAGATGTGCGCGTCGTTTCGATCAGTGGCGGCTCGAAGGACAATGCGATCCCGACGGATGCGAGCATCGTGTTTACCAGCAGCGCCGATGAGGCATTGATTCAGAAGAGTCTGGTATTAAGTGTGGATGCGATTCATAAGGAACTGGAGTTTTCGGATCTGGGCTTCAAGGCGAATATTGGGCCGGTTGAAGGTGTGCGTGACCATGCGGACGAGAAGACATCCAATGCCCTTCTGGACTATATCTACCTGATGCCCAACGGCTTCCAGCATCGCTCGATGGCAATCGAGGGTCTGACCCTGACGTCGTTGAACCTTGGCATTGCAAAGACGACGGGAAATCATGTCCATCTGCAGACACTGACGCGTTCGGCTCTGAATACGGGTGTGGATGATCTGCTTGGGAAACTGAAGAAACTGGCGGAGATTCTTGGCGTGAACTATTCGGTGTCGGGACGCTATCCGGGCTGGAACTTCAAGAAGGAATCTCCGATGCGTGACAAGTTTGCGGCCGTACTTGCAAAGCGCAATGAAAAACTGGAAGTGGAAGCTGCCCATGGTGGCAATGAATGCGGTGTGTGGAGCGGCTTGCGTCCGGGCATCGATATCATTACCTTCGGCCCGATCGCTTCAGGCTGTCATACGGTGCAGGAGAAACTGGACCTGGCTTCGTTTGATCGCAGCTATGCGATTCTCTGTGAAATCATGGCTTTGTGCAAGGATTGATCTTGGGAGGGATAAATCATATGACAAGAGGTCTTGCAGTAATTCTGACCGGTGCATCGTCGGTCGGCAAGTCGAATATCCGGGAGCGTCTTCTGAAGGATCCGGATCTGGATCTGTTCTATTCGACATCGGTGACAACGCGCCCCAAGCGTCCGGATGAAGTGGACGGAAAGGACTACTACTTCATTACGTTCAAGGAGTTTGCGGAGTCCGTCAAGAAACATGAGCTTCTGGAGTATACGGAGTTCAATGGCTGGTACTACGGCACGCCGAAGGCACAGGTCGAATTCCTTCTCGAGAAGGGAAAGAATGTGTTGCTGGAAGTGGAGGCGCAGGGCGTCGGTCCTTTGAAGCTGAATCTGCCGGATGCGCTGGCTGTCTTCGTGATGCCCAAGAGCTATGAGGATCTGGCGGCGCAGGTTGAGAAGACCTATGGCGATGATGAGGCTTCGGCGAAGCGCCGTCTGAACAAGGCGAAGATGGAGATGGAACTGGCTCCGCTGTTCAAGCATGTTGTGACCAATGAGGATCCGGACAGGGCGGCGGCTGAAATCAAGAAGGCAATTCTTGAGGAACTGAAGAAGCGCAAGGATGCGTCGGATC
The DNA here is from genome assembly GCF_900240265.1 of Galactobacillus timonensis. Taxonomy (NCBI): domain Bacteria; kingdom Bacillati; phylum Bacillota; class Erysipelotrichia; order Erysipelotrichales; family Erysipelotrichaceae; genus Galactobacillus; species Galactobacillus timonensis. The sequence goes on from NZ_LT964739.1 coordinate 879,214, forward strand.
AGGAAGAAACCGAGGTGCCGGAGATATGAGAATCTCGGATCGTGATTTTCTGACGGACATTCCGGCGGCGGATGATCTGAAGGAGAAGCTTGTTTCGTACCGGAAGCAGGGAGAGATCGTTGACGGGTGGCTGAAGATCCGCCTCGAGAAAGTTCTGCCGATGGTGATGAAGCGGGAGGGCATCGATACATGGGTTGTGTGCAATCATGAGCACAATGAGGACCCGGTGTTCCGTACGCTGTCGCCATGGGGCATGTTAAGTGCAAGGAGACTTACGATTCTGGTGTTCCATCTCAATGAAAACGGGACGGTGAGCCGCTATTCTCTGACCCATCCGGTGCCGGACATTGGGAGCTACTATACGGCGGCGTGGCTGAACCCGAAGGGACAGGCGTGGGGTCATGATCGCAATCTTCCGAAGAATGTGAACGGTGTGAAGGTGTCGGAGGTTCCGGAGACACAGATGGAGTGCCTTGGGCGCTTTGTGCATGAGCTTCATCCCACCAGAATCGGTCTGGACTATTCAACGGTGACGGCGTATGGTGATGGCCTTTCCTATTCGCTGTATCAGGAAATCATGAAGGTGCTGCCTGAAGAGGATCGTGCGAAGGTCGTGTCGGCGGCTCCACTGTGCGTGGGGTGGCTTGAAACAAGAATCGATGAGGAGCTGGATGCGTATACGGGCATTGTTCAGATTGCGCATGCGCTGATCAAGGAGGCCTTCTCTTCGCGGGTTGTTCATCCGGGTGTGACGACACAGGATGATGTACGTTTCTGGATGATGCAGAAGTCGGTGGACATGGGTCTTTCGCCATGGTTTGAATATGACTGCGAGATTACGCGGGAAGGCTTGGGTGAACTGTCCGGGGAGCATGTGATTCTTCCCGGTGACCTCCTGCATTGTGATATCGGTTTCCGGTATCTTGGTCTTTGCACGGATACGCAGGAGATGGCGTATGTGCTGAAGAATGATGAAACGGATGCGCCGAAGGAGCTGAAGGATGCGATGGCGGCGACCAATCGTCTGCAGGAGATTACGCTGAATGAGTTTGCGGCGGGACGTACGGGCAATGAGATTCTTGCCAGCGCCAGAGCACGGGCAGAGGCCCAAGGTCTTGAGCCGTGCATCTATTGTCATCCGCTGGGCTTTGACGGTCATGCGGCGGGACCGACGATCGGCCTGTGGGATATGCAGGGCGGTGTACCCGGGGAAGGCGACTATGTGATGCATGATCATACGTGCTATTCTCTGGAACTGAATGCGGCGGTGCCTCTGTGGGGCCAGAAGGTTCCCTTCAGCATGGAGACCGATGTGATGCTCAGGGATGGGAAGAAGTATTACATGGCCGGGCGTCAGACGCAGTTCCATCTGATTGGATGAGAAGTGATGCGTAGGCGTTCCGTTCTGTATCTGCAGGTCAGTGTGGCGCTGTATTCGCTGGCGGCGAACTTTGCGCATCCGATTGAGCCTGCGTTCTTTCAGGAATTGAACCTTCCGGATTATACGTTCGGCGTTGCCTTTGCGTGCATGGCATTTGCGTGCTTTCTGTTTTCACCCTTCTGGGGAAAGATTGCGGAGCGGATCGGCATAGCGAAGGTGATGGCGATCGGCTATGGTGGTTATGCGCTGGGGCAGTTCTTCTTTCTGCAGTCAGGCAATGCATGGGAAGTGGCTCTGGCACGGTTGTTTGCGGGGTTTTTCATCGCGGCGGTGATGGACGGTCAGATCATGTACATCCTGACAGTTGAGAAGGCGGAGAAGACAGGGGCATCGCTGGCGGTGATGGCATCGGTGTCGGCAGTGTTCAGTGCGTTCGGCTATCTGATCGGGGGCCTGATCGGCAGCCGGTCGGTGCGGTTGGCAATCGTTGCGCAGATCGTGGGGCTGGCACTGATCGGAATACTGGTTCTGGTCTTCCTGGAGGATCAGGAACGTAAAACGGCGGGCGGCAGGCTTTCACTGAAGACGATGAATCCGTTCTCTTCCTTTGTGGAGATGAGTGGGATCATGAGCCGGATGGTGGTGCTGTTTCTTGCGGTGGCATTGATTACGTCGCTGGCTTCGAACTGCTATGATCAGTGCTTCAACTACTTCATCCGTGATCAGTATGGCTTTGAGCCGTCGATGAACGGAATCCTGAAGGGGATTTCGGGTGTCATTACGCTGGCTGCCAATGCGACGGTTTCGGTGTGGCTGTTGAAGAAGACGGATATTTTCCGCAGTATTGTTCCAGTGTTTCTGGTCTGTGCACTGATGCTGGTGGGTATTGTGGTCTCTGATGCGATTGTGCCGTTTGTTGTGCTGAATGTGGTGCTGTTTGGATTCAATGCCATCTACAAGCCGCTGCTGCAGGCAATGATCGGGCGGCTGGACAGTGGTGAGCAGGGCATCCTGGTCGGCGCTTATAATGGTTTCAACAGCGTTGGCAGCGTGATCGGTTCGCTTGTGGCGGGATTTACGTATGTGGCGTCGCCGCGCGGTTCATTTGTGGCTGCGGCCGTGTGCTTCGCTGCGGCTGCGATATTCGCGGTCGGTTTAAGGAAAGAATACGAGAGGCAGGAGTAAGGTATGGAGTTTCGCAATGAAGATATTGATCTTTCGGTATTGAAGCAGCGGGCATTCAATTACCGGTGGGCTGAGGTGCCGGAGGGTGTTCTTCCTTTGACGGCTGCAGACCCGGATTTCAAGCCGGCGCCGGAAATCAGTGAGGCGCTGAAGAAGTATATCGACGGGGGCTATTTCAGCTATACGCCGGCCCGGGGCTTTGATTCGTTCAAGAAGAGTATTGTCCGGGCAATGAAGGAACGAAAGGGAGAAGACATTAATCCTGCCCAGGTTCTGCCGGTTGATTCGGCTGCCCGGGGCATGTTCATTACGGCGGAGGCGATCCTGAAGCCGGGTGATGAGGCGATTGTCTTTGATCCGGTAGACTTTCTGTTCAAGGCAAGCGTGGATCACGCAGGTGCGACAGCCGTGCGCTATCCGACGCATGTGGAGAACGGGTACATCGATCTTTCGGACATTGAGGATTATGTGACGGAACATACGAAGATGATCTGTTTCTGCAATCCTCATAATCCGCTGGGAATGTGCTATCGGAAAGATCAGCTGGAACATCTGCTGGATGTGGCGAACCGCCATGGTCTTTACATTATGAATGATGAGATCTGGTCGGATATTGTATATGCGGATGCGCAGTACATTTCGTTATTGAACCTTGGCAATGAGAAGAATACGCGGACGGTGACGGTATATGGCTTCTCCAAGTCGTTCGGCATTGCGGGTCTGCGGGTCGGCTGTATCTATACGGTGAATAATCCGGAATTGTTTGCAAAGCTTGTGGATGCGTCCACCGTTGATACGACGGCGGGCGGTGTATCTTCGCTGTCGCAGGTTGCGGGTCAGGCGTGCCTGGATTCGTGCTTCTACTGGACGGACAGCTTCGTGAAGTATCTGCAGCAGAACCGGGATACGATTGTGGACTATGTGAATTCGACAGGTGTGCTTTCTGCCCGTAAGCCGCAGGCAACCTACGTTGTGTTTGTGAACATTGAGAAGACGGGCCTGACGTCGCAGCAGTTCGTTGATTTCATGCGTGATCATGCGAAGCTGGCTCTGGTTGCGGGCGGTGAGAAGTTTTTCGGTCCGCGTTCCAACGGCTATATCCGTATCTGTTATGCGACGAGTCATGAGATGGTTGCGGAAGGTCTGAAGCGGCTCGACAGCGGCCTGAAAGAGCTGATGCGGGATCGGAAATGAGTGTGGAAACCAACAGTATTCTGATCCGCGAAGAGGATCGCGCTGTCCTTGTGGGCGGTGTGACGATTGCGGTGTTTGGCGTTCTATTGGTGCTGTCACTGGCTGCGGAGGATGAGGTGCGTGCCGGCCTGAGTGATCTGATCTGGGTGCTGATCGCGGTGATTGCGCTTGGAGTGTTTCTGATTGTGCTGCATTACCGGGTGACGCTGACATTCGACGAGGAAGGTATGACCTACCAGGGGCTGTTCAGAAAGAAGAGATGTACCTATCATGATCTGATGACGGTGCACTGCTCGAAGAAGCTGATCAACATCTACGCAAGAGACGGCTGGAAAAAGAAGAACTTCCAGGCGGATATTCATAACTATCCGGAGGTGATGTACCTGCTCAAGCGGAACAAGGTTGAACTGATCATGGGCTAGCGGACTGAATACTCATGTGTTGGTTCGCGTTATTATGGAAAGCAATATATCTTCCATTTTGGGTGTAGTTGATGGGACAATCAGAACCTGTTGCCGATCGAAAAAAAGCATTCATCAATTGAATGATTGATGAGTGCTTTTTCGCCGGTGAATAAATAAGAGGCATTGTCAAAGTGCTTTGGCAGGAAGCGAACTTCCCTGCGCTTATTTATATAGTATGGATTACTTCAGGTCATATCCAGTGGTCCAGCGTGCCATTTTCAGAAGATCTGAAACCAAAGGGTTAATGGAAGTTCCACAACTGGTTGAGATAAACAAAAGCCGCATCATTATGCGGCTTTCTTAACTATGGTCGGAAATACGGGATTCGAACCCATGACCTCTTCGTCCCGAACGAAGCGCGCTACCAAACTGCGCTAATTTCCGAGCTTTGACGCAAACGATATGTTAACACAAGAGGAGGAAAAAAACTATAGAATATTTGGCTTTTTGGAAAAAATCAGGATCAAATTTGGGAACCATATATGTTCTGTCTAAGAAAAAGTGCAGGGGGTAAAACCTCAGCATCGGTCACTATACGGTGGCGGCTGTCCTTCCGGTGCGAAGTATAAGGCATCAGGGAGGTAAGAACATTGTACCGGGCCTCCCTTATTGAATTCCGGTAAGGAGGGTTCCTATGACAGTAGGAGAAATGACTCTGATTGTTTCATTAATTGGAATTGTTCTCTCTGCGTTCAGCCTTGGTTACAAGGTCGGACGTGGTTCAAAAAAATGACCGCCTAGCTCTCAAACGTTAGCGGTCATTTCGTCTAACCGGAAAGGGCAGCCGTCACTGGTGACCCTTTTTTCACTTTCAGTATAAGGAAAAAAAAGATAATTGCAATCAGTGAAAATTTCTTGTTGAGATGTTGGGGAAGCGCCGGTGTTCCGCCTAAGAAAAAGTGCAGGGGGTAAAACCTCAGCATCGGTCACTATACGGTGGCGGCTGTCCTTCCGGTGTGCAGTATAAGGCATCAGGGAGGTGAGAATATTGTACCGGGCCTCCCTTATTGAATTTCCGGTAAGGAGGTATCCAATGACAATTGAGGAAATGGGTCTGATTGTTTCACTGATTGGAATCGTTCTCTCTGCGCTCAGTCTTGGCTACAAGATTGGACGTGGTTCTAAAAAATGACCGCCTCGCTCTCTAACGTTAGCGGTCAACTTAGCTAAACGGAAAGGGCAGCCGTCACTGGTGACCCTTTTTCCAGCTTCAGTATAGAAGAAATAGAGATAATTTCAAATGGAAATGCTACAGGTTGCGGTTGATGAATAATTATGGGACATCTAATGAGTTCGATAAAACATGGAATGATGAAGCTCAATTTTCGATTATAGTACGAGTGACGGTGCTGCATATACACGGCCGAGCAGCTCCTGATTGAGGGCATAGAGTCCCTTGGGATCGGATCCATAGAGCTTGTACTTCTTAATCAGATCATCGGCATTCTTTTCCTCTTCGCCTTGTTCTTTAACAAACCAGTCAAGAAACTGCATTGTGCGATAATCATTTACTGCTTTAGCCGCATCATATAATCCATTAATCAGGGATGTAACGTAGGCTTCATGCTTTAAGCCGGCCTGCAGCGCATCCATTGGTTCTTTAATTTCTTCCATCGGTTTTTCAATCGCTTCAAAGGTGACGCGTGCACCGTTATTGAACAGGTAGGTGCGCATTAACATTGCATGGTCGCGTTCCTCCTGTGCCTGAATCGTGTACCAGTTGGCAAACCCATCCAGTCCAATATCTTCAAAATGGTTCGCAAAATAGAGATAAAGATAAGCTGAATAAAATTCCTTGTTGACCTGGGTGTTGATCAGTTCGGCAACTTTTTTATCTAACATATTCTTATTCTCCTTTGTTAGCTTCCGCTTACTTTATAGTATGCACTGCCGTGATAATCAAGCAGATACGATGAAGATTACCATCCGTATCGTCACCATTTCATGCGAAAATAAGATCATGAAATTACAGAAGGTTGTCTCACTTGTTCTGATTATCGCACTTCTTGGCGGCTGCGGTGCACCGGCTGCTGTAACTTCTTCTTCTGCTCCTTCAGCTTCATCGGTTTCGACGCCGGTACCAACACCTTCTGTCTACAGCGCTGATCTTTTTATGGTCGGTGACTGTTTAATGCATCTGTCGGTAACAAATGATGGGCGTCAGGAAGATGGAACGTACGACTATTCAAAACAGTTTGCGCAGATTGCTGCAATGGCAAAGAACTATGATCTTCGCTACTACAATCAGGAAAGCATCCTGGGTGGAGAGGAGCTTGGCTATTCCGGATATCCGCAGTTCAATACATCGGATGGGGTCGGTGAGACATTGATCCGTGATGGCTTCAATATGGTGTCTCTCGCCAATAATCATGCACTGGATATGGGGGTAGCAGGAATTGAGCATAGCATGGCTTTCTGGAGATCACATCCCGAAGTATGTGTTTCCGGCACGAACCTGTCAGAGGAAGAACGAAAGAAAATTCCCGTGATATGCGTAAATGGAATTACGGCGGCGTTTCTTTCCTGGACCTATGGCACCAACGGATTGAATCCGCCGGCTGGTAGGGAATATCTTGTCAACGTTTATGCCGGCCATGAGGATGAGATGCTCGAGCAGGTAAAAGCCGCCGATGAACTGGCCGATCTCGTCGTCATTGCGATGCACTGGGGAGTGGAATATACGCTGAAGCAGACAAGTGAGCAGGAACGTCTGGCGCAGGAACTGTCGGATGCCGGCGCGGATCTGATCATCGGCTGTCATCCCCATGTGATTGAGCCGGTGACCTGGATCAACGGAAAGACGCTGTGCTTCTATTCTCTGGGAAATATGATCAGTGCCCAGACGAAAGAGGCGACGCATATCGGCATGGCCGGCGGCGTCACGATTACAAAGACCGTACAGCCGGATGGCTCTTCTTCGACGGTATTGTCGAATCCGCGGGCAGATCTTTTCTACAACTCCTACAAAGAAGGGGCGAACGGTTTCTATGATTTCCGGGAGATTCCGTTTACGGAACTGGAAGACGCAAACATGCAGGCGATGTATCAGAAATATCTTCCTGTCATCACGTCGCTGGACAGTACCATTTCGATCGGTGTCTGAGCAGGATGGAAACGGTTTAGTGATATTTTCCGGAGGCGGGACAGTTCCATTTCGGCCCGATTGTGAGTATCATAACAATTACAACAAGAACCAAAAAAAAGGAGAATTCTATGGCAGAACCGAACACTACCGTACCGGCAGTGGAGGAAAAGGGCCCCATCACTGATTCACTTCTTTCGAAGATGAATGAATACTGGATGGCGGCCAACTATCTCTCTGCTGCTCAGCTCTACCTCCTCGACAATCCTCTGCTGAAAAAGCCGCTGACCCGTGACATGATCAAGCACAAGATTGTCGGACACTGGGGCACCGTCCCGGGACAGAACTTTGTCTTCGTTCATTGCAATCGGGTGATCAAGCGGTATGACCTCGACATGATCCTTCTGTCCGGACCGGGCCATGGCGGTAACTTCTTCATCGCCAACGACTGGCTCGACGGATCCTATACCGACGTCTATCCTGAAATTTCGCAGGATGAAAAGGGTCTGCAGCGGATGTTCAAGCGCTTCAGCTTCCCGGGCGGAGTGCCGTCGCATTGTGCGCCAGAGACGCCTGGTTCCATTAACGAGGGTGGGGAGCTTGGTTATTCGCTGGCTCACGGCTTTGGCGCTGTTCTGGATAATCCGGATCTGATTGCGACTGTCATTGTCGGCGATGGTGAAGCCGAGACGGGGCCCTTAGCTACGTCGTGGCACAGCAACAAGTTCCTGAATCCGATTACGGATGGAGCTGTTCTTCCGGTTCTTCATCTCAATGGATATAAGATCTCGAACCCGACTGTCCTTTCCCGCATCTCTCACGAGGAGCTGGAAGATCTGATGAAGGGCTACGGCTGGGAGCCGCACTTCGTCGAAGGCAGCGATCCGATGACGATGCACCGGCTGATGGCCGAGACGATGGATACCTGCATCGAAGAGATCAAGGCGATCCAGAAGCACGCTCGTGAAACGGGTGATGCGACACGTCCGCGCTGGCCGATGATTGTGCTGCGTACGCCGAAGGGCTGGACGGGGCCGAAGGAAGTGGAAGGCAAGCCTGTTGAGGGCTGTTTCCGTGCCCATCAGGTTCCGGTCGACATGTCAAAGCCGGAACATGTAGGCATGGTCGAGGCCTGGCTCAGGAGCTATCATCCGGAGAAGCTGTTCAATGAAGACGGTTCGCTGCGCGCAGATCTGAAGGAGCTGGCACCGAAGGGGGATCGCCGGATCGGCGCCAATCCGCACGCTAACGGCGGCAAGTTGCTGCGTGACCTTGTGGTTCCTGACTTCCGCAATTATGGCGTCAAGATGGAGGGACACGGCACTGTTACGGCACAGGATATGACGGAGCTCGGCAGGTTTGTGGCCGATGTGTTCCGTGCCAATCAGAAGAGCCGCAACTTCCGTTCCTTTTCGCCGGATGAGGCACTTTCCAATCGTCTGAACTATGCCTTTGAAGCGACCAACCGGCAATGGGAGGCTCCGATTGAGCCGAATGATGAACTGCTGTCAAGTGATGGACGTTTCCTGGATTCGTTCCTTTCGGAACATATGTGCGAAGGATGGCTGGAAGGGTATCTGTTGACGGGGCGCCATGGCTTCTTTGATTCCTATGAGGCATTTGCGCGTATCATTGACTCGATGGCTGCGCAGCACGCCAAGTGGCTCAAGGTGTGCAATCAGCTGTCGTGGCGCGAGGAGATTGCTTCGCTGAACATCATTCTGACGTCGCATATCTGGCAGCAGGATCACAACGGCTTTACGCATCAGGATCCGGGTTTCCTGGATCATATTGCCAACAAGAAGGCAGACGTTGTTCGTCTCTATCTTCCGCCTGATGCCAACTGTCTGCTGTCGTGCTTCGATCACTGCATCAAGTCGAAGAACTATGTCAATGTCATCGTGGCATCCAAGCATCCTCGTCCCCAGTGGCTGAGCATGGATGAGGCGGTGAAGCACTGCACCCAGGGCATCGGCATCTGGAGCTGGGCTTCAACCGATATCGGCGAGGAGCCGGATGTTGTCATGGCATGTGCCGGCGATACGCCGACGCTGGAAGCTCTTGCGGCGACATCGATTCTGCATGAATATCTGCCGGAGGTGAAGGTTCGCTTCATCAACGTTGTGGATCTCTTCAAGCTGCAGCCGGCAAGCGAGCATCCGCACGGTCTGACAGATGCGGAATATGACATGTTATTTACGAAGGACAAGCCGATCGTGTTTGCGTTCCACGGCTATCCGACGCTGATTCATGAGCTGACCTACCGCCGCCATAACCGCGATCTCCATGTGCGCGGCTATAAGGAAGAGGGAACGATTACGACGCCGTTCGACATGCGTGTGCAGAACGACATTGACCGCTTCCATCTGGTTCAGGATGTTCTGCTGCGGCTGCCGAAGCTTGGCAATCGCGGAGCGTATCTGTATCAGCTGATGAATGATAAGCTGGTGGCTCATAAGCAGTACATTCAGGAGTACGGCCGCGATATGCCGGAGATTGAAGACTGGCAGTGGAAGCCGCTCCACGACTGATCGCATTAATGAATGGTTCCATGCCCGCAGGCGTAATGTTTGCGGGCATGATTTGTTTCTGAGACAAACAGGATGTTCCATCGTAAAATAGAGGAATGTATAAAGGGTTCAAAATTACGGCAGGCGTCCTGTTCATGGTTCAGTCTGCGCTCTATTTGATTGTTGTCATTCTTTCTTTTGGCACCTATGCCTTTCTTCCGGTGAATATTCTGCGCTTCCCGGATCTGCTTACGGCCTTTGCGCTGCTGATCTTCGGCATCGTATTACTGCGGACAGAAAAGAGAAAAACAATATCGAACTTCCTGCTTGTGATGGCGGTGCTGACGGCGTGGTATGCGTTTGCGGAATGGGCTGTTTACAGCCCTCTTTTGTGCGTTTTGTATCTGTTCAACAGTGCCGGCTACGTGCTTCTGAGTCTGCTGGTGCGGCGGCGCCGTCTTCAGCATCTGTGGCCGGTGGCACCGTTTCTGTTTCTGAATCAGCTGTATGATGTGCTGACGACGGGCTTTTTCGGGTGGCGGAATGCATGTTATTCGGTGGCGAGCATCTGCCTGCTGCTGGCGGTGGTTTTTCTGGCCGCATCCTGTGAATTCTACTGGTACGACCGCATGATGAGGTAATGACATGGACGAGATGAAGGAGTTGTTTTACCGCGATCCGTATGCGAAAGAGTTTGATGCGGAAGTTGTCCGCTGCGTGGAAAAGGACGGAAAATATCTTCTGCAGTTAAGTGACACCGCATTTTATCCGGAGGGCGGCGGTCAGCCATGCGACCATGGTACGATCGACGGCCTTTTTGTCAGTGATGTGCAGCGTGACAGGGATGGTGTGATCTGGCATACGGTCAGCGAGCCGGTTGCGGAGGGAAGCACTGTTCACGGGATCATTGACTGGAAACGGCGCTTCGACTTCATGCAGCAGCACTCCGGGGAACATCTGTTTTCCGGTTTTGTTCATCAGAAGTTCGGCTATGACAATGTCGGCTTCCATATGAACGAGAAACTGGTGATGATTGACTTTGACGGCCCGATGACGCTCGAGGAAGCAGAAGAGATTGAACAGCGGGTCAATGAGGCGGTCTGGGCAGATCTTCCCTCCCTGATTACCTTTCCTTCCAGGGAAGAACTGGATTCTCTTTCCTATCGCTCGAAGAAGGAGCTGACGGGGACGGTGCGGATCGTTACGTATCCGGGTGTCGATGTGTGTGCGTGCTGCGGTACGCATGTAGCACATACGGGTGAGATCGGCCCGGTACTGATGACGGGCTTTGAAAACTATAAGGGCGGTGTACGCATCTCTCTTTTGGCAGGAAATCGGGCGATTGCCTATATGCGTCAGCTGCGTCACAATGCGGCAATGATTTCGCGGCTGCTGTCGGTTCCGCCGCTTGAGACAGCGGAAGCTGCAGATAAGCTGCAGGCAGAGAATACGGCTCTTCACAACACGATCAGAGAGCTGTATCGTCTGCAGCTGGATGAGAAATACAGCAGAGTCGAAGAAAATGCGCCGCTGGTCCTCGACTTTGAGGAAGAAGGGGATCCGGTGGAGCTGCGGCGTTTCTGCAACCGTGCCGTCGAAGAGAAACGTGTCGGCGTCTGCGGCGCCTTTCTGAAGGAAGCCGACGGCTGGCGCTACATCCTGATCAGTCAGAGTGTCGATCTGCGTGCGAAGGCAAAGCAGCTAAACAGCGCTCTGAATGGCCGGGGCGGCGGAAGTGTGGATATGATCCAGGGCCGCTTCATGGCACAAGAGACGGAAATCGAGGACACTTTGAAGGCTTTGTTTACCAGTTTCAAGTGATTTATTCCCTGTTTGTGGTTTAATAGTTGCGTTTAGGTGGGGAGAACAGGGTGAAACAGGGAAGCGGCAGGGAAACAAAGCGTCTTTTGACCATTATTTTGGTGCTTTTATGTCTGCTGGTTTTGTGTCTGCTTGGAGCGAGATTTCTGCCCGGAGAAGAAAAGACAAAGCAGGATGCGGAAGCGTCTGTTTCCGGTTCCGCAACTATGGCGCCATCGCCGTCAGCGCTGAGCGAAGAGGAACCTGCAGCCACACCGACGGCGACGCCGAAGGCGGTAGATCTTTCATCGCTGGAAGGCACCGAAGAGATGCTGGATGCGATTCCGGAAGATACGGATACGATTACGGCTGTGGGCTATCAGGCGAATGCGTCGGTGCTTGCGGATCTTCAGAAGGCGGTTGATACGGTCGAGGACAATGGCTATGACGCGGGCTTTGTGCTCTATGATCTGCAGACGGGAAGGTCGCTGTCCTACAATGCGGATGAATATTTCTATTCGGCGTCTTCAATCAAGGCGTTCTATATCGCTTCGACGGCGGATACGGTTGAAGGTGCACTTGCCAGTGATGGTTCGAGCATGGAACAGGCGGTACGCAACAGTGACAATGATGCGTACCAGTATCTGATTGACAAGTATTCGTTTCCTCCGATCCGGGAATGGGTTGAACAGGCCGGGGCGGATCCGGCGATTGCAACAAAGATGTATCCGTACTATGGGGCGCGCCAGGTGGCGAAGCTCTGGGCGGTGAACTACTTCTGGTTCCTGAATGATCCCGAGGGAAGAAGCTGTGCCTCGTGGTATGAGACGCCGAATGCTTCGTCGCTGCGTCAGCTGGTGGCTGAAGGAACAATGACACGCACGAAGGCGGGCTGGATCTATTACGTCGGTGATACGGCGGAGGATACGTTCATTTCGACCAATGAGGGCGGCATCGTGTATGAGGATCATCCATTCATCATCGTTGCGATGACCAATGCGCCGGCGGACTTTACGCAGCTCACAACTTTGTTTACGCCGCTGCTTACGGCGCACGATGATATGATTTCGGATCTGAACTGAGGATAAACATAACAATGAAATTTACTGAAAACAGGAAAGTTGAAAATACGTACCGGGAAAATCCGGATCTTGATAAGGCTCTGCGCTATCGCGGCATGAATCTCTATGCGGATCAGAAGCCCTATGCACTGGTGCTGACGAAGGAAGACGGCAGTGTGTTCGGCGAGATTCCGGTGGACTTCTATTTTGATGCGGTTGCGATCCATGAGGATGTGCTCTATGTCGGTCTGCGGGATGGTGAGGTGCTGAAATGCAGTCTCGATCCGTGCAGGGTAGAGTCAAAGTTCTTCCTTTCGCTCGAAGTGTGGCAGTCGTTATTCGATCATGAGTCGATTATCGAAGGTACGCGCCAGGTCGTGAAGCGTCATGAGCTGGGACGCAAGGAGAATATGGCGATGGCCAACATTCTCAATGACCATTGTTTTGAAAGTGCGGTGACGCGGATCGCCGGCAATGGAGATCTGCTTGCGATCGGTGATGTGTTTGGAAGGGTCGCTGTATTTTCGATCGACGATCTGAAACAGACGGTTGATTTCGGCAGTGTTGGCGGAGCGGTCATTGATCTTTCCTGGAAGGACGATCATTCGCTGTCCGTTACATGGGTGGCTCAGAAAGGCGCGGCCGATCCGTTTGTGCTGACACAGGTTCCGGATGCGTATACAGATGATTGTTCACTTGCGATGGTGAAGAACTGAGGCGGAGGAGACTCCGCTTTTTCATTACAATGAATGGAGACAGCAGAAAGGAACATGCATATGATCATTCAAAGCAGAAATGTATGGCTTCATGAGCAGCTCGTTCCGGCAGAAATTGAACTGGAAGATGGAACGGTCAAGGGGATCCATGACTATGGATCCGCTTCGGCAGATGTAGATTACGAAGACAAATGGATCCTGCCGGGATTCATCGATATTCACACGCACGGTTGGAACAAGGCGGATGCGGGGCATCCGGATAAGGCAGCGATGAATCGCTGGCGGCGGCACATGCCGGCAGAAGGTGTAACGTCGTTTCTGGCGACGACGGCGACACAGAGCCGTACAGAAAATGAGGCGGCGTTTGCGGTGCTTGGCGATGTGATCGATACGCAGAAGAAGGGGGAAGGTGCAGAGATTCTCGGCATCCATGTGGAGGGCAACTACATTTCCTTTACGTGCCGCGGGGCGCAGGATCCCTACAACATTGTGAAGCCGGATCCGGATGAGCTGCTTCATTACGATGAGCTGTCGCATCATCATATCTGTACCGTAATCTGTGCGCCTGAGTGTGAAGGTGCGGAACACTTTATCCCGGAAGTGACGGGTCACGGGATCCGGGTGGGTCTGGGTCACAGTGCAGCAGACTATGATACGGGCATGAAAGGTGTCGAATGGGGCGCGACATCGACGGTACATACAGGCAACGGGATGCTGCCGTTTCATCATCGCAGACCCGGCCTGTTCGGGGCGGCACTGTGCAATCCAGATCTGTATTGCGAAATCATCGGGGACGGTCACCATGTGGCGTTTCCGACGGCGCATATCATTGGAACGATGAAAGGGAAGGACCGGCTGATGCTGGTGACGGATTCATTGCCGCTGAAGGATGATCCTGCCTATGACTATATGTGCCATGATGGAGCCTACATGCTGGCAGACGGTACGCTGTGCGGTTCGCATCTCTATGTGAATCAGGGTGTCTATAATCTTCACCGCAGAGCGGATCTGCCGCTGGTTACGGCGATCAATGCGGCGACGATCAATCCGGCGCGCTATCTTGGCTTTGATAACCGTAAGGGGTCGATCGAGGAAGGCAAAGATGCGGATCTGGTGGTGACGGATCCGGATCTGAAAGTGTGTGCAACCTATTGTGCAGGTGTCCTGCAGGAGGATCAATGATGAAACTGCTGGTGCAGGGAGATGATTTTGGATTTACGCGGGGAACGACGTTCGGCGGCGTTGATTGCATTGATTTCGGTGTGCTGCGCAATACGGGACTGTTTGCCAACATGCCTTCGGCGAAGCTTGCGGTCAGCTATATGGCGGATCGTCCGCAGGTGTGCTTCGGTATCGATTTCAACATTGTGACCGGTCCTTCGGTCTCGGATCCTTCCAGTGTTCCGGACTTGGTGGATGAGAGCGGAGAGTTCATTCGCTCCAATGTGCGCATTCATGATCCCAGATGGCAGAGTGAAGCGGGACGCAGAGAAATGTTTCCTCTCGAACAGGTGCGGCGCGAACTGTGGGCGCAATACAACCGCTTCGTGGAGCTGACGGGAAAGAAGCCGGGCTATCTTCATGCGCATTCGATTTCGAGTGAGCCGTATGAGGAGACGATTCATGAGATCAGTGCGGCGACGGGTATTCCGTACAGCTTCGATGTGATTCAGAAGTTTCATATTGTCAGTGCCTGGGACAAGGTCGATCCGATGGCGGACAAGGCGTCGGGAAAGAAGGTGTTTGATCCGACGGCACAGTTGTCCAAGGATTCGTTCAGCATAAATGTGGCCGATGTGTCTGACTATCTGCTGAGCCATGAATATGCGATGGTGCTCGGGCATCCGGGTTATGTGGATGCGGATCTGATGGGACGTACGTCATTGTCGCTTGAACGTATGCGGGATGCGGAGATGATGATGTCGCAGCAGTTCAAGGACTGGATCCGGGATCATCATGTACAGCTGATTACGTACCGTGATCTAGTGGAGGAAGAATGATTCTGTATTTCAGTGCACAACAGCAAATACGTTGCCAAACGCATTGCGCAGGCGTGCTCGGAAGAATCTCTTTCGATCGTTGACTGCATGCGACAGAAGAATGCATCGGGTGGGGACTGTGTGCACGGAAATGCCCGGTTCAGGCCATTGCGATGCAGGACGGTCACCGGGTATGGGGCAAGGAGAAATGTGCGATGTGTCTCGGTTGTCTGCAGCGGTGTCCGAAGGCTGCCATTCAGTATGGAAACGGAGTTGCGACCGGAAAGCACGGGCAGTACCGCAATCCGCATGTGACGGTATAGGAGCAGCTGTTCCTGCCGCATTCAGGGAATAAAAAAACTTCTGCACGCAGGTGCGGAAGTACATGTTTCATAACTGGTGCCGACAATAGGAGTCGAACCTACGACCTACTCATTACGAATGAGTTGCTCTACCAACTGAGCTATGTCGGCGTTGACAGCGAATAAAGTATATACCAAACTCGTAGAAAAGGGAAACGAAATTTATGCACATGCGTTGGTGGAAGAAGACAGGTGCCATGCTGGGGCTTGGATTGTGCTATGCGGCGGCGGAGGCTTTTGGAAAGATTCCGGCGCCGTACTGGGAAATCAACCTTGGCATCTGCTATGGATTTTCTGCGGCAGGGGCGGCGTTGTTCGGCATTCCCGGGGGCTGCGTTTCGGCGCTGATTGGAGAGATCGCTGGTGAGCTGTTTGGAAACGGTTCGCTGGAGCCGGCATTGATTCTTGCGTCCATGTGTTCGGGCCTGGCTGCCGGGGGAATGTACAGGAAGACCTCAGAGCCTGGTCCCTTCGGGAAAGAGAAGTGGAAGGCATTTATTCTTTGGACCTTGCTGGGACAAGCAGTCGGCTTTCTGGGGGTTTATGCGATCATTTCATCGGCGTCATTTGCGGAGTGTTTCTGGCGCTTTTTCTACAACAGTGTGTGTGCGTTGTTTGCGGGCGGTCTGATTCTGATGGCGCTGCAGGAGGGTCAGTCTTCTTCGTCCTCTTCCTCTTCTTCGAAGGCGCTTTGATAGAGGGAATAGATCAGGAAGCCGGATATCAGAAATGAGACTCCGGCCGCAATCAGAAGCGTATTCCCTTCGAGAAAGAGACTTGCAAAGGCCATGAGCAGGCCGCCATGGAAGGAAATATGGGTAAGGATGTTGAGGGCTGTGCTGTGCCAGCTTTCTTCAATGAACGTAAGCAGGGAGCCGAGAAAGACAGATAGGAGTGCTGCCTCACTGCCGGAGCGAAGATAGCAGTAAACGGAAAACGGAATGACGGAAAGCAGGATGCGGGTGAGGCTGTTTTTCCCGTTGCGTTCCAGTGATGAGCGGAAGATCAGTTCTTCTGCGATCGGCAGGGCGGCATAGATAATGATTGCTTCGAGAGGGTGGATGCCGTCAATGATGGTGAGAAAGGGATCTTCGAGGGTGACCTTCCATGTGGCAGGGACGCTGTCGATGCCCTCCAGCGCCATGGCAAGAGCTGCGGCATACGAAAAGGCTGCCGCAAAGGCCATAAGATAGATGCGGAACGTCGGCGGTTTGATGCCATGGTTTTTGAAGATGCTCCGGTCAAACAAGAGAAACAGGAAGATGACGGCCAGGGAACTGATCCCCGGGGCATAGGGGATGGATATGTGATGGGCAGCCAGCAGTAAGACGGTGGATGCGGCCGGCAGGATCCAGGATAGCCAATTCTTCATGGGTTTCATGATACTACAGACTGTTGCATATCAGTTCCCATTATCTTTACGTTTCTTGTAGAATAGTGGGGACTCGGGGAAGATAGGATAGAATCTATGAGCGAGACAGAAAACAAAAAGAAAAAAGCCGGTTTTGCACAGTGTTGCACTGATTGTATAATCTGAATGATCCGTGAGGATCTAGAAAGATTATTTTCAGGCAGGCAGCTGTGCAATCGTGCGTGGTGGCCAGGCATGGCTGTCTGCCTGAAAACATGGCCNAAAGCCGGTTTTGCACAGTGTTGCACTGATTGTATAATCTGAATGATCCGTGAGGATCTAGAAAGATTATTTTCAGGCAGGCAGCTGTGCAATCGTGCGTGGTGGCCAGGCATGGCTGTCTGCCTGAAAACATGGCCACCACCCATGAATAACAAATACCATACAAAATCTCGGAGGCAGACGCCCTGGGACGATTTTGACGATCGTTCAGCTACTGAGAATTTTATTCGTGATCAAGTAAATATCCTGTATGAACAAAGACATGCCTCTTTGAAAGGTTCATCGGAGATCGATCTCTTGAATTCCATAGAAGTCACTAACTGCCATTTGTGCGGATCAGGCTCGATAAGAAGAGCCGGACATACTAGCAATGGTATTCAGCGCTATTACTGCAATCATTGTCACCATTCCTATACGGTGACCACAGGAACCTTGCTGGAAAACCATAAAATTCAGATTGCGGAATTGATAGATTACTGGCGTAATCTTTTCCGGTTTGAAAGCTTGTCCTCTGATTCATGGAATAACAAAAATGCCGCGACAACTGCGAAATACTGGTTCCTCAAAACTGGTATTCTTCTTAAAGACTGCCAGAAGAACATCGTATTAAGCGGCCGCATCTACTATGATGAAACATATCTTCCCGTACGCAGTGAAGACATTATCCGAAAGGAAAACGGTCAACGCTTGAGAGGACACTCAATAAATCAGATCTGCATCGCTGTAGCTACCACCGGCGTGGAAACCTACGTCACATACATTGGACGAGGTCAGCCAAAAGCAGAAACGATTTATGATGCTTTGAAAGATCATATCAAACCTGGTTCACAACTTGTCACAGATAAAGATCCAGGGCATAGAATGCTGGTCAGAAAATTGGGCTTGAAGAATGAAGAACACGATTCCAAAAAGATCAAGCGGCTTCCGGATAATGAGAATCCTCTGAACACAGTAAACCAGATGCACAATCTTCTGCAGAAATTTCTGCGTGCCCACAGTGGGTTCAAAAGAGATGATCTGAATGATTATCTGAACATATTTGCTTTCATTGTGAATCCACCGGAAGACCAACTGGAAAAGATCAAAAAGTTGCTGGAGCTCGAGATCAATACACGAGAAACTCTGAAATACAGAGATGTATTTGCGAAGAAATAGCCGTTATTCAAGTGTTAAGTGCAACACTGTGCAAAACCGGCTTTAAAAGAAAAAGACAAAGAAGAAGCTTCGGCCGCAGGCGCTGATTCTGCTGGTGCTGATCGCTGCGGTTGCGGTTCTGGCAGTTTTTGCCCAGATCAAGAATAAAAACGGGACGCAGGCAGCTGCTTCGTCTTCGGCTTCGACGACGACCATCTTTTCCGATACGCGTGAAGCATATGAGCTTTCGGATGATGAGATCGCCAAGATTCGTCAGGAGCTTTCGGATGATGAGAACATCAATGGGGATGTGCAGGCTGTTCTTGTGTTTCCGAGCGGTCTGATTCATCAGCCGGTTCTGCAGGGTACGGATAATGATCATTATCTGTATACGGACTGGCAGACGGGGGATTCTCTGGCATACGGCTCGATCATGATGGATTATCAGAACAACATTCATCAGGATGAAATGAATACGATCATCTACGGCCATTACTGCTATACGGGATATTACGAGGACCGTACGCTTGCGTTTACGCCGCTTTCGTAGCTTCTTGAGGAAGCGAACTATGAGGCGAACAAGTATGTGGTTCTGGTGACGGATGATAATATCCGCTACTATGAGATCGCTTCGGTTTATGGCTGCCCGATGGTTGATGTGGAGGGCGGTCAGGTTGCGGCAGATGATTATCAGTTCAATCTGGTCGACTACAGCGAGGATTATTTCAATACCTACGTCAATGCCATCAAGCAGCAGGAATACTACGATACGGGCGTGGAACTGACGTATGGCGACCGTCTTCTGTCGCTGCAGACATGCATCGAGAATCACAATGAGCTGCGTGAAATCGTTGTGTGCAAGGAGCTGAAGCGGGTTTCGTTCTGAAATTTGAATTTGTATTGATTGCGTGCTATATTCTCTCTGCGCTGAGAAGGCGCAGAGATCTTCATGGGGCTGTCATGGTTTCGACAGGTTTATGTTTGATTCAGGCTGCAGTGGAGCGGTGACCATATCACCAAATAAATTTAGACGCTAACAACAATAGCAATTTTGCTTTCGCTGCCTAAGGACGCTTGACGCGTTGCAGCGACCCGATCGCGGTAGATGCCTAACGGCCGCGGTTGTGTAACTAAAATCGGCTAGGGTGAGGCGGATGGCTGTACGCGGATCCCGAAAACCTACAGCCAGATTCAGCAGTGCGTTTCTGATCGCTGTACATACTGCTGTCTTATCAACAGCGACCTAAACTGTAGATGCCTGAATGTGGGACTACTCTTGGACACGGGTTCGACTCCCGTCAGCTCCACTATCGAAAAAGAGGCTTAGAATCGCCATTGTCTGAGCCTTTTTTGTTGGTTTTTGCTAAAGTAATGGAGTATTTAACGCTCAATATTTAACGCTCAACGATTACGCCAGGGGGTGACTGAATCGCATGTCGTTGCACTGTCGTTTGCAGGTTGTTAGGGCGGCAGCCCTGACCCCTCGGAGAGCCCGCATCAGTTTTTTGCAGAAAAAATGATATAGCGGGCTATACCAATTTCTTATTTTTTGACGTTATCTTGACGCCTAATTGACGCCAAGCCTTCTGGACCATATCTGCATGGGTATCATGCAGGATTCTATCAGGATGCCTGCATTCCGGATTAACGCTCAATATATAACGCTCAACGATCAACAATGGCTTGTTTATGCAGGAATCTAAACGTTTACGTAGCTTCCCGTCAGCTCTACCATTGTAAAAAAAGCCTTTTCAGGCTAGAATAAAAGTGTCAAAGGTGAGTGTATTCACCGGAAAGTGTCGGTTTCCGGCAGACGGATGCTGGATGTGCAGATTGATGCGGGCCCTCACTTTTTTTTACTCTTTCTATGAAGTATTTGTATATAGATGAATCTATTGGTGAACAATTGTTTGTGGTAGGCGGGATCCTTGCGGACAGTGAAGAGGATCTTCTTTTTGCATATCGGCAGCTAAAGAAACAGATTTCCAGAATTCCTATGACAAGAAAGCAGAAAGAGTCAGTCATGAATGAGTTCAAGTCGGTGATACTGGAAAGAACATATCCGCAGATCAAACGGAGATTACTTTACAAGATCAATTCTTTTCGATGCACGGTTGTATATGCATCAAGACACTATGAGGGAACACTATATCAGGAAGAAAAAGAAAAACTCTATATATCCATGCTTGCACAGATTGTCTCCTCAATCGAGGAACCGGTAATCATCGTGACTTTTGATTCATTTGGCAACGTGGGATTCGAAACCAGAATCGTTGATATAGTAGGAAGTCTTCCGAATGTACACTCGATCAAATCGGAATTCTCCTATAACAGCAAAGGGCTGCAGTTCGCTGATAACGTCTGCGGTGTTATCCGTAAGCATATTACCGGAAATGATAACGACGGTTTCTTTGAAATTATCAGAAAGAAAACATGGGAGATCAAATGAGAACAACGTCGATCATGGTACAGAATCTTTGTGTTCCGTGCAGCTGCAGGTGCAGATACTGTCTTTTATCATGGGATGGAAGACCGGTTGGCATCTCCTGGGACAAAGGTGCATCTTTTGCGCAAAGATTCATTAACGAAGTGAGACATTCACATCCTGAAATAAACATCTCGTTTACATTTGGCTATTCCATGGACCATCCTCGTCTTCGTGAAGCAATCACCTTCCTGAAAGAGATTGGCAGTCCTCAGGCACAGTTCCTGCAGTGTGACGGAATGCGGATGAGAAACGAAGCAGAATGTGATGGTCTAATGAGGGTGCTGAAGGAAGAGGGAGTGCAGGATCTGAATTTTACTTTCTATGGTCAGAAAGAATACCATGACCGTTTTGCTTCAAGAAAAGGAGACTATGATCTGCTGATGCGTATGATCCGGGCTGGGTTAAGTCATGGACTGCAGGTTTCAGCAGGAATTCCTCTTACTGCGGAGAATATATCTCAGGCTGATGTTCTAACAGAAGATCTGAAAAAGCGTGGTGTTGAGAAGATCACCATGTTTGTGCCGCATGAAGAGGGAAGAGGTATCACGCTTTCGGATATCCGGCTGGATGAAACAGACCTTGCAGGATTATCCGAAGAATCTTTAAAGCTGCTGAACCGCAGTGTGTACCGTAGTGAACGCGACTGGATCACCGGCATGGATATTCCGGAAGAAAAAGGGAGAATGCTGCTGATCTCGCTGAGACCGGACAATATTGAACGGTATGAACGGATGCATGCAGAGGAGATCATTCAGGAGATCGAGGAACTGGATGACTGGTACTATGACTCCTTTCCGGACTTTCTTGATCTTGCAAGGATGTACGGAGATCTCCAAAGCGGCAGAATGTATCGATTCCGTGATTTGTTTTACCACTATCGGAAGCTGTATGAGAAAGATCACGGTATACAGGCATACGATGTGACAGATGAACGTCAGTCCGGCAGCAGAAGGTATTAACCGTTTTTCAGGCAATACATCAGGACAAAATAATCTGCCGCCGCAAACAGGAGGTTCTGCTGAACTCCCGCCAGGCCCACTAACGAAAAATAGGCTTAGAATCGCCATTGTCTAAGCCTTTTTTGTTGGCTTCTGCAAAAAATACAGGGCGTTTCATGCTCAGAATTTGACGCTCAGAAGTGAGCTCTGCTTTATGAAAACGGGCACGAATGTATACCGTCCTATCAGGAGGTAAAATTCATGAACCTTTATTCAGTTTGCGATTTTTCGTGTTTTGATGCGATACAATGCGCATATTACAGAAAGGCGGAACTGTGATGGAAGCGAACCTGAAGGAAAGAGTGAATGAAGCGGTTGAGGCGGTGCAGCAGGCCGCAATCGATGCGACGCATGCGATTTACTTACATCCGGAGCCGGGTGATCATGAGACTTTTGCTGTTTCTTATTTGACGGATATTCTGCGTACGGCCGGCTTTACAATCAAGGAAAACCTTGCCGGGCTTCCAACGGCCTTTGAGGCAGATTATGGAAGCGGTCATCCGCGAATCGCATTGCTGGCTGAATATGATGCGCTGCCCGGATATGGGCCCAATAAGGATCAGTGGGGGCATGCCTGTGGGCATAACTGGATTGCGGGGAACTGCCTTGGAACGGCACTTGCGATGAAGAAACTGATCGATGAAAAGATGATCTCCGGAACGATCTGCTTTATGGGCTGTCCGGCGGAAGAGTCAACGGGCGGAAAGGTTACCATGACGGAACAGGGCTGCTTCGACGATATGGATCTTGCGATGCAGATACATATTACCAATGGCAATGAAGCCATGGTTGGCGGCGGGGCATTGGCGTTCAATGGGATTGAATTTACGTTCCATGGCGTTGCCAGTCATGCGGCAGCGGCACCGGAGAAGGGAATCAATGCGCTGGACGCATGTTATCTGATGTTTAATGGCGTCAATGCGCTTCGTCAGCATGTTCCTTCGGATGTGAAGCTTCATGGCATCATCGTCAACGGCGGAGCGGCGCCGAATATTGTTCCGGCAGAGGCCGCCAGCCGCTGGGAGATCCGGGCCGAAAAACGTTCGACGGTAGATGCACTGGAAAAGCGGTTCTTTGATATTGCCCAGGGCGCGTGCCTGATGACGGGTGCCACCTATTCCTGGCGCTATTTTGAAAATAAATTTGATAACTGCATTAACTTTGATTCTCTGGATCGTTTGATGGTGGACGCGATTCATACCTCAGGTTACACGAATGTGAAAGTATCAACAGATGCAGGGGCAGGCTCAACGGATGTCGGCAACGTGTCACAGGTATGTCCGACGGTGCATGTCAATATGGGTGTCGGAAATATGGATGGCTATACGTGTCATGAGGAGCCGTTTCTTCAGTATACTGACGGAAAAGGCGCATATGAAATCTTGAGAAATGCCATCTATGCACAGACGTATCTTTCGGTTGAGGCCTGTACGGATGCGGCCGTGAGGCAGATGCTCGCTGAGGCAAAGGGACAATTGAAACAGGATGCGTAAGTAATAGGAAGGGACGGGAAACCATCATGGAAACAGGCACCTATGCAATTAAGAATGCAAATGTGTTTCTGACATACCGGCAGAAATTTGAGCCGCGGACGATTGTTGTGCGGGACGGTCGGATTGCGGCAGTACTGGATCCGGATGCGGATGCAGCGATCAATAGCATCGATGCGCAGGGAATGTATGTGATTCCGGGCATGACGGATGTGCATATGCATATTGAATCGTCGATGACGCATCCTAAGGAGTTCAGCCGCTGGGCACTGCGATATGGGACCACAGGGATCGTTGCGGATGCGCATGAGATTGTGAACGTTTTTGGAATGGATGGCCAGTTTGCCTTCATGAATCAGGAGACGGATCTCGATATTTTCTGGGCAATCCCAAGTTCGGTCCCGGCGACGAATCCGTCCCTGGAAACATCCGGGGCAGAAATGACTGTCGAGGATGTGAAGCGGATGCTTGCGGATCCAAGGGTCGTATCCCTTGGCGAAGTCATGAATATGAAGGATCTGCTGTCAGAGGAGCCGACGAAGATTCAGGAATTCATTCGCGCATGCAAGGAGATCCGGGGCCGCGACATCCGGATTGAGGGACATTGTCCAAAGATTTCGGGAGAGGATCTGAATGCCTTTATTGCGGCAGGCGTGGATGCGGACCATACGCTGCAGACGCCGGCCTCGATTATGGAGAAGTGTGATCTTGGCATGTTCCTGGAGATTCAGTATAAGAGTGTGACGCCCGATACGGTTCGTACCATTGTGGAAAACAATCTGTATGAGAATGTGGCTCTGGTGACGGATGATGTGGTGCCGGACAAACTGGCGCAGGGACAGCTCAATACAGTGGTGCGCTATGCAGTGGAATGCGGCATGCCGCTGGAGAAGGCAATTTATTGTGCGACATTTACGGGCGCACGGCGTATGCACTTGGATGAGCGGGGCATGATCGCCCCGGGCAAGGTGGCGGACCTCGTGTTTTATCGCGATATCTCTACTCTGGTGCCGGATGTGGTGATCAAGTCGGGCAGGAAAGTGTTCGATGCGGCAGAAGGTATGATGCCGAAGGCAGAGAAGGTGGAGTTTCCGGAGCGTTTCTATCATTCGGTGAAGTGTCGAATGGCAAAGGATTCCGACTTCGTTCTGCATACAAAGGATCCGGCGGCGAAGAAAGTGATCGTTAACGTTATTTCCGTTAATGCGGATAATACGGCGACGCAGAAGGTTGAAAGGGAGCTGGCTGTTCAGGATGGTGTGATTCAGTGGGAGGATTCGGATCTTTCGCTGGTGACAATCTTTGAGCGGTATGGAAAAAACGGAAACGTTGCCTATGGCTTTTTGGAACATGCCTTTGCAAAGAAGGGGGCGGCAGCGACGACCTGGTCCCATGATTCGCACAATCTGATTGTTGTGGGACGCGATGGCCGTGACATGGCGGCGGCACAGAACCGGGTTGTTGAGGAGCAGGGTGCTTATGTGGTGGCGATCGATGGAAAGGTTGCGGCGGATGCGCCGCTGACGATTGCGGGTATTGTTTCTTCGGAACCGATGGAGGAGCTGGGAAAGCAGATTGGTGAAGTGAGGCAGGCAATGGAAGGTCTTGGGTGGCATAATTCCAACGTTCTCATGAGCATGTCAACGCTGGCTCTGCCAGTGTCTCCGGCACTCAAGATGACGGATTATGGGTATCTGGATACGCGTACTCAACAGTCTGTTCCTCTTATCGTACAAGAAATTGTGGAATGAAATGGCTTTAGCGGGAGGAACTCCCGCTTTTCTTTACTGGTAATGGAATGATCCATGTGCCGGATGCATAGGCAGATTGGAATGGAACAGAGTAAAAACAGGATATGATGGTAGCGGAAAAGGAAGGTAAAGATATGTCCTGTACAACAATTCTGGTTGGTAAAGGGGCCAGCTATGATGGCTCGACGATGATTGCGCGCAATGATGATGGTGCCTATACGCTGAAGCATTTGAAGGTGTTTGAACCGAAGGATCTTCCGAAGATGTATCGCTCCGTTGGATCGAAGGTTTCAATTCCTCTGCCGGAAGGGGCGATGCGGTTTACGGCGATGCCAAATGCGTCCAAAGAGGATTTGAAGAAGGAAGGACTCTGGGCTGCCAGCGGCGTCAATGCGGCCAATGTAGGCATCACGGCGACCGAGACGATTACGAGTAATCCGCGTGTGCTTGGGGCGGATCCTTATGTTGTCTATCAGCCGGCAAAAGGCAGTAAGAAGGAAGTCGCCGGCGGCATTGGTGAGGAAGATATTGTGATGCTGGTGCTGCCGTACATTCATTCGGCGCGGGAAGGCGTACTTCGCTTAGGTTCTTTACTGGAGCAGTATGGTACCTATGAGCCGAATGGCATCTGCTTCAACGATGTAAATGAGGCATGGTATATGGAGACGATCGGTGGTCATCACTGGATCGCTTCAAGGGTTCCGGATGATCGGGTCATTATTATGCCGAATCAGTTTGGAACCGATACATTTGATCTTGGGGATGCGTTAGGTGAGGGAAAGAATTATCTTTGTTCGCATGATCTGAAGGAGTTTATTGCGGATAATTTTCTGGATCTTTCGCAGGATGGTGTGTTGAATCCGCGGGATGCCTTTGGCAGCCATTCGGATGCGGATCATGTGTACAATACGCCGCGTGCCTGGTTTATGGGCAGATATCTGTGTCCGCATACGTATCGCTGGGATGGTGCGGATGCGCGCTTTACGCCGGAGTCGGATGATATTCCGTTTGCGCTGGTTCCGGAAAAGAAGGTGACGCCGGAAGATGTGAAGTATCTTCTTTCTTCGCACTACCAGGGTACGGCCTATGATCCGTATGGAAGCTATGGGGATCCTTCTCTGCGTGGGAAGTATCGTTCCATTGGTATTGCGCGGACCGACTTTATGTCGCTGATTCAGATCCGTCCTTATATGCCGGAAAGCTATCGGGCGCTGGAATGGGTGTGCTACGGGGCAAATGTGTTCAATGTGATGGCTCCGCTCTATGCCAATATTGATCATGTGCCGAACTACTTCGGGAAGGCGGATGACCGTGTTTCGACGGATAACTTTCATTGGACGAGCCGCCTGATTGCGGCGCTGGCGGATGCGTCTTATGACAAGTCGATCCAAGAGATTGAGCGTTATCAGGAAAAGGCAAATGCGAAGACACGGTCATTGATTCATAGCTATGATGCGTCATTTGCCAGGGAATCCACCATTCAGCAGCGGGAAGAGGCAAATGAGACAATTGCCAAAGCTGTTCAGAAGGAAGCCGATGATGCACTGGCAAAGATTCTGAAGATCCGTACAGCGGATATGAAGAATAACTACTCACGTGCAGATAACTAAAGAGAAATGATCCAATAAAAACTGTTGAAAGAAAGCGGACTGTGCATGCATGTGCAGCCCGCTTTCCGGTTGACAGGATATAACGATGAATGATAAAAGTATTAGGCAGATTCAAAACGAAGTACGGGGTTGTAGCTCACCTGGGAGAGCGCATCCATGGCATGGATGAGGTAGAGGGTTCGAGTCCCTTCAGCTCCACCATAGAATGACAAGGCTTGCCTTTGTAATATACGGCTTGCCTTTTTATTTTCGTCTCTTTATCGGCATCAGCAGTTTCCAGCCGATGCATGCGCCGAAATAATCACTTCATAGGGAAGGATATAGGGAGGGAATATTCACGATTTATTACGATAGTGTTAAGCCTTCGGATGGGCAGATTGATGATGGCCCTTACTTTTTCCTTGTGCTTTCAGCAGGTAAAGCCTGCTGTTATCATTGATAAAAAACTGATAATAATTAATCGACGGGAGGCAAAAATGATCATTAAAGGTTCATCTGCTTTAAGAAACAATTATCCTGAAATTTCAAGACTTGCTAAAGATAGTCAGGAACCGATATACATTACAAACAACGGTGAAGGGGAAGGAGTATATATGAGCCTGGACGCCTTTGAAAAACGTGAGGAAATGCTTAATATGAGAGCAAGAATACTTCAGGCAGAAGAAGAGAGACTTTCCGGTGCAGAAACAATTTCCGTATTTGAAGCAAGAGAAGCGTTGAGGAAGCGCCTGAATGGAGAATAAAGCAGTAATCAGGACTCTTCCCTCTGCAAAAAATGATGATCGAGACGAGTCGGTAAAGGTTTTCTTCTGCTCCATTATAAAAAACGGCCGAGAAAACCCATGTGCTTCAGCCATGGAATGAAAGGCCGCTGTTACCGTATAATTTAAGCGGAAAGGAGGTGAAGTCATGTATCTGACGCAGACAAACTACATTCGGCATCTGCCGAAGGACCAGTACGAAGCGATCCTTGAGATGTGCTCGTATGCCAACAATCTGTACAACGTTGGACTGTATCAAATCCGTCAGTATTTCTTTGCGACGAACAAGTATCTGCGGTATGAAAAGAACTACCATCTTTGCAAAGATAATGAAAATTACAAGCTGCTGCAGGCCGGCATTTCTCAGCAGATCCTGCGGACGTGCGACCATGCCTTCAGGTCGTTCTTTGCGCTGCTGAGCAAAAAGAAGTCCGGCAGCTACGACAAGAAAGTGCGCATTCCACACTACCGCACGAAAGGCGGAAAGTATCTGCTGGTGCTGTCAACGAACGCGATCAACATCAGAAACGACAATCTGATCGTTCCGATGAGTCGTACGTTTTCAAAGCAGCATCCGGATCTGGATTCCATACGTATTCCGGTACCTGAAAGAATTTCAGGCAGGCACATCGCTGAAGTACGCATCGTGCCCGTTCTGAACGGCAAGGCACTGAAGATTCAGTACTGCTACGAACAGGAAGAAGAGCCGCAGAATCTGAATGCGGACAATGTATTAGCCATTGATGTCGGTCTCGATAATCTTGCGTCGTGTGTAACAACCACGGGGACGTCCTTCATCGTTGACGGACGTAAGCTCAAATCAATCAACCAGTGGTACAACAGGCAGATTGCACACTACGCATCGATCAAAGACCATCAGAACATCAAAGGCTTTACAGCCCGTATGAGCCGCATCACAGACAAGCGTAACCGGCAGGTGACAGACTACATGCACAAGGCTGCACGCCATATCGTTGATTACTGCATTGCCAATGATATCGGCACGCTCATTGTCGGACACAGCGTTGACCAGAAACAGTCGGTCAACATGGGTAAAGCGAACAATCAGAAGTTTGTTCAGATCCCGTTTGACCAGCTTCGCACGTATCTGAAAACGCTGTGCGAACGATATGGCATTGCATACATCGAAACGGAAGAATCGTACACGTCAAAGGCATCGTTCTTAGACGGTGACGCGATTCCGGTGTACGACACAAAACATCCGTATGCCGGTACATTCTCAGGCAAACGCATCAAACGGGGATTGTACAGTACCAAAGAAAACACGCTCGTTAACGCAGACATCAACGGAGCGTGCAACATTGCAAAGAAAGGTAAACAGAACCTCAGCTTTGAGGGACTGTGTAGAGGGCTGTTGGCAAGCCCTTTGAGAATAAGGATTGCGTAAGCAATCAGACTTCTCAAGAATCCCACGTGCTTTAGCTGTGGGAGTGTCAATTTTAGAAGTTTTACAGAAGGCTTTGAAATCATTCACTGAATCAAAAATGCGGAGCCATGGCATTTCAGCTTCGCATTTTTCGATGGGTTAATGCAGCGTAAGGGCTACTCGAGTCCGCGGACACGGATGACGTCATCGAGATCAGAGATCTCCTGAAGGATGGTATCATCGATGGCGGAATTGATGTCGAAGACAGAGTAGGCAATGGCGCCGACAGATTTGTTCGACATGTTTTCGATGTTGATCCGGTCCTTGGCAAAGACGGGCATGATCCTGCTCAGCATGCCGGGGACGTTGCGGTGGATGACGCAGATCCGTGCTTTGCCAGAGCGTTCCAGATAGACATTGGGCATGTTCACGGAGTTGCGGATGTTGCCGTTGCGCAGATATTCGTCCATTTCCATGGCGGCCATGCGTGCGCAGTTGCTTTCGGCTTCGATGGTTGTGCCGCCAAGATGCGGTGTCAGAATGACGTTCTTTGTATGAATCAGACGCTCCGTCGGAAAGTCGGCGACGTAGCGTGCCACTTTACCGGTATTTAATGCATGGATGATGGCATCTTCATCGACCACGGGTCCGCGTGCGTAGTTAATGATGCGGACACCGTTCTTCATGACAGCGATCGTTTTGTCATTGATCATGCCGCGGGTTTCTTCATTCAGCGGAACGTGGAGCGTGAGATAGTCGCACTGCTTCAGAAGTTCATAGAGGCTTGCGACGCGCTGTACGTGGCGGCTGATTTTCCATGCCGCATCGACGGAGAGGTAGGGGTCATAGGCCAGTACCTCCATGTTGAGCTCGAGAGCGATGTTGGCAACCAGGGAACCGACGTTGCCCGTTCCGATGACGCCCAGTACCTTGCCTGCATATTCGGGTCCGGCGAACTGTTTTTTGATCTTTTCCATCCGCTCTTCGATGGGGCCGTCGCTGCCGTCATAGGAGTAGACCCACTTCATGCCGTCGAATATGTCGCGGCTCGCCATCCCCAGGGCAAAGACAAACAGTTCTTTAACGCCGTTGGCATTTCCGCCAGGCGTGTTGAAGACGACGATGCCCTTTTCGGTGCACTCGTCGAGAGGAATGGTGTTGACGCCGATGCCGGCGCGGCCGATGCACTTGAGCTCGGGATTGAACGCGTAGTCATGCAGGTCGCTGGCCCGCACGAAGAGGGCATCGGGGTTCGACTCGCTGTCACTGATTTCGTAGTACGGTTCCTTCAGGATTTCGCGGCACGATGGTGAAATGTTGTTGAGTGTTCGAATGCGATACATAGGTTTTCCTTTCCGGCAGAGATTCTATGATCCCACCTTCCTGTATGTATGCGGCCATGGATCCGGTGAATCCAGCCGCTCAGTGTTCTTTATCAAACTGCGTAATGAAGTCGGCGAGACGTTCCACACCTTCCAGCGGCATGGCGTTGTAGATGGATGCACGCATGCCCTTGACGAGGCGGTGGCCCTTGAGATTGACGAGGCCCTGCTGCGCTGCTTCTTCGACAAACTCTGCATCTAGATCTGCGTCGCCGGTACGGAATGTTACGTTCATGGCGGAACGGGATCCCGGCCTTGCGTGGCAATGGAACAGACGCGAATCATCCAGGACGCGGTAGAGAATTTCGGATTTCTCTTTCCTGCGCTGTTCCATCGTTTCAATTCCGCCCGCGTTTTCAATCCATTCGAGAACCAGACCGACCATGTAGATGCACCAGCAGGGCGGTGTATTGTACATGCTGTCCTTGTCGATGAGCGTCTGATAGTTGAGCATCAGCGGTGTTTTGGGAAGTTCAGTGCCGGCCAGATCTTTGCGGATGATGACGATCGTTACTCCGGCCGGTCCCAGATTCTTCTGGGCGCCGGCATAGATGATGCCGTACCTTGAAACATCGACGCGGCGGCTGGCAAAGTCCGATGACATGTCACAGACAACGGGTACGCTGCCCGTATCCGGTGTATAGGACCATTCGGTTCCGTAAATCGTATTGTTAGCACAGTAATGGAAATAGGAGGCTCCCTGATCGATGTTCAGCTCACTCTGCGAAGGAATATGGTCATGGTCACTGTCAGCAGTGGAGCAGGCAATGGAAACTTCGCCATACTTCTTCGCCTCCTTCGCCGCTACTTCTGAGAAGTGGCCGGTAATGGCATAATCGGCTTTCCCGGTGCGGGAAATGAGGTTGAGCGGAACCATCGAAAACTGTGTCGATCCGCCGCCCTGCAGAAAGAGTATTTCATAGTTGTCCGGCACCTGCATCAGGCTGCGCAGACGGTTCTTTGTATCAAGGAAAATCTGCTGGAACATTGTTGAGCGGTGACTCATTTCCATTACCGACATGCCGGTGCCGTGGTAGTCCGTGATTTCATTTCCGGCCTTCTGCAAAACTTCGAGAGGCAGCTGCGACGGTCCCGCCGCAAAGTTGAATACGCGATTGCCCATAAGCTTCTCCATCTTTGTGTGCCATTATTTGACACTCCTACAGCTAAAGCACGTGGGATTCTTGAGAAGTCTGATTGCTTACGCAATCCTTATTCTCAAAGGGCTTGCCAACAGCCCTCTACACAGTCCCTCAAAGCTGAGGTTCTGTTTACCTTTCCTTGCGATGTTGCACGCTCCGTTGATGTCTGCGTTAACGAGCGTGTTTTCTTTGGTACTGTACAATCCCCGTTTGATGCGTTTGCCTGAGAATGTACCGGCATACGGATGTTTTGTGTCGTACACCGGAATCGCGTCACCGTCTAAGAACGATGCCTTTGACGTGTAAGATTCTTCCGTTTCGATGTATGCAATGCCGTATCGCTCGCACAGCGTTTTTAAGTACGTGCGAAGCTGATTAAACGGGATCTGAGTAAACTTCTGATTATTCGCTTTACCCATGTTGACCGACTGTTTCTGGTCAACGTTGTGTCCGACAATGAGCGTGCCGATATCATTGGCAATGCAGTAATCAACGATATGGCGTGCAGCCTTGTGCATGTAGTCTGTCACCTGCCGGTTACGCTTGTCTGTGATGCGGCTCATACGGGCTGTAAAGCCTTTGATGTTCTGATGGTCTTTGATCGATGCGTAGTGTGCAATCTGCCTGTTGTACCACTGGTTGATTGATTTGAGCTTACGTCCGTCAACGATGAAGGACGTCCCCGTGGTTGTTACACACGACGCAAGATTATCGAGCCCGACATCAATGGCTAATACATTGTCCGCATTCAGATTCTGCGGCTCTTCTTCCTGTTCGTAGCAGTACTGAATCTTCAGTGCCTTGCCGTTCAGAACGGGCACGATGCGTACTTCAGCGATGTGCCTGCCTGAAATTCTTTCAGGTACCGGAATACGTATGGAATCCAGATCCGGATGCTGCTTTGAGAACGTACGACTCATCGGAACGATCAAATTGCTGTTTTTGATGTTGATCGCGTTCGTTGACAGCACCAGCAGATACTTTCCGCCTTTCGTGCGGTAGTGTGGAATGCGCACTTTCTTGTCGTAGCTGCCGGACTTCTTTTTGCTCAGCAGCGCAAAGAACGACCGGAAGGCATGATCGCACGTCCGCAGGATCTGCTGAGAAATGCCGGCCTGCAGCAGCTTGTAATTTTCATTATCTTTGCAAAGATGGTAGTTCTCTTTATACCGCAGATACTTGTTCGTCGCAAAGAAATACTGACGGATCTGATACAGTCCAACGTTGTACAGATTGTTGGCATACGAGCACATCTCAAGGACCGCTTCGTACTGGTCCTTCGGCAGATGCCGAATGTAGTTTGTCTGCGTCAGATACATGACTTCACCTCCTTTCCACTTAAATTATACGGTAACAGCGGCCTTTCATTCCATGGCTAAAGCTCATGGGTTTTCCCGGCCGTTTTTTATAAGATCGCGGTTTGGCGGCTTTCGTTTACCGGCTTCAAATTCGAAAATCCACAGACAGATGAAAATAATGACGGAAAAAATGAAAAAAGCCTCCGGAGCGATTCTCCGGAAGCCTTTGCGCAAACGGTCAGCGGGCGTGCTTCATTGCCTTTTCGACGGCACGCTTGGCGTCGCGGTCCTTACTGGTCTGACGCTTGTCGTAGAGGTCTTTGCCCTTGGCAAGGGCGATCTCCATCTTTGCCAGCCCATTCTTCAGATACATGCGGACCGGAATCAGAGTATATCCCTTGAGGCGTACCTTGTCATAGAGCTTGCGGATCTCTGACTTATGCAGAAGAAGCTTGCGGTCACGCGTCTCATCGACGTTGAACACGTTGCCATAGCGGTAAGGCGAAATGTGCATCCCCTTGATCCACGCTTCGCCGTTGCGGATTGAGATGTAGGCATCCTTGAACTGCACCTTGCCGTCGCGGATCGATTTAATTTCGGTACCGGTCAGTACGATGCCGGTTTCGATCCGTTCTTCAAGGAAGTATTCATGCCTTGCCTTTCGGTTTTCTGCGACGATTTTCACCTTTTCCTTTTGTTCCATATCCTGATGCCTTTACAGATCCGTGGAAGGATCCTTTCTTTCCTGTTGCGTGTTTCCGTGATGCTGCAGAACGATTATACGGCTTCCTGTCACGGGAAGGATAACCGTCCCTTGTCTTCTCAGACTTCGGCGCAGCCGAGCGACGACGGTCACGGGATGACCGACGGTCGATGGATGGTTTCTTTGCCTGCCGCTTGTCAGTGTGTGTCTGATGCTCACCTTGACGTTTGGCGGCCGGTTTTCTGTCTTTGTTTGCACTGGAAGGCTGAACGAGTTCGAACGTTATCTGACCTTTCTCTTTATCGGCTTCCGCGACGGTGACGGTTACCTTCATGCCGACATGGTATTCGGCCTTGGGATACCAGGATACCAGGGCGAGACGGTCCGCATCATAGTCGAAGTCACCGGGCAGGCTGTAGATACTGACGAGGCCTTCGATGGTGTTGGGCAGCTGGACGAAGAAGCCGAACGAGGTGACGGAACTGATGATGCCTTCGACAACCTCGCCGACATGATCCTGCATATACTCGGCCTTCTTCATGTCTTCGCAGGCAAATTCGGCGTCGGCAGAGGCGCGTTCACGGATGCTCGACTGTTCTGCGTCATCGTCCATGCGCTTGTTGTCGGCGAACCTGTCGCCTTCCGCATTTTCATACATATACTTCCGCAGCATGCGGTGGACGATTAAATCCGGATAGCGGCGGATCGGTGACGTGAAATGGAGATAGTACTGCTCCGCCAGGCCGAAGTGTCCAAGGCAGCTCCTATCGTATCTTGCCTTCTGCATGCACCGGAGCATGGCCATGGAGAGAATCGGGTACTCGGGTGTATCTTCCAGACTGCCGAGATAGCTCTGAATGGCTTTCGGCGTAATGTCGCCCTTATAGGTGAAGGGATGATTGAGTACGTAGCCGATGCGCTGGAAGTCCTTGAGCTTGCGCGGCTTCGGTGTTTCATGGATACGGTAGACGCAGGGGATGTCCTTTGCGTTCATCAGTTCGGCAATCGCTACGTTGGCTGCGATCATGCAGTCTTCGATCATGCGTTCCGCGTGGCCGCGCTGGCGCATGCGGATATCGGTCGGGTGGCCGTTTTCGTCGACGATGATTTCGGCTTCCGGTGTATCGAAGTCGATGGCGCCTTTGCGGGTGCGCTCACTGCGGATTGCATCGGCGCAGTCGCGAAGATCAAAGAACAGTGAGCCCAGGAAGCTGTATTCCTTCTGCTTCTCTGCGTCACCGTCCAGAATCAGGTTGACGTTGTGATACGTCATGCGGGCAAAGGAACGGATATAGGAGGCATACACCATCTTTGAGGTGACGGTGCCGTCTTTGGCAACGTGCATTTCGCAGGTGTTGGTGAGGCGGACTACATGCGGATTCAGGGAACAGATGCCGTTGCTCAATTCTTCCGGCAGCATCGGTACGACGCGGTCGGTGACATAGGTGCTGCAGCCGCGCTTGTAGGCTTCCTTGTCGAGTGGAGAATCCTGGGTTACATAGTGCGAAACATCGGCAATCGAGACGCGCAGACGCCATCCGTCGCCGTCCTTTGCGACACTGACAGCGTCGTCGAAGTCCTTCGAATCGTCTCCGTCAATGGTGACGGTAGGATCTTCGGTGAGATTGACGCGCCCCTCAAGTTCTCCAGGCTGTACTTCCATGGGGATAGTTTTGACCTGTTCCTTTACATCGTCGGGGAAGACGGGATCGATTCCGCTTTCCAGAAGAACGGAAAGGATATCGACACCCGGCTCCTTGATATTTCCGATGGTTGCTTCATATGCGAGAACCAGCGGCTGGCCGTACTTTTCGATGGTGCAGATGATCTTGAGACCTTCCTGGGGCAGAAAGCCCTTCGGCAGGCGCAGATCGATGGATTTGTCCTGGAGCTGTTCATCGTCTGGGACGAAGTGAAGATGACGGTAATCCATGCGGAAGGTTCCGACAACGGTCGTCGTGGCATGCTTGACGACCTTGACAAGGCTGCCCTGAAGTTTTTCGCCGTAATCATCGTAATGGACATGGTTGACCAGAACGGTGTCGCCGTTCATGGCCGCGGTGAGCTCATCTGCCGGCACCATGATGGAGAGGTCGTTGTCGCGGTCGATGAAGCCGGTGCCGCGGCGGTTGATGTGGATGATGCCCTGAACATAGCCGGCCTGTTCGATGGTGGCGTAGGTACCGCCCTTCCTGCGGACGATCTGATCGTTTTCCTCCATGGTATCAAGGGTGTCGGCAAGCTCGATGAGTTCGCTGCTGCGCTTGAGGCCGAGGGCTTCAGCGATCATTTCCTTTGTATATGTATAAGGGCGCACACTGCTGAGCAGCTTCAGAATTGAGTCTTCCATGGTTTCATCTCCCTTTCTCTTCTTCGTTTTCTTTTATTATCGCAAAAAAAACAGCCGGGTGAATCATCACCCGGCCAGTGCTTCAGGATCTTAACGCAGACGAATCAGAATAACCAGAACAAAGAAGAGGATGCCCAGAATCATCGTCAGGTACGAGATGACTTTTTCGGGGCCGCGCTCTTTGACGTTGGCAAACAGATTCAGACCGCCGTTGCCTGTGAAGGCTCCGGAGATACCGTCAGATTTTCCGCTCTGCAGCAGTGTGATGATGATCATCAGCGCGCTGACAACCATTAACATTCCGTTCAGCATAGGATTGATACACTCCTTTCCACGTATGCTGTCACATTATAGCAGAGGGTCATTTTCAAGTAAACGCGCGATTTCAAGGCTGTCACTTTGCCGGTACGAAGGCGTAAAAAGCGTAGAAAACAGCTTTATAAAGGCACAATCGGGACAGGGTAAGGAAAATCGTAACTGCCGAAATAGGTACATAGAGACTTTCAGGCTTTGCCACTTTGCAGAAAGGAAAATCGCAGAATATACCGTAGTGAAGGCAAATTCAGAGGTTCTGCTTCATAATTGCATTACGGATATAGGTATATAGGTACTCTCTGACTTTGCCAGTAAGGAGATGGGAAAAGTTAGGCTTAATTTGCAGGTTGGTGATCTAGCCTAATAGGCAAATAGGTCAGTAGTCTTCATATCGCAGATCCTGAAGAAGTCAGAAACGTCATTGAGCACTGTTTTGACCTTCAGCAGTACCTCATCGGCATGCATTCNTAGGCTTAATTTGCAGGTTGGTGATCTAGCCTAATAGGCAAATAGGTCAGTAGTCTTCATATCGCAGATCCTGAAGAAGTCAGAAACGTCATTGAGCACTGTTTTGACCTTCAGCAGTACCTCATCGGCATGCATTCCTGCATACTTCCTTACCATTACCAATAGTGCAGCATATCTGTTGATGTACTTCGTTGCCACTCCTCTGTACCCACGGTTCCATTCATCAATCTTGGAATGGAAGGAGTTAACATTGTTCAGGTGGTCGATGGAAGTATAGGACTTGTGATCACCGAGAACTCGGAATTCGCAGTTCTTCCAAGCAAGTACTTTCTGATAGGCAGTCTTGCCATCAATCCATACAAAGCTATGCTCTGCAAAGTTTGGGCCGATCTTGGCAATGTCTTCTTCCTTCGGAGTAGCCATGTTGGTAGCTCTCAGTACTGCATCTCCTTCTCTCTGGACAGCAGTGACGAGGCATACCTGTTCATCGGAAAGGCCACGCTTTGAGGCTTTCTCTCCTCTGTGGCGCGGCTTAACATCTTCTCGTTTCTCGCCTTTATGGCTGTTCAGAATGTACTTCTCGTCCATCTCTATCTCGTTTGAAACCACTGTTTCGCTGGCAATGGATTCCAGAGCGTGCAGGAACTTCATCCGCATTCTCCAGACAGTATAGGTACTGATGCCAAGATTCTGAGCAGTCGTATGAACCGGAACCTGCTGAAGAGTATCCTTGATCAGCTGATCCCATTTGGAACGATCCTGCTGGGAATAGTAGGTAAGCTGTCCATAGTCGACTACAGTTCTGTGATTGCAGGAATGACATAGAAGCATCTGCTTTCCGGAATTGGCTCTGCCTCCTCTGGTCCAGTTCGGAGTCTCAGAACCGCACTTAGGGCATACCTTGATGCAGTAACTCTGAGAAGTTTTATTCAGGATGGCACAGTTTTCCAGATCAGACAGGAGCTTATCCTTCTGATACTGGTACAGACTTGAGTACATGCTGGTTATTTTCTGAAGATCTTCGGTATCTGACATGGTTTTCTGCCTCTCTCTAAGAGTAGTCTAAGCCGATACCCCATAAGCACTGTACTTATTCTGGTACAGTGCTCAAGAAAATCACCAAGTCGCTAATTAAGCCAAAAGTTAAGAAAAAGGCTTTGTAAAGGCACCATCCGGACGTTTGCAGAAAAATTGGAATCGCAGATATAGGTATAT
Source organism: Galactobacillus timonensis (assembly GCF_900240265.1). Lineage (NCBI taxonomy): Bacteria > Bacillati > Bacillota > Erysipelotrichia > Erysipelotrichales > Erysipelotrichaceae > Galactobacillus > Galactobacillus timonensis. Next base: position 917,073 of record NZ_LT964739.1, read on the forward strand.
AGATACTTTGCCAGTACGAGAATGGAGAAAAGTGCTTGAAATGCTTTTGTACGGCCGTTTTCTTTGTGATGTTCGGTAAATCGGATTTGGTTTGTAGGTACATAATACGAAAGAGAACTCCCGGGGAAGGAGTTCTTTTCTAATGTAAACTATCAATTTCTTTGATTGGAGGGGGAAAGAAATTAATTGTTGTCTTCTTTTGGAAGACACTAATATCCTAGGAAGGAAATGTGAACTTAATGTGAACTCCTGGTGGAAAAATGACAAAATTGTGCGTAAATAAAGGAAACATTGAATGATATTGCGGCCGCTGGAACCTCTTTGTTCCATATACATTCCTTCGCTGGCGGTCTCATTGCGTTTTTCTTTCGTATAAAATGATGGGAAGGATTTCTGGACGGGGAGGGGGAACGATGCGCAGATCATACTATTCCGGATATGAACATGACGATGATACGCTGGATTTCGGCAGTTTCCGCGGAACGGGGAAGATGGAAGAACTGACGAAGGAATCCGGTGAAAAGGCTGTCGGCCCCAAGGTATGGAAATTTGCGCAGAACCATCCGCAGAAGATCCGTGTAATCGGGGGCGTTGAGCTTCCCGGGGAACATATGATTCATGTGACGGCATCCGTCGAAGACAGTATGTACTATTCGAGCGGCTATACGTCGGACTGCTATATCGACTTTGATCCGGATACGAGGAAGATCCTGAAGGGCGGCTGCACCTGTTATCAGGGCGTCAGCGGAAGGTGCTGCGATCATCAGGTCATTACGGCTGCCTGGCTTCTGGACCAATACGAAAAGAAAGGGGACTGGAGCTTTCTCCCGGAGCCTGAGACGGATCGGGGAATTGAAAGCGTCTTGACGGAGGCGGAGCCTGTATCCGTTTCGCCGGAGTCGCCGGTGCATTTGGAGCCGCTGATTGCGGAAAGCTGGCACAGCGGCATGCAGTTCCTGTTTCAGATCGGCTATCGCGGCAAGCACATGTACCAGGTGCGCAATGTCGGGGAGCTGGTCAGGGGCTGTGAGAACCATGACTTTCTGAGCTTTGGAAAGAACCTTGCCTTTACGGGATCACTGGATGTATTCGATGAGGAGTCGCGGCAGCTGATGGATCTGCTGCGGCTCGTGGACGGTACCTATTACGAGGACAGGAATGCGTCGATGCCGTTCAATCCGCTCGATGGCAGGGCCGTTACGTTGCAGGGAGAAATACTGGACCGTTTCTTTGATCTGGAAGAAGGAAAGCAGCTGCGGGCGATGAGGGGCAATTCGGTTCGTGCAGCCGTTGCGGTGCAGGTTGTAAAGGACGTATATAAACTTCCACTGATCTTTACGAAGACCAATGGCGGCTGGTATATCTGCAACGGCTCTGTGGATAATGTGCAGGGTGCTTCGTGGTGGTACATGGTGGTCTCTCAGGGAGATGAGGGCACTGTTCTGTATCGCGTTCCCCGCTCGAATAAAGAGTATGGGAAGGCGCTGAAGTTCATCGATACTCTTGAGGGGAAAATGAATTACGTTTCGACAAAGGATCTCGGGACGCTGTCGATCTTTCTGACGCCGCTGATGGAGGCGGGCTGCTTTGATCTGCAGGGCGATACGTATGTGCCGGAAAATGCAAACAAGGCGAGGCCGGTGTTCCGCATCTATCTCGATGCGCCGGACAGGAATATGATCATTGGGCGCTGCGATGCGGTATATCCGGATGAGAGCAGTTACAGCATCTGCGGCGGGGATGATCGTGATCTTGAAAGACGCAACCGGACGGCGGAACAGATTTTCCTGAACAGGCTGAAGCCGTGGTTCAACATCTATACGCCCCAGGAGCTGCGGGCGGATGAGGAGGCGTCGATGTACAACCTTCTCAAGACGGGGATTCCTGCTCTGCAGGATGTGGCGGAAGTGTATGTGAGCGATGCGCTGAAGCGGATGAATCTGGTGACGAACCGGCCGCGGTTCAAGGTCGGTGTCAGTGTGAAACACGACCTTCTGCAGCTGGATCTGGTGCCGGAAAATGTGTCGCTGGACCAGCTGGCAGATATTCTGAATCACTATGATCCAAAAAAGAAGTTCTACCGTCTCAGAAACGGTGCCTTCATTGAGCCTGACAAGGATCTGGGGGATCTGGAACAGCTGCGGGCGCAGCTCGGTCTGAGTGCGGCACAGCTGAAGAAGGGGACGGTGCAGCTGCCGAAGTACCGTGCCTACCACCTGTCACGTGAGCAGGAAGAAGATCCGGAGGCTCAGAAGTTTGACTTTGATGAAAGCTTCGGCTCCCTGGTCCGGGACATGAAGGATACGAGTGAGAAAAACTATCCACTGCCCGATATTCATGCGCAGCTTCGCCCGTATCAGATCGAAGGCTACCGGTGGTTATGTGCGTTGAGGGACAATGGCTTCGGCGGGCTTTTGGCAGATGAGATGGGTCTTGGCAAGACGCTGGAGACGATTGCCTTCCTTGCGGCCCGCAGCAGGGATGGTCGGACGCTGATTGTGTGTCCGGCATCGGTGGTGTACAACTGGGGCTCCGAGGTGCGCCGCTTTGCGCCGCAGCTGGAATGTCGCCTGATTACGGGGACGATGGAAATGCGCCATGAAAAGATTAAAGAAGCGGGGCCGAACGATATTCTGATCACGTCCTATGACAGTATGAAGCGGGACATGGAAGTGTATGATGCGATGGACTTTGCCTTTGAAGTGATCGATGAGGCGCAGTACATCAAGAATCCGGATACGCAGGCCGCTCAGGCGGTAAAGAGTATTCATGCAGGGTTCCGCATCGCTCTGACGGGTACGCCGATTGAGAACAGGCTTTCGGAGCTTTGGAGTATTTTTGACTATCTTCTGCCGGGGTATCTTTATAACTACACGCGGTTCCGTGATGAATATGAAAACCCGGTGGTGCGCGACGGGGATGAGGGTGCGGAGCTTCGTCTGAAGCAGATGATTGAGCCCTTTGTGCTGCGGCGTCTGAAGAGCAATGTGCTGAAGGATCTTCCGCCGAAGATTGAGGAAGTCAAGTATGCGGCACTGGAAGAAACGCAGAAGCAGCTCTATGATGCGACAGTTGCGCAGCTGAAGCTGATACTGGAGCGTCAGAGTGATGAGGAGTTCAGGGAAAATAAGATTGCGGTTCTGGCGCAGTTGACGAAGCTGCGGCAGATCTGCTGTGATCCGAGCCTGGTGTTTGATCATTATGATGGCAATAGTGCGAAAAAGGACCTTGCCATCGACATGGTGCAGGAAGCGATTGAAGGGGGACATAAGGTTCTGCTGTTTTCACAGTTTACAAGCATGCTCGACCTCTTGATGCGGAAGCTGAAGGAGAACGGCATCAATTACTATCTCTTGGAAGGAAAGACGCCGAAAGAGGAGCGGGCGCAGCTTGTGTCGCAGTTCCAGGACCTCAAAAACAAGGATGTTCCGGTGTTCTGCATTTCGCTCAAGGCCGGCGGTACGGGATTGAATCTAACGGCGGCGGACATTGTGATTCACTATGATCCGTGGTGGAATGTTTCGGTAGAAAACCAGGCATCGGACCGTGTGCATCGCATCGGTCAGAAGAACGTTGTGACGATTGAGAAACTGATCATGAAGGATACGGTTGAGGAGCGGATTCTGCAGCTGCAGACAGAAAAATCCGATCTTGCGGACCGGATTTTGTCGGGCGACGGATTCTCGAGCGCCAAACTGACGCGCCAGGATCTGCTGGGTCTTCTTTAACGGATGCGATAGGGTGCTCTGGGCATGGGTTCAAGCCCGGGGCGCTCATTTGTTAAGGAGGCGGCGGCCCACATTAAATTGACAGCGGCAGTACGCAGACGAATCGCATCTTCCTCGTTCATCACCGTGGTAATAACCATGCCATAGGGGCCAAAGATGCGGATCATCGAGGCACAGTTCAGAAGGTTATCGATTTCCGAGAGATCCATGCCGGATGCCTGACTGCGCGTGATGCCGATGACAGATACCGGCTTATGACGAAGAACGTCGGGACGGGATGTACAGAGACGTTTGATGAGATTGATGAATGTGATGTCTGGGCAGCCATAAAGCAGTGATGTCAGAAACAGTATGCCGTCACTGTCAGAGACGGCGTTGACTATATCCCCAAGCGCGTCATCAAATGTGCAGGAATGCGTACGCGCGCATTTGCCGCAGCCGGTGCATGGGTGCAGAGCAGAAGGAACAGAAATAAACTGAAGCTCTGCACCAGATGCGTCGGCCATGGGCTGGATAATATGATCCGGCCCATCGTCTTTTCGATCTTCCGTTTTCAGTACCAGGATCTTCATAGGTGGCCTAATTTCGCTCTTTCCATTTTACTGTCACCATGGTATTATTAACAAGCTATGAGTGCTTAGCTCAGTTGGGAGAGCACTTCCTTGACGTGGAAGGGGTCATGGGTTCGAGTCCCTTAGCGCTCACCATTTATAGTCTGGAATGCCGCATAACAGTGCGGTTTTTCTTTACTCTTGCGAAATTCGTATAGTAATTCGTAGAAATTAACGATGGAAAGCAATGCTGATTAAAGAGCATCATACGAATGAAACGCATTGTCTGGTTAATTACGGGCTGATTAGCTCAAGCTATTTTTCCTTCTCTTGAATACCGCTTTTCAAACCTGGGAAAAGCTTTATCAATTCTTGCTCGAAAGTTCCATTTTTTGAATATTTCAAAGCATCACACTTGCGAATAATATTCTTTTCAATCGTTATATTGTTGCTGAATCCAAGAATGTAGGAAAGGCAGATCCGATAGATAATTTCAGTTGGTGTAAGTCCATAAACCTGCTTTGCAAAGATATGATTCAGTCTCTTTACAGGGTCGGGATAGAGTTCCTGAAGCCTTGGGCTGTTATACAGACGTTTAACAATTTCTGTGATATACATTCCCGACTTCATATAGAGATCTGCAAAGGTAACATCATCGCGATCAAAACAGCCAGGATTCTCTTTCTCGAGCAGGTCAACCATTTCCTTGACAACCTTGCGGGGAGTGAAGATCTGGTTGGTCTTCTGGGGCGGAATATAATCGAAAATATCTTTCTGGTTCGTTTCATCAAAATAGTTGGAAAGCTTATTCTTCAGATTCATGAATTCGGTCACTGAATCGTTGAATACAACTCCATCGAACAGATGCCCGGGATAGTGTTTCGTCGTGCCATCATTTGCTTGGTAATCACCACCATCGCGAAGGAATCGGAATTGCTCCAGACTAATGCTCGTAACTTCAATGAACACGTTATCAGGGACAATTGCATCGAAGTTCTCAAGCGTAATCTTGGCATCACTCCCATATGCCATAAGAAATGATGGAATGGTCCTCGCAAATCCACGAAGAGGGCCGCGAACTTCATCCTCTACAGAATCGTTTTTTCGCTGCTGAATAGCCGTTTCCACATGTCTGACTGCATCTGTTTGAGCAGTGGAAACGATTGTGTTGATGACGCTAACCAGGTCTTGACTGAAGCTTTCTTCTGCCTGCTTCTGCATCGCGTCAAACTTTTCATTGATTACGGCATCCTGTTCCGCAGTATCGCTTTTATTGAGCTCTTGCTTTCGCTCTGCCTCCCGATTGCTCTGTTGAACATTGAAATCGGTAAATTTGTGTTCAACTTCAGCATCCACTGTGTTGGTGATTGTGCTATTCAGATTCTTCAAGTCCGGTCAGTCATTGATGATTCCTATATCAGGAAATTTCAGTAATTGCAGCAGAGATTACTCAGAATGCGTGATTTCAATATATCATGCATGCATATCCGTGACCAGTGGGTTTATTTCCATTGATTCAGTCCCTCAAAGCTATCAGCAGAAATGCATGCAGACAAAAGGGCTGACAGATTGCCAGCCCGACGTTAATTGTCGGGTCTCCAAAATCCTTGGGGGAGTGAAGTTTGGGGGACCACTTTGGGGGACCTCCTGAATTCAACTTTGGGGGACCGGGATTCATTTGAATTTTATTGACATATTTCAAGAATAAAAGGAAAGAGTGACCAGCGGGGATATACCTTGCCAGCCACTCTTTTTCGCTCCTATCATGGTGATTGCTGAGTCAACGACGAAGGAGCGATGATTAACAAAGAAAGTATAACAAGGATTTTGAGACTTGGTGATGATTCTGCAGACGTCACCGATGTTCAGATAAGCAGCGACACTATTGAGGTCACTCTGCAGAAGAAAGATCAGGTGATGTTCTGCCCTGAATGCGGATGCCGGATGGAATCTAAAGGTATTCGTGTGCGAAAGGTAAACCACCCTGTCATGCAGGACGGCTATAAGCTGATTCTGCACGTCAAAGAACGCAAGTGGCACTGCCGAAACTGTAATTTCTATACGCACGACCGATTCAATTTTCTGGAGGACTACAAGCAGAACACCTCGCTGGTCCCGATCATGATCGTAAATGAGATGAAAGACCTGCATGTCACGGCCAGGCAGGTTGCTGTACGCTTCAATGTATCAGATACCTATGTTATGACAACATTTATGCAGTACGTGAATATGCCCCGCCTGAAATTCACGGAGGCGATCTGTGTGGATGAGGTTCACATGGTATATGACCGTAGAGATCTGTACAGCCTGGTAATCATGGATTTCAAGAGCGGTCAGGTGATTGATATGCTGCCAAACAGCTATGAGAGCACTTCACAGGAATACTTCCTCAATATCCCGAGGGAAGAGCGTGCAGGCGTCAAGTATCTGATCTGCGATATGTACAAGCCATATATCAATTACGTGCAGAGATACTTCTACAATGCCATTGCGATCGTTGATAGTTTTCATGTGATTCAGCTGATCATCAACCGGATCAGGCAGTATATTCGCATGGTCATGAAGAAATATCAGGAGCTCGACAGAAAGGAACTGAAAGAAAAGAATTACAGAAATAACGCAAGCCATAAGACGATGCGTGAATCACGCGAGGTCACTTATCTGAGACGTTATGACTACTTCCTTCTGAAAAATCATGATGACATCGACTTCACGGCTGGCTGGCGTACTTCAAAACGCGGAAATGAATATTACTTTGATCCCTACGTTTATGAGAAGAATTTCTTGGGACTGGACAAGAACTTTTCGAAGATTCGTGACCTCAAAGAATTGTATGTCCAATTCAATAAGAGACACGTCAACGATCCCGAAGGAGCTTCGGAAGATCTGAATAAGATCATTGATACTTATCAGAACAGTGATCTCTCCATGTTCAGGGAGATTGCTGTCACTCTGAAGACGTATCATGACAACATCGTCAACTCTTTTACCTACATCTCCGGAGCTGACAGAAAGAACTCTAACGAGATGATGACACGACTGTCCAACGGCCCCATGGAGGGATTTAACGTCCTGCCAAAGGATCTCAAAAGACAATCCAGAGGCGTCAGTAATTTCGAATACACCCGCAACAGAATCCTTTGGGCAACACGTGAGCAGAAACCAATGCTTGCGATACCTCGCAGCCGCGAAGACGTTCATACTTCTACCGGAAAGAAGCGCGGCCCATACAGTAAACAAAGCGGCAAGCAGGATACCTCATTAGATAAATAATACGGAGGAAAGTCGTTGACGCAGCACTCCTGCCAGATCGATGACAGAGGATCATCTCTTCTGTCATACTGCCCCACAAGAAAATCCGGAAGCCAAAGGTCACATCACTGTGAACCCGGCAGCTTCCGGACCTTTTTCATTTCAGAGTCATTTCAGGGCCTCTCCCCCAAAGTCTCCCCCAAACTCAACACGCTTTCTCCCCCAAAGTCTCCCCCAAGGTTTTGGGCTTCTCCCCCAACCTTTTTGGAGAGCCTAATTGTCTCAATTAATCAGTTCTGCATGAATTGTTATACGGAAGCACTGATTCTGTTTTCTCAGCGGAATACCACAAATGTATTAGCTACCGACATCACTGTAATCAGAATTCCGTTCAGGAATGCCGCAGTCCAGACATTGCCTGTCTTCTTATAGAGTGCTCTTGAGATCACAGCAGCAACTGCCAGTGTAGGAACCATAGCGATAATCATGATTCCGGATAATGCAGCATCCGGATAAAAAGCAGTTCCGGTCGCAAATAGCGTCCCATATTGAATGACCACCCATAATGCAGGTCCGCCAGCATTCATCAGCACAGCGGTCACATAGCCTTTCCATCCTTGAAGATTCTCTTTATTCGTATTCACGGTAATGCTGATGGTAGACATCAGGTAGTACAGCAGGAAGCTTGGAATATACCGGATCATTGCCGGCAGATACGATGCATCAAATGTCTTGAACGCAAATGTCCAGATTCGGAAGTCTGTCTTGAAGACTGCATCTACCAGGAACAGTACTGCATAGCCTGCAACCACCGCCAGCAATCCAGCACACAATCCAGCAAGAATGGTCTTCGGTTTCCATACGATACCATAGTCTTTCCAAGTATAACCCTGCTTTGCCAGCATGAACGTATATACCAGACTCAGAACCACTGCACAGATCAGTCCGCTTGCCACAGTCCAGTAGACAATGGAATTCAGACCGACCGCTGTCCAGAACTGATTATTGCTGTACATCGTAGTTCTGCATACGACTGCAAGCAGGCAGCTGAATAGAACTGCGCATCCTGCGCCGATTCGAGTATTCTTTTCCTTATTCCGGAATAATGCAATCACTCCAGCAGCAGCCGACGCAATGGCCAGCCAGAAGAGCACCAGCACACTTCCAGTACCAGGCTGCCCGTTCACAAGGCCATAGAAGAAGATGGACGGAAGCAGTGATGCAATGATCAGAACGATGACTGACGCCGCTCTGGAACTTCCTTTCTCAGCAGGCGACACTGCAAGTTCGCCAGTAGCAGCTGCTGAGAATACCGGAACCTCCGTAAACAGTTCTCCGAAAGCGATCAGCAGAATCACAAACCCGATCAGTGCGATGCACTCACATGCTTCTTTCCACTGCCAGATCTGACTGTCAGCTGAAATATCCTTCAGCTGGCTGCTGTAGTCTGCAAATGCAGTCATGAAGAAGCTGATCGCATCTGCTGTTGTTGTCTTGGAAAAGTGGTTCCATGGATGCGTCTGTGCAGGTTCATAAACTATCCGATTCCCGCCATCTGCCGTTTCATACCAGGTTCCCGGAGTTCCTGGCTTTGTAAGCTCCAGGAATGTCTCACCATCAGAAGTTGAAACGAAGTCTTTCTTTCTGACCGTTCCTTCCTCTTCCCCTGCATTGAAGAAGAACTCATCATACTGCGCAGCAACCTTTCCCATATATCTGCCGCCGCCCAGTGCGTCTGCAGTCGCCGCATCAATATTCAGAATCGAACTGTAGCTGAAGTCAGAGCCTTCTGTAAGACCCGCAAAAACTTTTCGAATTCCTGTCTCTGCATACTGACTTTCATCCATTGCAAGCGCCATCGTCGTAGAGAAACCGCCCATGGAATGACCTTCAATGCCGATGATTCCATTTCCATCGGAATCTTTCAGCACATACGGCTGCTCATACATATACTGCACTGCGTCATTCATGGAATTCAGCCAGAAAGGCAGCCATACTCCGAAGAACGAGGCATCGCTGTAATTCTCTTCTGACAGATTTGAATGACCATGATCATACTGGTCCAGCGCCAGGACAACAAAGCCTCTTCTGGACAGTTCAATTGCATTGGCATCCTGCATTTCACAGGAATTCAGATAGCCATGCGTGACAATGATCGTAGGTGCCGGATTGTCTTCAGATACATCCTTCGGCATGTACAGAAGTCCGCTCAGTTCTCCATGTCCGCCATCAAAGCGGATCCGGCTCACCTTTACGGAGCCCATTCCGGAGTTGAACAGACTTGCAAAAATACTACCGACCAGCGTTAAAACAATTCCGATGCAGAAAAGCTTCTTCAGGTGCTGTTTGGTTTTCATGAATTTTCCCCTTCTAGAAATTATTAGAAACCTGCAGGCATGAATCTCTGAACTCATTATAGTCTAATCCCGTATACATGGAATAGGGGATGGACTAGTTTTTTTCTTCACAACGTTTTCTCTTTTAAGAGACCCTCAGAAATCATCAGGCCGGAAGGTATCATCGCATGATGAAATCGATATTTAACAAGAAACCAGGAAATGAATAGAGTAGACGTTATCGTCTGAAAGGGGAATCTCCTGAAGAAAGCAATGACAGAAGGAAACATCTGGAAGCAGCTATTGGCATTCACGCTTCCGCTGTTATTAGGAAACCTATTCCAGCAGACTTACAACCCGGCAGATTCTGCTATTGTCGGTCAGACATTAGGGGCCGATGCTTTGGCAGCAGTAGGGTCTTCCTCTTCGGTTCAGTTCATGGCTCTCGGCTTCTGCCAGGGCTGTACTGCCGGCTTTGCGATACCGGTCGCATCGTCCTTCGGAGCTGGCAATGAAAAGAAAATGCGCCAGTATGTATTTCTTGGCGCAATTCTGGCTGCTGTCATTGCTCTGATCCTGACTCTGACTACCTGTCTTCTGAATACGGAGATTGTTCATCTTCTGCAGACACCTGCAGAGATTGCTGAAGATGCAGAAACCTATCTCTTCATCATCTTCCTCGGAATTCCCTGCACACTTCTCTACAATTATCTTTCTGCAATCCTGAGAGCGATCGCCACAATCTTCTCCCGGGGAGTCAGCGGAATCCTCTGCCTTCTTCTGATCAGAAAGAAGTTCAGGATCCTGGTTCCTTCGAAAGAAGAAAAAGCATTTTATCAAGAGATGACCAGAGGACTGCTGAACCAGGGACTGCCCATGGGCTTGCAGTTTTCGATTACTGCCATCGGATCCATGGTGATGCAGACGGCGAACAACGGTCTTGGAACCATTTATGTTTCCGGCTTCGCTGCCGGCGTCAAGATCAAGCAGTTCACGCTCTGCCCGTTTGATGCGCTTGGCGTTGCTATTTCCACCTTCATCTCGCAAAATCGCGGAGCCTGCAAGCCAGACCGCATCCGGCAGGGTGAACATGCCGCAATCACAATCGGGGTCACTTATGGAATCCTTGCCGGTCTGATTCTGGTCTTCTTCGGCAGAGATCTATGCATGCTGTTTGTATCTGCAGAGAATGCGGAAGTCCTTGATGCTGGAGGCAGATATCTGAGTTCGCTCGGAAAGTTCTACTGGGTGCTTGGTTTCCTGATCACGAAGCGCATGAGTGTTCAGGGTCTAGGCTGGAGCAGACAGGCCATGATCGGCGGAATCATAGAGATGATTGCACGCTGTGCAGTTTCTTCAATCTTTGTTCCGCTGTACGGTTATACAGCAATCTGCTTCACCGATCAGTCTGCCTGGATCTCTGCATCCATCTACCTGTTCTTCATCTGGAAGAATGCACTGCATCATGCAGAGATGGAAATGAAACAGGAACTTGCCTTTGAGAAGAAATAGCTATTCCAGGTCATTGCCGTTTGAAGCAATTACTTTTTTCATCCAGAAGAAGGAGTCTTTCTTTTTTCGTTGATAAGTTCCGTTTCCTGAATTGTCCAGATCTACAAAGACAAAGCCATAGCGCTTTTCTGCTTCTCTGCTGCTCAGAGAGATGAGATCAATCGGAGCCCACATGGTATAACCTATCAGAGGAACACGATCTGTATTTACCGCTTTCAGAATTTCTCTGAAATGGTCCCGCAAATAATCTACTCGATACGGATCATGAATCTTTCCATCTTCTGATACCTTACCAGATTTCGACAATCCGTTTTCTACGATAAATGATTCAACCATTAATCCCCCACTTGAAGTGGGGCGAACGGAATAAGCAGTAGCTTTGACAGGAGCACCAAAAGAAAAACCTTGCTTTATCATGAAAGTGGGTCTAGTCAACCACAATCATAGAAAGGCAAGGTAGTCCAATGGACAATGAAAGTCTAGCACATACCAAATATAACTGTACTTATCACGTAGTATTTATTCCGAAGTATCGGCGCAAGAAAGAAAATGTACGGAGAGCTGAGGAGGGATGTTGTCGAAATCTTACGCAGAGTATGTGAAATAGAAGGAATCAAGTTGATCAAAGGGGCAGTATGCAGCGATCATGTTCACATGTATATATCAGTTCCGCCCAAGATCAGTATATCGACGGCGATGTCACGAATTAAAGGAAAGAGTTCACTGATGATCTTCGATCGGCATCCGGAAAAGCGTGACAAATATGGACGACATTTCTGGGCAAGAGGATACTATTGCGAAACCGTTGGAAACGTGAACGAAGAGACAATAAAGAAGTATATAACGGAACAGGAAAATTCAGATCGAATTGAGGGATAAGCTTCCTTTAGGAAGTAGCCTATAAAAAATGGTCGACTAGACCTCGCCTTTAGGCGATGGAAGAAATGAATCCCGGAGGGATATGCGCAAACCACCAGCAGAGCTGGTGGTCATGACTTAGTACCTTGAAGTATCGTAGCTTATGGGCTGTTCAAGCATAAACAGCAGATGAATCCCTGTTTTTGAGGGAGAATACTCTGCATATGTCTGCATTGTGCTGACGATCTCATTTGCCAGATCTGAAAGCTTGCCATCTGACACAACATGGTCCAGATCAATTCCAGCAATTCCATTGCCGATCCTGAAACCAATCCCATCAGCAAGTCCATGTTCTTCCAGTTCCTTTGCTTCAGAGAACGTCGAATAGGTGGCGTCATCCCTGACGCTTACCATGCGTCCATCTTTCAGCGGAACCTTTTTTACCTTCCCCTGCAACTGCTGGAGAATATATGTACACCAGATCTGCCTTTCCTGCAGATCCTGAATGGTTGTTGTTTCCTTCATAGGAATATCTCCTTCCATAAAAAAGAACCGATATTTGCTATCGGTTCAGTTGATTCACAGAATATGAGATTGCGGGGGCCATTCGGGGGCCAATCATCTCCTATCACTTGAATTCAGATGCACTGAGATGCATATTCTTTTTTCTTCTAAGAGCGGAATATGCCATGAAATGCGCTGTTTTACATCTTGGTGCGTGGTAAAGCAAAGTGGTTAAGACTGTTAGCGCTCACCATTTATAGTTTGGAATGCCGCATAACAGTGCGGTTTTTCTTTACTCTTGCGAAATTCGTAGAGTAATTCGTAGAAATAAACGATGAAAAGCAATGTTGATTAGAGAGCATCATACGAATGAGACGCATTGTCTGGTTAATTATGGGCTGATTAGCACTAGCTGACGCCTCTTCCATATCAGCCGGCAAGAACATGGGACAGCCGCTTTTGGGCTACCGTTATTTAACGCTATTCCGACAGATTCTAAAAGAGCAGGCCATCAAAATGATCGCTATGCGGTTTATTCCAAATGCTTCATGTGGACGCATTTCCCCTTGTTGAAAAGTTCATTTATCAGCTTTCTTGTTTTGGAGGGATTCAATACGAGAAATTCCCCCATCTCTCTCGCACTGTATTGAGCGACATGTTCCATTATGGACAGGGCTTATTTCTGGCGCCGGGTTAATTGAATGGGAATCCGCCGGCCTTCTCTTAGAATTCGCCGGTCTTTTTATTTTTGGTTTGATACTCTGACATACCTGCGTTTTTTAGTTTCTGCGGTAATTCTGACCAGTTTATTTGATATCAGCGTTCTTAGTATTTCACGGGTCCTTGTTTCCTTCAGCCCTAGTGCATTTGCAATTTCAGAAGCACTGTATTCTCTGCCAATTTCCATCATCTGCAGAGCTTCTCGTTCACGCCTGGTGAGAGTCCCGATGGAATCCAGCGGTTTTTCTAGCGGTTCTAGCGGTTTTTCTAGCGGTTTGTTTGCCTGCTCATCGTTCGGGTAATTCAGATTTGGTAAGGTTACCAGAAACATTGTGCTATCAGAATAGAACTCTGGTTCTTTACTGTTGACAAAGTTGTTAGATGTCTCGTATCCATCAAGGATTTTTCCAAAGCCGCTGCCAGAGCGTTCCATATACCCGAGACGATCAAAAATGTCTGCAAGCACCGGATTCCTTCTTCTCGATGGGATTCGGCGAATGTTCCTGTCCTGAACCCTGGTCCCGTCAAACATTCCTCCCGGTGAATAGATTTCGAGACGATCATCAAACATGTCCACATGCACTTCGCTGCCATAGTCCAGATAATCCCTGTGGACAAATGCATTTACCAGTGCCTCAAAATAACTTCTGTGTACATATTCCGGGAATTCTAATCGTGAATTATCCGTTTTCTTCCAAATTGTTTTTGAATTCACCTTGATGAACGTTTCAGCATTATTCAGCAGGGAGATTAAACTGCCACTGTATTCCTGATGATCTAGGGCATCAACAACACCACCGCTCTTGGTGAGCCCGTTCCACCTGGTGCAGAACACTCTTGAATATCTGATCGGAGATTCATCCGCAAGCAGTGCGCCGGCATTTGTTAGCTTTCCGTTCTCGTCCTGCATTCCCCATGAGATGAGCGATTCTTCCGGAAGACTTTTCCCTGTCCATGTCTTATACCGCTCCCGAACCTTGGAAAAAGAATAATCCGCCGCATTATAAGAGGAAACCAGCGAGTCATAACTACTGTTTCTCCCCCGAAGCACCAATCGTTTTAAATCTGTTGCAGAGGCAGGTATGCTTTCGTTTCCTACGCGCATATAAGCTTCTGTCGTACCATCCGCTGAGTAGTAATAGGGAGTTTCTTCACCCTTGTGGACTTCCAGAATAATCAGTTTCCTGTTATCAGAAGTTTTGTAAAAGCGAAGCAGAAAATCAGGAGTAGGAATAATCCGGTTTTTGATGATCTCACTGATATTTTCCGCATCTTTTTCGGCATGTTCCAGGCCGATAATGTCACCTGTATCGGAAATGCCGAAAATCAAAATTCCACCGGCAGTATTGGCAAATGCACTGATACTTTTGCACCAGCTTTTTGGCCGCTTGATTTCCACTGCCTTCTTCTTATCGTATTCTGTTGCTTCACCAATGAGCTCTTCTATCTTCATATGCCTCCATTATCTTTGATGATACTGTGAATATTCTTGTGAGATTCAATTGGAAATAATTGATTTGATATTTTCCACTTTCAATCTATCAGCTTCCTATATTTTCATAGCCGATATCAGGACGATTCCATTCATAATTTTGGAAAATATGGTCAGTACCCCGTGCCTGTTTCCGTATTCCTTGCATGGAACCACCGCCTGTGCCGGATCTGGCTGCAGATTGATTTGTTTTTCCAGGATGACGCTCCGCTTGCGATTAACATCATGATACTTGAATTTTAGAGCTGTTTAAGCATAGGTTAGGGGATCAGAACACGCCGATTGTACTCATGTGTGTACATCTTTTCAGGGAATGTACATTTGCGCCGCTTTACCTGCGGGAACGGTCTAAAATATGGAAAACAGGAGTTTTTATTATGATCATTCAGGAAGAGGCGATGCAGATCATTGAGACTGCACTGCATGATGCTAAGCCCGACGAAGCGGTGAAACGCGCCCTGGCAGATCTGCCGGAAGTTTCCGGAAAGATTGTGCTCGTTTCCTTCGGTAAAGCCGCCTGGTCCATGTCAGCGGCCGCAGAACATGTACTTGGCGATAAGATCAGCGAAGGCATCTGCATCACAAAATACGGACACGTTCAGGGGAAAATACCCCATGTCACATGTTATGAAGCAGGACATCCCGTACCGGATGAAAACAGCTTTTCCGCAACCCGGAAAGCAGAGGCACTTGTCCATAATCTGAGTTCCGATGACCTGGTACTATTACTTGTTTCCGGCGGCGGCAGCGCCCTCTTTGAAGATCCGCTGATTGCGCCACAGGAGCTGCAGGACATAACGAAGCAGCTGCTTGCCTGCGGCGCCGATATCACAGAGATCAACATCATCCGCAAACGTCTGTCCGATGTGAAGGGTGGAAAGTTCGCTGAAAAGTGCAGACCCGCCAGAGTATTTTCAATTGTGCTGTCTGATATCATTGGCGACCCGCTGGACTCCATTGCTTCAGGACCTGCCTATCCCGATTCCCACACCTGCCAGGAAGCACTGGCGATAGCGGACAAGTATGCATTGAAGCTGTCGGACCGCGCACGCAGCCTGTTGAGTGTTGAAACTCCCAAGCAGCTCGATCACGTCGAAACCCGGATCACAGGCAGCGTTCGCCAGCTGTGCAGAAGCGCCGAAAACGAATGTCTCCGGCTCGGCTATCAGCCCGTGTTTCTGACTTCATCTCTGAATTGTGAAGCGAAAGAAGCCGGCAGCTTCCTCGCCTCCATCGCCCGCGACCATCAGAATATTGAAACTTCAATGGCTTGGATCCTGGGCGGCGAAACGATCGTCTACCTCCATGGCTCTGGCCTTGGCGGGCGCAACCAGGAACTTGTATTATCGGCAGCCGCAGGAATCGGCGACTGTCACGACACCTGTATCTTTTCCATTGGCAGCGACGGAACCGACGGACCGACCGATGCGGCCGGCGGCATCGTCGATGAACACACCTGCGATAACCTGAAATCCCAGGGGATTTCTATATCTTCCGTCCTCGCCGACAACGACAGCTACCATGCCCTCAAGCGTGCCGGTGCGCTTGTCGTCACCGGTCCTACCGGGACGAATGTCAATGATCTGACCGTACTTCTGATTAAGAGGAAAGCGAAATGATCGGCACCGTCGGGAATTATCGTATCTTCCGTGTCAGCCGGGGTACGCGCCTCGCCGATGATCTCAGGAAGGATCTTGGCACGAGTGGAGAATTATGTGCAGCTGCACTTGCCAATCGTCAGCCCGTCTATGCCGTCTATCGAAAAAGCCGGCTCATGGCATGTTATATATTTCAAAAAGAGAATCATCAGCTGGTGTGCAGAGACGAATGGGAAGTGGAACGGCTGCCGGCAACGATCATAAACGAAACAGATCTCTGCATCTGCAGAGATCTGATCAGTATACTTGCATGGAAAAACGGGTGGACCGCCCAGTTTCATGGCCATCTGGTAAAGGCTGATCATGGTGCCCTGCTCCTGCAGATCCTGGAAGGAATCGGGTTCGGAGCCATCATGGGCCTTGTCGTCTGGCTGGCGCGCCGGCACCTGGTGGTTTCCATTTTGATTGGATGTGCCTGGGCAGCAGCCAGTTCAATTCTGTTTATCAATCATGAAATTGAAAAGCAGAAGAGCCGGTATCAGTTTATGAATCTATGAAGCGAACTATTGTTCGATCGGATGCGTACGGAGATAATCAATGACCTGGTCTCTGGCCAGAGAAAGATGCCTGGAATTCACGTTGCAGGCTTCTTTTTTTCGGCCGTTCAGAAGGTATTCAAGAATCTGGGAGTGCTCCTGTTCCGATTCATCAAACCTGTTTTTGCTTGTGAGGGAAATGATACGGAACTGATGGTTCTGATTCTCCGCCTTCTCATAAAGAGAAGTCATCAGATCATTGGAATTCATGGCCACAATCTGATGATGAAACTGCGCATCAAGACGGATATATGCTTCAAGATCATCCGATGTGTGCAGCTGATGGAACCGGCTGATTTCATCTTCCAGCTCCTCTTTGTGCTGCTGAATGACTTCGGGACTGGTATGCATCATCGCATAATTCTCGATTGCTTCGCGGACCTCGAAGATGTTTTCAATGTCCTTCGGCGTATAGGTTCTTACAAAGATACCTTTATTTGGGATGACGGTAGCGATCCCGTCTGCTACCAGCATGCGCAGCGCCTCCCGTACAGGGGATCGGCTGATGCCTAGTTCGGCCGCTATTGTTTTTTCCTGAAGCCAGCTTCCGGGACCATAGCGGCCCGAGAAAATGTCTTCCTTAATGATTTCATAAGCCTGCTGGCTGATCGTTGTGATCTGCTTCATAAATTTACCATCGCTATGATACAACAAAGGAAATGAAAACTGCATGGACGCCCCCTGAGAAAAGCATCCATGCAGCCGAAAGAGAGCCTAGTGAATAAACAGACTCAGGATAATCAGAAGAACGGAACCAAACAGCGGAACCAGAATCGTACTGATTGTCCATGTCTTCAGCGATGTGTTAATGTCCAGTCCTGAGAAATTAGTTACGACATGGAAATAGGAATCGTTCAGGAACGACGGGCACATCGTTGTCAGACACAGTGCCATGCCGGCAAGATACGGATTAATGCTCAGCGTAGACAGCATCGGCGCAATAATCGCGGACCCCGTAATCATTGCAGTGGTACCGGAACCCTGCGGGAAACGCATAATTGTTCCAATCAGCAGCGGAACCAGAATCGGTAGAACGCCGGCATTGACAATGCCCTGTGCCATGATCTGGGCAGCACCCGTTGCCTTAACAACAGCACCAAGCGCACCACCGGCAGCGGTAATGAATACGATCGGACCAGCATCTTTGAGAGCATCGCCCATCATGGCCTGGATTTCCTTATCCGTCTTTCCTTCGGTCAGGCAGAAGGCGCCAAGGCACACAGAGATAAACAATGCAATGATCGGATGACCAAGGAACGTTACGATCTGACCAAACATTGTAGCTTTCACAGCCGTTTGCGAAACAATCGTATTGGCAAGAATGAGGAATACCGGCAGCAGCAGAATCAGGAACGAGATTCCTGCACCCGGAAGCTTCTCCGTCGTGAGCAGCTCTTCAAAGTCGCTGTTTTCCAGCTCTTTGCCGCTGTCCAGTTTCTTCGAGATCTTCTGGAGAACCGCATACTGCGCAGGTGTATATTTGCTCGGATCAATCTCTTCCGGAACCACGAACTTACCTTCATACTTCTTCCCGTAATAACGGAACAGATAGACGGAGAAGATAAACAGCGGAACCGAGAACGCCAGACCATACAGAATGAACATACCAAGATCAATATTGATTCCCTCATTCTGGAATGTCGATACGACAGCGAGAGGACCCGGGGTCGGAGGAACCATAAAGTGCGTAATATAGAGGCCCATTCCCAGGATGCCGCCCAGCTGAACCATCGACTTCTTGGTCAGGCGGGAGAATTCCTTAGCCAGAGACGACAGAATGACGAAGCCGCTGTCACAGAAGACCGGGATCGAAACAACAAATCCCGTAAGTCCAAGGACAACGTCAGCGCGCTTGACACCGACAACCTTGAGGATGCTCAGGGCCATGCGCTTGGCGGCGCCGCTCTTTTCAAGGAAGATGCCCATGATGCAGCCAAGGCCGATGACGATGCCGATGCTGGTCATTGTTCCGCCAAAGCCTGCTGTAACGGTGGATACGGCGACGGCAAGAAGGCCCTTACCTTCATTGCCAGTTCCGACTAAGAGTGCGTTTCCGGAGAGGATGGCAATCAGAATTGCCGAAATGATCATTGCCGGGAACGGGTGAAGTCTTGTCTTGATGATCAGGAACATCATTACGATGATGCCGATAATCATCGCTAATACTGGATTCATATTGAATTCTATCCTCCTGTTTTTTGATCAGATGACCGGACCAAGACAGTGAATATCAATGGCGGAAAAATACTGGATTGCTTCGTTCTTTGTCATTTCACCGTTTAATACGCGGATGAGCTTGGCAATTGCTTCTTCTCCCACCTGTTCAATGGTCTTTTCGCCGGTGATGATCAGTCCCGCATTCAGATCCATATCGTTCTGCATGCGTTCGTAAGTATTTGGATTTCCGCAGATCTTGATGACGGGCATGCTCGGGAAGCCCTGAGGGGCGCCTCTGCCGGTAGAGAAGCACATGAACTGTGCTCCGGTCGCTGCCATTCCGGTCAGGATCTCAGGCTCCCGCCCCGGTGTATCTTTGATCCACAGCCCTTTCTGAGTTGTGACATGCTCCGGATATTCCAATACGCCCTGAATTGGTCGTGTCCCGCTCTTCACAATGGCGCCAAGGCTCTTTTCCTCGATCGAAGACAGGCCGCCGGCAATATTGCCAGGCGTCGGCTGACCTCTGCGCATATCGCATCCCACGCTCTTGGCGCGGGTTTCCATGTTGTTGACGATTTCATAAATCTTATCGGCGACTTCTTTATTGACGGCACGACGCGCAAGCAGATGTTCGCCGCCCAGGAATTCGGTCGTCTCACCGAAAATGACAGTTGCGCCTAAATCGACCAGATGGTCCGCAACATAGCCGATGACGCAGTTGCTTGCCATGCCGCTGGTGGTGTCGGAGGCTCCGCACTTGATGGCCATGACGATTTCGCTCATGTCTGCTTCCGTACGCTGGAGGCCGGAAATTTCAATGACGAGTTTTCTTGCCAGATCGGTACCAGCCTGGATCGCTTTTGATACGCCGCCAAGTTCCTGAATATGAATGATTTCCACCGGCTTGCCGGTTGCTTTGAGCTCCTTATACATACGCTCATGGTCCGTTCCTTCGCAGCCAAGAGAAACAATCAGGACGGCGCCAACATTGGGGCTCTTGCCAAGGGAGATCAGCGTCTCTGTCACCCGGTCCAGATCCGGCGGCAGCTGGCAGCATCCCTGATGATGCAGATAGACGACAGTTCCCTGTACTTCATGGGCAATGGCATTTGCCACATCATTTGCACATGTGACCGAAGGGATGATGGCCACATAGTTTCTGGAACCTACGGACCCGTCCGGTCTGCGATAGCCATACCATTTCATTCGTGTCTGCCTCCTTTTTCCCAGTCGCCGCGTCCGCGCATACTTTCAAGATTGTGGACGTGGACATATTCGCCTTTTGCGATTTCGGCACTTGCCATTCCGATTTCTTCGCCATACTTAATGATCAGTTCCCCTTTATGAATCGGTTTTATGGCAATCTTATGACCATAGGGAACGTCGCCGATCACTTTGATCTCTTCCATGTTTCCTTTCGGGTCACGGACCTCGACAAGGGTTCCATCAATGATGCCGTTGGCGAAGATCGTTGCGACATTGTCTTTGTCATTGACCTTGAGGGCAATTTTCTTTTCTTCTGCCATAGTTACTTTTCCTCCGGGGCAACGGCCAGTACGCTGACGCCATCCGGAATGACGACGACGCTGGCATCGGCTCCCTTCATCTCCAGCGCGATCTGCAGCGCATCATCCACCGACTTTGCCGGAATCATGTTGCAGGCTCTGACGGTTTCATCATCCAGCTGGGAGACGAGAATCATTCTGTGCTTATGGAGTATGCGTGCATAAATCTGCGGGCACCACTGCTCCGGTATCGTTTCCTTGGAAGGAATCTTCGACAGGTAGGCATCAATTTCTTCCGGCGTACCCATGCGGATCAGTTTCGCAAAATGCGTTCCCCCCATACCGTCGACGCAGCTGCAGCACATGATGATGACGCCGTCTTCGCCGGCGCATGCCTCGGCGGTTGCGACGGCTTTCGGGCTCTGGTACAGATTCTGATCCAGCGGATAGCCGCCGTTGGACGTTATGACAATGTCGCCGGTGATGCTTTCGCACTGGCTCCATTGCCGGATGAAGGCGACGCCTTCGGCATGGGCCTTCTCCAGATCACCTGCCCATGCGGCAATGACTTTCTTTTCCGCATTGAGGGCAACGTTAAGAATGTACTGGACATTAACCATACGGGCTGCTTTAACCATGTCTTCGTGAATCGGATTATGTTCCAGGACACCGGTCTTGGCATAGGGGCTGGCAATGGCTTTATAAGAATGGTTTTCATTGACGGTTTCTGCGGAGCATACGCCTGGGAGAATGCTCTTTCTTCCACCCGAGAAGCCGGCAAAGAAATGGGGCTCAATGAAGCCTTCCGTAATGAGAAGGTCCGCTTCGGCAGCCACTTTATTGACATGAAACTCTGCTCCAGAAGGAAGGGTGCCCATCATGACGAATTGATCCGGTTCAAACGCTTTGTTTACAACGATCTTTTCATGGTCGACGATTTCGTCGCCAAACATTCTGCGCTGTTCTTCTTCCGTTGTGGGACGATGCAGGCCAGTCGCAATGAGAATGGTAATTTCGGCATCGGGGTTACCTTTTCGTATCGCAGCGAGTTCTAACGGAAGCGTGATCTTGCTGGGTACGGCCCGGGTATGGTCGCTGGTTACGATGACGACGTTCTTCTTGCCTTTGGCCAGCTCTTCGAGCTTCGGGGTTCCGATCGGGTTGTCCATCGCTTCCTTTACGATTTCGGCTTCGGACTTCTCGGTTTTAAATTCATGCATCTTGGCGCGAATCACGGCTTTCAGATTCTTCTCGTCAATATGCAGCTCCTGGTGGGAGGTGTAATACGGGATTTCAATGGTCTTCATGATTCCTCCTGATTATGTATGGTGTATACATCCTACAGACAGTCAAGCATTCGGAAGAACCCGGTTCAAGATGTAAGGGGTTACATGAATGGCAAATATGCAAACATGGTGTCAATGTTATTGCATGAAAAAAACCATGTCTCTGATTTGCAGAGCCATGGTTTTTACTGCGGTATTGCGATATACCTTTCTCATTTCGGAGGAAGACTCTTGTACCCGCTGACGATAAAGGTGTCGATGTTCTTCTTGTTCGCGTCCCATTCTTCGTCGCTGCGGCTGATGGTGTGACGGATTGCATGCATACAGCCGTTGAGCTGGAAGTACAGAAGACCGATCAGCTCATCATCACTCGACGATACTCTCCGGTGCATGACGTCGAGATATTCTTTCCGGTTCATGGAAACAAATTTACGGATGACGGTATGAATGATGGTGTCGTCCGTAAACAGGTTGCGCAGCTGTGGATGGGTGCGGACAAACACGCAGAGAGGGACACCTTCCGCTTTCCCGTAACCGAGCAGCTCTGTCTGAACACCGTCTACGTTCAGAAAGAGTGTCCGGAGCGCTTCATCCAGGACCTCTGCCGTGTTGCTGAAGTGCTTGTAGAAGCTGGTGCGGCTGATGCCCGCTTCCTGACACAGCATGGTTACGGTGATCTCTGAAAAACGGTATTTGCGGATCAACTGCAGGAATGCGTTCTGTATTTTCTGCTCTGCGTTCATTATCTACATTATAAGCTATAAACCATTGTTCTTTTGATTCAGATACTACCGGCGCTGGAATATGCAGGAAAATTACGGGATATTTGTGAATTAATTGTCAGAAAGTTGTTGACAAGCATGGATTATGTCAACTTTAACTGTGTTAGCAGTTTCGCAACACCGTGTCGAATGAATGAAAGGGGAAATTCATGGACGACGAAACGTGATTTTGCGCGGGAAAATGCGAGAAACTGCATCATCTGCTCGATTACATGCTTCAGCTCAACAGACATCACAATGAAGAATTAAACGAACTGGCTGACTCTTTGAAAGAAGCGTATCCGGATCTTTCGTCGTTGATTCATGAGGCGTGCATGCAGTTTGAGGCGGGATGCGGTCTTCTGGACCAGGCGCTCAGCAGGCTGGACGGTGAATAGCCATGTGCCTGTCAACGGTATACCGGAATCAACGTGTGCCTGAGACCATTGTCATGAAGAATGTGATGCGCATGGAGGTATGCGGTGAAAAGCTGATTTTCACGGATCTGATGGAGCGGAAGCTGGAGGTGAACGGGAATCTTGATTCCTGTGGCCTTACCGACAACTGGATTTTGATCCGTACGGCCCAAGAGCACACGAAGGAGACATGTGACGATGTCGGAGAAGAAGCCGGGGCAGAAGATTCTGGCCATTGATGCGGATCCGGCGTTGGGGATCATTGAGAAAAGATCAGGAAAAGCACCGGGCTGTCGGGCCCGGCGCTTTCATTCCATAAGGGTAAGAGTGTATCTGGATATTGTGACTGGATAATGGACTGTCTCTTAGATCTTGCCAACCAGATCGATGCCCGGCTTCAGGGTCTTGGCCCCCGGTTTCCACTTTGCAGGGCAGACTTCGTTGCCGTTCTTGCGGACAAACTGGCATGCTTCGACTTTGCGGAGCAGCTCTTCTGCATTTCTTCCGACGGAACCGGAGCTGACTTCGTAGGAAACGATCTTTCCATCCGGGTCGATGATGAAGGTGCCGCGCTCAGCGACGCCGTCAGCTTCAATCAGGACATCGAAGTCTCTTGCCAGTGCGTGCGTCGGATCCGCAAGCATCGGGTAGGTGAGCTTGGAGATTGCCTCGGAGTGATCGTGCCATGCCTTGTGGACATAGTGCGTATCACAGGATACGGAATAGATCTCGCAGCCGATCTTCTTGAAGCTGTCATAGTTATCCTGTAGATCTTCGAGCTCTGTCGGGCAGACGAAGGTGAAATCTGCGGGATAGAAGAAGAATACGCTCCACTTTCCCATCAGATCATTCTTCGTCACGGTTTTGAACGAGTTGTCAACGTAAGCCTGTACGCTGAACGGCGCTACTTCCTTGTTAATGAGTGACATTTACTGTTTTCCCTTTCTGTTGTTGTATTTGATTCTTTATGATGACTCAGTCCATCAGAGACTGAGAGATCATCCATACTGCCTTGCTTGCGGACTCGATGACATCATCCATCTTTGCCGAAACAAGTGCGCTGCCTTCACGGTCAGCCGTCGCTTTGACGCCTTCCGCCAGCTTGGCGATCAGTGCGAAGTCATCACGAACCACCGGCAGAAGCTCGCTGGCACGTACATAGACGTCGCCGCCTTCCGTTACCTTGGAGAGTTCCATGAACTCCTTTAGCGTCGAAACGGGCTTGCCGCCGATCATCAGCAGCGCCTCCGCTACTTCATCGATCTCTTCCTTGACTTCGTCATAGTAGGATTCCAACTGTGCATGAACCGTGAAGAAGGCATGTCCCTTCACGTACCAGTGGTAGGACTGCAGCTTGTGGTAGAAAACCTCAAGTGTGCTGAGCAGCTCGTTCATCGAAGCATTTAATGTATTTGTGTTAGTCATGTATCTATATCTCCTTTCAGGAACTTTCGTTCCTTCTCTTTCTTTTGATAGTTACATAATATTGTGAAAAACGGGCTCATAATAGCAAGATAACACTCATAATTTGCATTATCTGCCAGCACCTGTTTTTAAAGCTTGGCTATTAACACAATTTATTAGATGATGATCTGTTTCTTTCGGTATTTATCGCTATAAATTAATAAAAAATTGCATTTTCTTCCCTGAAATATTGTTTTTGTGCAAAAATAAATGTATGACAAATACAAATGAAGAAAACCTCTCCTTCGGCAATCTGCCGGTATATCTGGAGAATAAGGAAATATGTTCCGTCGATCCGCATCCGGAGCTGGCACACTGGCACGATATGCTGGAGCTGATCCAGGTCGAAAGCGGAGAGATGCACTGTCATGTGAATGAATCGGATTTCCTGTTAAAGAAGGGAGATATCTGTATCATCAACCAGGATCAGGTTCATCACGTTTACAGTACGGAAGAAAAGCCGTGCAGCGCTCATACGCTGACGGTGAATCCGATGATGCTCGCATCCATTCACGATATGTACAATGAGCTGATTGTGCCGGTGATCAGTGACGGAGATTTTACGCATATACGCATGAACGGGCGCAACAGTCATGCCAGAATGATTTCCAATCTGATGGATGAACTGAAGCAGCTGGGCGAAGAAAAGCCGGCAGGCTATGAGCTGCAGGCGCTGGCATATGTATCGATGATTCTGCGGCAGGTGTATCTGGTGCATCAGAACGAGCCGCTGGAACAGGAACATGATGACGATCTTCGTCTGCAGAAG
The DNA here is from genome assembly GCF_900240265.1 of Galactobacillus timonensis. NCBI lineage: Bacteria > Bacillati > Bacillota > Erysipelotrichia > Erysipelotrichales > Erysipelotrichaceae > Galactobacillus > Galactobacillus timonensis. Next base: position 942,581 of record NZ_LT964739.1, read on the forward strand.
AAGATGACGACCTATATCTATGAACATTATGCGGACCATATTGGTCTCGATGACATTGCGGCTTCGGCGGGGATCAGCCGTTCCAAGTGCGGCTCTGTCTTCAGTAAATATGCGTCGACGTCGCCGATTGATTTTCTGAACTCCTATCGTCTGGAGATGGCGGCGGCGATGCTAAGAAATACAAAGGATCCGATTGCGTCGGTGGCCTTTGCCTGCGGCTTTTCGCAGCAGAGTTATTTCAACCGTATGTTTTTAAGAGAATATGGCGTGACTCCCAAAACGTACCGCACTTCCGGCATGCAGGCATAACAGGTTAGCAATATCCGCCTGCGCCGTTAGAAACCGCTGCCCGAAAGCATGGCTGCCTGAAAAAAATATAGAAAAAACAGAAGCAGACAACGGAGCGGGCGATGAAAAAGATAATGACTGTACTGATGCTGGGGGCGCTGATCCTGCCCCTGAAGGAAGCGGAACCTGACGATTCACTGAAGAAACGGAAGGGTCTCCAAAATCCTTGGGGGAGTGAAGTTTGGGGGAGCACTTTGGGGGACCGTCTGAATTCAACTTTGGGGGACCTGGTTTTTACTGCATTCAACGTCCTACCGAAGGATCTCAAAAGACAATCCAGAGGTGTCANGGGTCTCCAAAATCCTTGGGGGAGTGAAGTTTGGGGGAGCACTTTGGGGGACCGTCTGAATTCAACTTTGGGGGACCTGGTTTTTACTGCATTCAACGTCCTACCGAAGGATCTCAAAAGACAATCCAGAGGTGTCAGTAACTTCGAATACACCCGCAACAGAATCCTTTGGGCAACACGTGAGCAGACATCCATGCTTGCCGTGCCTCGCATCCGTGAAGACGTTCATACGTTCACAGGAAAGAAGCGCGGACCATACAGAAAGCAGAACCGCGAGCAGGAAAACTCATTAGATAAATAAAACGTAGGAACGTCGTTGAAACAGTACGCCTGCCAGTTCGCTGACAGAGGAATCATTTCTACTGTCACGCTGCCCCACAAGAAAATCCGGAAGCCCAAAGTCATATTACTGTAACTCTGGTAAATTCCGGATTTTTCATTGCAGGGTCATTTCAGGGCTTCTCCCCCAAAGTGTCCCCCAAAGTTAACAGGCCATCTCCCCCAAAGTCTCCCCCAGAGTTTTTGGCTTCTCCCCCAACTTTTTTGGAGAGCCAACGGAATTGATCAGCAGACAGAAAAGAAGGGTCGTGAGAAACGGCCTTTCTTTTGTAAAGGGATGAATGCGATAGTGTATTTGTCAATTATTTTTGCTGATCCAATACTGATTTTCTGATCTTATATTTTGCACTTGTTCTAACTGTTCTGTCACCGGGACTCTTTCAGGTTCAGCCGCTCAATCAAAGCATCCTGAAGGACTCTTGAAAAATTGATTCCGGCTGCTTCTGCTTCATCATTCAACCAGGATGGAATGGTGCAGTTTTTCTTGACGGCTCTTGTATCGTGCTTCTTTCTGTAATCCTCGGTATCTATATCAACCGGAACGATAGTCCCGGTTGAAAACTTAAAGTCGGAGTCATCGGCTTTTTCTTCGGTAATTCTTCGCGCAGCCTCAACATTTGAAGGATTAGGAAGCTTACGTTCAAGACTGATTGTGCCGAGCAGATCACGAGCCATATAGATCGCCTCATAAAAGGATGATCCCTCGGTGTAATGATCGATATCAGGAATGTAAACGAGATACTTTGAACCATGCGGCTGAATAAATACTGGATAAACTGATTTCATAAACTGAAAATGATAAGCGTACAGGAAAGCGAGTCTTATTTTAACCCCCACTTTCTTAGGATCTTTCTTGCAAGCAATTCATCTATTTCGCTATGTCCTGGAATGGTTTCTGAGAAGGATAAAACCCGCTTGCTCAAGTTTCCTGATTAAGTCTTTGCGCTTCATCTTTCCTCTTTGGTTATATTATACGTATAAAATACGCATCGCAAACAATTAATGCGTATTTAATGCGCAATTTGGTACTGATTTATATTTTTCTATCCGCTGATGCGGAGCGTGTCAGCCGGCGCCGGTGTTTCTTTCCAATGAAAAAGCAGGCTTCTTCCGCCTGCGGATCCGTATCAGAATCATGGGGGATAAGGGACTCGAACCCTTACCCTTGCGGATCAGTTCCTAAGACTGACGTGTCTGCCAATTCCACCAATCCCCCGCTGTCAAATGCCAATGAATTATAGCATGCAAAGGTTTATGATAAAGGCATGAGTGAAAATTCAATCGTACATGAACAATTAAAAGAAGCTGCGGCTGCCTTTCTGAAGGATGGTGGGCAGGTGCAGTACCGTCTTCTGCAGGAAGAGGTGTTTCGTCTGATTCAAAGGAATGCGCCGGTACTGATCAATGGCATTCCGCTGCCGAAGGAGGATCAGGTGGATCCGATGGGGGTTACGGGGCCGGATGGATTATTCTATGCCATTATCTTCACGTCGCTGGATGATCTTGAGGCGTCGAAGCAGGATGAGAATCCTTCGGCGGTCTATATCCGTGATCTGATCAAGAGTATGTTTCTGAATCAGAAGTGCGGCGGCATCGCTATTAACTATGTTCCCAATGAGCGTACGCCTCTGATTGCGAAGCAGGTTCTGCTGAAGCTGTTTGATGAATCGCTGCGGCAGGAAAAGGCGGAACAGGACAGCGGCCGTCAGGATACGAAAAAATAACAGGAGAGAAAGAAAATGGCGGATCCATGGATGATCCGCCTGAATTTTTAATTGTTATTTTTTGATGTTGTGCTTGTTCATCTTTTCGTCGAAGATGGCGGTGATGATCTTCCGAAGCTCTTCCCGCTCCTTTTCCGGGATTTCGCCCGGCTTTTTTGCGGCGGCGTAAAGTTCGGGATACTGCGCTGCGATGCGCTCGACTGTCTTGGTTGTCGCATGTTTGCGGACAAAGACGGGGATCTTCTTGATCCAGCCTTCCGGCACGAGGGCAAGTATCTTTTCGGCTGCTTCCCGGTCGCTGATTTCAGCAGTGGAAAGGCCGCTGTTGATCTGTTTCTGTTCCTTTTCTGTAAAGTCGTTCAGTTCCATATGTGATCTGTATTCTCCTTAAAATGCTCAGCAGACGTAGGCCATGAAATATGGCAGCTGCTTTCTCCACCATGGCCAGTCGTGGGCGACGTCATAGCCCCAGAAGTCAACCCATGCCGGAATGTTCTTATAGGAGAACAGTTCCTTCATGCGGGCTGCGTCCTCCTGCATCGGATGTTCCCAGGCACCTCTTCCGCAGCAGAGAATGATATCTCTGTCTCTGTACATATTGACATAGGGATGATCCATCGGCATGCCGTCGATATAGTCTACCGGCGAATTGGCATAGACCAGATCATCGAAGTAGTCCGGGAAGAAGAAGCGGGCATTGTATGCCCCGGAAAGTGCGATGCATCCGGAGAAAAGATCAGGCCTGCGAAGCAGAAAATTCAAGGCGTGGGTTCCGCCCATGGAACAGCCGGTTGTCAGCGGCATACGTCCATCGGGACTGATCTCCATGATGCGGGGCACAAGCTCCTCTGTTATGTAGCGGACATAGGCTTCCTGGGCCTCGATGCGTGCACGCTGGTCCGGGTTCATGGAGCTCCATGAATTGTCGTCATTGCAGTCGCAGCAGAAGACCTGGATGCGGCCGGCTTCGATGTAATCCTTGATGCAGTCGATCATGCCGTTGTTTTCGAAGTCATAGAAGCGGCCGGACTGACTTGGGAAGGCGAGGACGGGTTTGCCGTCGCTTCCGTAGACCTTGAATTCCATGTCACGGCTAAGATTATGGCTGTATTCCTTAAAGTACTGCGTATTCACTTCTTTGTTCCTGTGCTTTCCTTTTTCTGAGGTTCCGGCTGCTTCGGCTTATCGACATGTTTCTCATAGACGAAACGGACGAAATCCTTCATTTCTTTCTCGTCTGCGAATCTTGCGATGTAGAACTCGTCGCCCAGATCGTTGCGCAGAATGAACGGCATCGTATCATGCATGCAGATGTTCTGACCGTAGCGGCGGTACACATCCGCCATCGAATGCTCATAGCGAAGCTCACTGCGCTTACCAACGTAGACGCAGAAGTAGGGGCGGTTTGTTTTGACCGGCTCCGTGTCGCCCATGGCCATGGATGCGTATGCGCCGTAGATGTTGATATCGTTGGCGAAGTTCATCATGTCGGTGGTATAGCCTCCGGGTGGACGCATATTGACTTCGAGGCCGACGAGGCCTCCTTTTTTGCCAAGGCCGGGTTTGTCTTCGCTGAGGCGGAAGTATTCGGTATGGAAGAAGCGGCCCTTGATGCCGAAGGCGTGGATGACCTTTTCGCCGATCTCTTTCAGATCCTGGGGGACCTGGCGTACGCTGTAGTACCAGCTTTCGCCGCTTGCCAGGACGACATCCATGATTGGTACCGGGAAGATGTGGCTCGTTTCGAAGATGATATCTCCGTTCTGGTCCGTGATGCCGTCAAAGGACTGAATGTAGCCGGGGACATATTCTTCCATAATGTACTGGATGCTGCGCGGTACGCTGTAGAATTCTTCCAGCTCTTTGTTGTTGGAGATTTTCCAGGTGGCACTGGCGCCGACGCCGCTGTCCGGTTTTACGATGACAGGGAAGCCGACTTCTTTAATAAAGGCGCGGCCCTTTTCGAGCGTTGAGACAAGGTGCCAGCGCGCCGTCGGGCAGCCGGCTTCCTCGTAGTACTTCTTCATGCCAGACTTGGTCTTGAAGCGCATGACGGTATCCGACTTGTCGCCGGTCGTGATGTTGAAGTCGGTTCTGAGCCGCGCATCCTGCACGAGCCAGTATTCATTATTGCTTTCGAGCCAGTCGATTTTGCCGTGTTTATGCGCAAACCAGGCGACGGCGCGGTACATCTGATCATAGTCCTCCATGTTGGTGACCTGATAGTACTCACTCAGTGCATCCTTCATCTGGCTGGACAGGTTGTCCCACGGCTCGTCGCCGATACCCAGTGCCGTCTGCCCCATCCGCTTCCATGCGAGAGGGAACTGATAATACGTTTCCGGGAAATTCGGAGAGATAAATACAAAATTAGCCATAAGCATCCCCCTTTTGATCCTTCTAAAATCGTATTGATTCTAGCATATAGAATGATTGTTGACGTTTGGATCGGGGACTGAAACCGTTTACGTGTGGAAAAAGAAGCGGCGCCTCCGGTTTCGCTGCATGATTCGTGAGATTCTTGAAATATGCATTTTAACGATTGAATTGAAAAAACAGATCTGTATAATAAAGACGTTCCTAATATCGTATATGCTTTCAGAAATGGTGAAGGCGTTTCTACCCCGCGGCCTATCTGCGGGACTACGGTCATCCCAAATATAGTTGACCAGAAGCTTCTATGTCTTGTGATTCTGAATCGATTCCTGTGACATCAGAAGCTTTTGCGTTTTTACTGTTTTTCGGGCATGCGATATCTGGGGAAAGAAAAGGGGACATTACATGTTTGAAAAGCTGTTCCACCTGGAAGCGAATCACACTACGGTAAAGACCGAACTGATGGCCGGCCTTACCACCTTCATGACGATGGTTTACATTCTGGCAGTCAACCCGTCCATCCTGAGTGCTTCCGGAATGGATGCCGGTGCCATCCTTACGGCTACGGCGCTGTCTTCTGCGATCGCCTGCTTCTGTATGGCTCTGTTTTCCAATAAGCCGTTCGCTCTGTCTGCGGGACTTGGTCTGAACGCATACTTCGCTTATACCGTATGCGGTGCTATGGGCTATCCCTGGCAGGTGGCGCTGGCGGCCGTTTTTGTTGAAGGTATTGTCTTCATCATTCTGACGTTGACCAATGTCCGTGAGGCGATCTTCAATGCGATTCCGGCGCAGCTCAAGATTGCGGTATCGGTTGGTATCGGTCTGTTCATTACATTCATCGGTCTTCAGAACGGTCATGTGATCGTTGACGGTTCGACGCTGGTTACGCTGTTTTCCTTCAGCTCTTCGCTGGCGAACGGTACGTTCAATACGGAAGGCATCACCGTTATTCTGACGCTTGTCGGTACACTGATTACGTTTACGATGCTGGTAAGAGGCAGAAAGGGCTACATGCTCTATGGCATTCTGATTACCTGGGTTCTTGGTATCCTGTGCCAGCTCACCGGTATCTATGTTCCGGATCCGGCCAATGGTTTCTATTCCGTTATTCCGACGGCATTCGTTTCGGCTCCGGCTTCGCTGGCTCCGACATTTATGCAGATGGACTTCAGCTACATTGCTTCGCATACGCTGGACTTCCTGGTCGTTGTCTTCGCGTTCGGCTTCGTTGATATCTTCGATACGCTGGGAACGGTCATCGGCTGCGCAAGCAGAGCGAACATGCTTGACAAGGATGGCAAGCTCGAGGGCATGAAGGGTGTTCTGCTCGCTGACGCCGTTGGTACGACGGTTGGTGCGTGCCTTGGTACTTCGACGGTTACGACGTTCGTTGAGTCTTCTTCCGGTATCAATGAGGGTGGCCGCACGGGTCTGACTTCCTGCACGGTCGGTGTTCTGTTCCTTGCGTCGCTGTTCCTGTCGCCGCTGTTCCTGACGATTCCGAGCTTCGCTACGGCGCCGGCTCTGATTGTTGTCGGCTTCCTGATGGTTGAGCAGGTTGCGAAGATTGACTGGACCGATTATTCTACGGCTGTTCCGTGCCTGATCTGCTTCACGATGATGGCATTCTCCTACAGCATTTCGGATGGTATTGCATATGGCATCATGAGCTATACGCTGCTCAATCTGATCCTTGGCAAGGGCAAGAATATTTCCGGTCTCATGTATGTGCTGACGGTTCTCTTTGTTCTGAAGTATTTCCTGATCTGATCGGCATCAACAATTAAATATAAAAGGCAGCCCCACAGAAGCGGAATCTCTTCGCCCCCCTGTGAGGCTGTTTTTCTAAGGTTTCTCTCCGGTTATTCAGTTTCTTACAGCTTCGAGATCTCGTAAATATTTCGGTTCTCTAGTTTGATATAAGATATAGCTCAAGTTTTGTAGTAAAAATGGCGCATCCCGCATAATGATGGGACTTGCGCCATTTTTTCTGTGTGGTGATATGGATTATATTTTGGGTCAGAGAATTAACACAAATGCGCCAATTATACCTTACCTATGCGCATGACCAGATTGGTCAGACACTGTCTGACCAATTCAAGGATCTCCCTGCAGTGAGTACAGGACAGAAGTTTGTACTTAGCTGGTCGCATTACCTGAAGCTAATGAGAATTGACAATGTGAATGAACGTCACTTCTATGAAATTGAGGCTGCAAAAAACAACTGGAGTTTGCGCGAGCTGAACCGGCAGTACGACAGTGGTTTGTATGAGAGACGAGCGCTAAGCACAGACATAGAAGGAATGCGCAAACTGGCCGAAAAAGGTCAGATAATCGAAAGATCGTCGGATGCAGTTAAAGATCTATATGTGCTTGAATTTTTAGAAATGGAAGAAAAGGCGTCTTATTCTGAAAGTGATCTTGAATCGCATTTAATTGATAATCTGGAGAAATTTCTACTTGGTGCTGGTTATACGTTTGTTGCACGCCAGAAGCGGTCCACATTTCATGAAGACCATTTCCGAGTAGATCTGGTTTTTTACAATCGCTTGATACAATGCTTTGTGCTTTCGGCATCAACAATTAGATATAAAAGGCAGCCCCACAGAAGCGGATCTCTCCGCCCCCTGTGAGGCTGTTTTTCTAGGGTTTTGTTTGTTGTTCGTGTTCTATGTTTCGCCCGTCAGTGCACCTGCTCAAACTGTGCATGATAGAGCTGGGCGTAGAAACCGTTTCTGGCAAGCAGCTCTTTGTGTGTGCCCTGCTCCATGATCTGACCGTGATTCATGACGATGATCTGATCCGCATTCTGAATGGTTGACAGACGGTGGGCGACGATGAAGCTTGTACGGCCCGACATGAGACGGTCAAAGGCTTCCTGCACCTGCAGCTCCGTGCGTGTATCGATGCTGGAGGTTGCTTCGTCGAGAATGAGCATCCGCGGCTTTGCCAGCATGACGCGGCTGATGCACAGCAGCTGCTTCTGTCCCTGAGAGAGGTCATCGTCACGTACCGGCGCATCCAGGCCGTTGGACATCTTTTTAATGAACTCCCAGCTGTGCGACTCTTTGGCGGCAGCGATGATTTCTTCTTCCGTCGCATCGGGACAGCCGAAGGCGATGTTTTCACGCACTGTCGCTTCCTTGAGCCACGTGTCCTGCAGCACCATGCCGAAGTTCTGACGCAGCGAGGCGCGGGAAGCAGCTTTGGTATCCTGTCCGTCGATGGAGATCGTACCGCCGTTGACATCGTAGAAGCGCATCAGCAGATTGATCAGCGTCGTCTTGCCGCAGCCGGTGGGCCCGACAATAGCCGTCAGCGTACCGGGCTTGGCATGGACCGTAAAATCTTGAATCAGCGGCACATCCGGCCGGTATGAGAAGTTCACATGCGACAGATCAACAGCACCCTGTGTCACCGTCAGAGCGTTGGCGGAATCCGGCGTCTCATCCTCCTCATCCAGAAGCGTGAAGATGCGGTCGGCGCAGGCCAGCGAATTCTGCAGTTCCGTAATCACGGAACTGATGTCATTGAACGGCTTCATATACTGATTGGCGTAGGAAAGCAGAACCGTCAGACCGCCAACCGTCAGCGTACCCTTCAGAATATGCGAAGCACCGATCCAGGCAACGGCCGCATAGATCACATTATTGACGGCGCGTGTCGACGGGTTGGTCAAAGAGCTGAAGAAGATGGCTTTGATGGAGTCTTCGCGCAGCTCCTTGTTCAAAGAAGAGAAGCGCTGCGAAGCCCTCTCCTGATACTGGAAGGCCTGCACCGTTTTTTCTGCCGAGATCATTTCGTTGATCAGCGCCGTCTGCCGGCCGCGTACCTCTGTCTGTTTGTGGAACATCGTATAGGAGCGGGAGGCGATGAACCTTGCGACAAAGAAGCTCAGCGGCGTCAGAGCGACGACCAGCAGCGAAATCATTACATCTGTCTGGAACATGAAGATCAACGTCACCGCAATTGTCACGATGCCGGAGAACAGCTGCGAAAATCCCAGCAGCAGACCGTCCGACATCTGATCGGTATCGGCAATGATGCGCTGCACCAGGTCTCCGCTGCTCTGAGCGTCCAGCGTCGAAAGCGGAAGGTGCTGAATCTTGCGGATCGCCTTTGCCCGGATATCCTGAATGGTCCTATAGCAGAGACGGTTGTTTACAAGATTCATGATCCAGGTAATGGCAGCCGTAATTAACAGAAGAATCAGAATCCGGATCAGAATCGTACCGATCGCCGTAAAGTCAACGTTCTTCGGCCCGATGATGTAATCAATCGCCCGCCCGAAGAGAATCGGAATATACAGCTGCAGAATCGCAGAGATACCGGCCGACAGGAAACTAACAACGACCCAGAGCCTGTACTTTGCGATGACTTTGAGCAGACGTGTCAGTGTGCTTGCATGTTTCTTCTGCTTCATGCGGCGGCCTCCTTTCCGTTTGCCGTATCCGGCGTCTGGGAACGATAAATCTCCTGATAGACGGAACAGCTTTTCAGCAGCTGCTCATGGGTTCCGATCCCCGCGAGCATGCCATCGTTGAGCACCAGAATCTTATCGGCGCTGCGAACGCTGGACACACGCTGCGAAACGATGAAGACGGTACGCTGACCAGCCAGGGAGCGGATCGCCTGACGCAGATGCAGATCCGTCGCAAAGTCGAGGGCACTTGCCGAATCATCGAGAATCAGAATCGAAGGATTCTTTACCAGGGCACGGGCAATGGTGAGCCGCTGCTTCTGGCCGCCCGAGAGGTTGCGTCCGTTCTGCTCGAGCATCGCATCCAGGCCGCCCTTCTTGCCGTCGACGACTTCCTTTGCCTGCGCCGTGATCAGTGCCTGGTTGATCTCTTCGTCTGTTGCGCCGGGGTTGCCAAGCTTGAGATTGTCGCGGATCGTTCCTTCAAAGAGCGTTGCTTTCTGGGGAACGATGCCGATCTTCTGCAGAAGATCATTTTGAGGCCAGTCTTTGACGTTGACGCCCTGGACCGATACGGTGCCGCTGCCGGCGTCATAGAAGCGGGGAATGAGATTGACCAGCGTACTTTTCCCCGATCCGGTAGGACCGATGATGCCGATCGTCTCGCTGGCGGCGGCAGTGAAGCTGATGTCACTCAGCACATTGGCGGCGCCGGCGGAATATGTGAAGCTGACGTGATCGAAGGATACTGCCGGAGCATTCGGGTCCGGTGCTTCTTTCATGGCCTCTGCCCAGGTCTGGGAAGGTTTCAGTTCCAGCGTATGCTCGACGCGGTCGGCGCAGGCGATGGAACGGTTCAGCGTAATAATGAGAGACGACAGCTTCAGCAGCTCCACAATCATCTGCGCCATATAGTTGTAAAGGGCGACGACATCACCCTGGGCCATGGAACCCAGATTTACCTGAACGGCACCCTGGCGGATCAGGAAGATGGCCGCAATGTTGATCATGGCATAGGAAGCCGGATTCAGCAGCGCCGCAATTTTGCCCACAAACTCATTGAGCTTCGTCAGCGCTTCGCTCTTGTCGTCGAATTCTTTGACTTCCCTTTCTTCGGCCCGGAAGGCGCGGATAACACGGACACCGGTCAGGTTTTCGCGGGTCGTGGTCGTAAGGGAATCGAGTGCGCGCTGCGCCTTTTCATAGAGCGGGATGCAGGTCCGCATAATCCAATAGAAAACAATCCCCAGCAGCGGCACCGCAATCAGGAAGATAAGGGCACACTGCACATTGAGCGTAAACGCCATAATGACGGAGCCGAACACAATGAACGGGCTGCGCAGCAGCAGGCGCAGGCCCATGTTGAGACCGGTCTGAACCTGGTTGATATCGCTGGTCATGCGGGTGATCAGCGTGTCACTGCCCTGTTTGTCCAGATCCGCATAAGAAAGATGCTGAATATGGTCAAAGAGCGCCTGACGCACGTCACTTGCGAAGCTGACGCTGGCATTGGCCGCAAACCACTGCGCAACGAAGGAAAAGCCCATGCCTGCCGCCGCAAGAATGATCAGGATCCAGAACTGCTTCACAAATACCGAAGGATTGTTTCCGGCGACGCCATCGTTGATAATGGCGGCGACAGCGATCGGAACCATCAGATCCATCAGCGCTTCCAGCAGTTTGAACAATGGCGCCAGTACCGCCTGTCTGCGGTAGGGCCGCAAATATGGTTTCAGCAGGGGAAACCGCCCGTTTTTTCGATTACTCATATCATCTATATCCCGGCCCTCATCTTAGCATCGCCACTATAGTGAAGGAATCACAAATTCCGCCATTTCGCACCCTTTTCGAAAACGAAAGATGGGGAAAATGCTATGCTGTAGATAGGGATTTTCATTGCAGGAAGGAATAAATCGTATGGTTTCCAAGAAAACAAAGGATTCTGTATTTCTGACGCAGTATGATCGCTATCTTTTTAATGAAGGGCGCAACTATAAAATCTATAAGAAAATGGGTGCACATCCGGCCGTCGTGGACGGCGTCAGAGGGATGCACTTTGCGGTCTGGGCCCCGCATGCCCAGCGGGTATGCATCGTCAGTGACCGCAATGGCTGGAACAGCGACGAAGATAATATGAAGCTGCTGGAGACCAGCGGTATCTGGGAAGGCTTTGTCCCGGATATGGGGCTGGATGAGAATTACAAGTTCGCCATTCATACGCGGGATGGCCGTGTTTTTCTGAAGGCGGATCCGTATGCGTTCCATGCGCAGCTGCGTCCGGATACGGCCAGTGTGACAGCGGACATTGACGATTATCCGTGGCAGGATGGCCGGTGGATGAAGACACGGGCGGCGCAGAATACATATTCCGCGCCGATGGCGATCTACGAATGCCACCTCGGCTCCTGGAAGAAGCGGGGCGAGGGTGAGAGTGATTTTCTGACATATCCTGAGCTTGCCCGTGAGCTGGCGGATTACTGCAATTACATGGGTTATACGCATGTGGAGCTGATGGGAATTGCGGAGCATCCGTTTGACGGATCCTGGGGCTATCAGGTGACGGGCTACTATGCGCCGACGAGCCGCTATGGTTCGCCGCGTGAGTTTATGTATATGGTGGATTATCTTCACCAGCACGGGATCGGTGTGATTCTGGACTGGGTGCCGGCACACTTCCCGAAGGATGCGTTCGGTCTCGCTGATTTTGACGGTGAGCCGCTGTATGAGTATCCGGACAAGCGGATGGGTGAGCATCCGGACTGGGGAACGAAGATCTTCAACTATGGAAAGAATGAGGTGAAGAATTTCCTCATCGGCAATGCCCTGTACTGGTATGACGAATATCACATTGACGGTCTGCGCGTGGATGCGGTCGCTTCGATGCTGTATCTGGATTACGGGCGCAAGGCCGGGGAATGGGTGCCGAACAAATACGGCGGCAACGGCAATCTGGATGCGGTCGAGTTCTTCAAGCATCTCAATTCCGTGATCCGCGGCCGCAACGACGGCACCATCATCATCGCCGAGGAGTCCACAGCCTGGCCAAAGGTGACGGAGAAGCCTGAGAACGATGGCCTTGGCTTTACGTATAAGTGGAATATGGGCTGGATGCACGATTTCCTGGACTACATGAAGCTGGACCCGTATTTCCGCAAAGACAATCACAATAAGATGACCTTCGGCATGAGCTATGCGACCAGTGAGAAGTTCATTCTCGTTCTGTCGCACGATGAGGTTGTGCATCTGAAGTGTTCGATGATCAACAAGATGCCCGGCTACGAAGCGGACAAGTTTGCGAATCTGAAGTGCGGCTATCTGTTCATGTTCGGTCATGCGGGCAAGAAGCTGCTGTTCATGGGCCAGGACTTTGGTCAGTCGCATGAATGGGATGAAAAGAAGGAGCTGGACTGGTGGGAGTGCGATAAGCCTCTGAACCATGATCTGCAGAATTATTTCCGTGATCTTCTGCATCTGTACCGGAAGTATCCGGCGTTCTATGATCTGGATGATTCGTGGGACGGTTTCCAGTGGATCAATGCGGATGATAATACGCGGTCGATCTTCTCCTTTGTGCGCCGCGATCGTACGAAGGAAAATTCGCTGCTGTTCGTAATCAACTTTACGCCGGTTGCGCGTGATGACTATATGGTCGGCGTTCCTGAGAAGGGAACGTATGATCTGCTGTTCAATGAACACGGTCTTCTTGAAAAGCCGCAGCACTTCAAGGCTGCTGCCGGAGAGTGCGATGGGCAGCCGCTGCACGTGAGCTATCCTCTGCCTGCCTATGGCTGTGCGGTGTTCCGTTTCCATAAGCCGGTACACAAGAGTACAAAGAAGGAAACAACACCGAAGAAAAACGGATAAAATAGGCGGCATAAGCCGCAGGAATGCGGATAGAAACGAGGGGGAACGATGAATCAGGAAGCGATGCGGTGTCTTCTGTGTCCGGTTCCGATGTGCAGCACGAAAGGATGTCCGATCCATACACCGGTGCCGCAGGCAATGAAGCTGTACCGGGAAGGAAAGCCGGATGAGGCGGGAAAGCTGGTGTTTGATAACAATCCTCTTTCGGCGGTGACGTCGCGGATCTGTGACTGGCAGCGCTTCTGTTACGGGCATTGCGTTTTGAATGCGAAAAAGCAGCCGGTGCGCTGGTATGAAATTGAGCAGGAGATTTCGGCCGCTTACCTGAAGAATCATCATGAGACAAAGTCTCCGGAAACAATCGGTACGGCTGCCATCATCGGCGGCGGGCCGGCCGGTATTGCGGCGGCGATCCGTCTGGCAAGGCAGGGCGTCGCAGTGACGATCTACGATCAGATGGAGCGGGTCGGCGGGGTGCTGCGTTACGGCATTCCTGAGTTCCGTCTGGAGCGTACCTATGTGGACAGTCTGGAGCGGATTCTTCTAGAGCTCGGCGTCCACTTCGTGGGTCATACGAAGCTTGGCAGCGACTGTTCGCTGGACAGTCTGATGAAGCATTATGATGCGGTTCTGCTGGCGGCGGGCGCTGAGAAGGCGCGGACGCTGCGGATTCCGGGCGAGACGCGGCCGCATGTGTTCTATGCGGTGGAGTGGCTGAAGAAGCCGGATGCGTCGGTGCTTGGGGATCATGTGATCGTCATCGGCGGTGGCAATGTGGCAATGGACGCATGCCGTACGGCAAAGCGGATGGGACGCGACGTTCAGGTGTTCTACCGCAAGACATTCGAGAATATGCCGGCCAATCCGCTGGAGGTTGCGGAGGCGCAGAAGGAAGGTATTCCGTTCCATGTGTTCCAGGCGCCCGTCGAGGTGCGGGGACACAGCGTCGTTTTCCGTGATTGTGAAAATGATCAGGACGAACATGGCAAGACCGTGACCCGGATCCTCGATGGTACGGATCATGAGGTGAAGTGCGATACGCTGCTGGTTGCGGCGGGAGAAAGCGTGGACTACAGTCTCTTCGGCGATGTGAAGCCGCAGATGGATGAAAGAGGCTGGCTGAAGACAGGCGAACACGGAAAGATCGAAGGTCTTGCCAATGTGTTTGCGGCCGGGGATTTCCTGCTGGGTGCCAGGACGGTCGTTGAGGCTGCCGCAACCGGCAATCAGGCGGCCGACGGCATGCTTGAAGTAATCAGGAATAAGGCAAAGGAGGCATAACGATGGGTGAACTTTTGACTCAGCTTCGCAAGGAAAACATGCAGGCAATGAAGGATCACGATACGGTGAAGAAAGGTGTTCTGAGCCTGGTGATCAGTTCCATTGCGCTGGCGGAAAAGGAAGGCGGAAAGGTACTGACCAAAGACGAGGAACTGACCTATGTTCAGCGTGAACTGAAGCAGACGCGTGAGGCGCTGGCTGAGACGCCGGCAAGCCGCCAGGATCTGATCGATGAGACAAACAGGAAGATCGCGATTCTGGAAAGCTATCTTCCGAAGCAGATGAGTGAGGATGAGATCCGTGCTGCGATCGAAAAGATCATAGCTGAGAATAATCTGGAACCGGTCAAGAAGAGCCAGGGTGTGATCATGAAGTCGATGATGGCCCAGTACAAGGGAAAGATCGACGGAAAAATGGTGAGTAAGATCCTTGGCACGATTCTGAAGTGACATATTAATCGACAATTGACGCTGCGATTCATGGGGGATGCGAAGGCATTCCCTTTTTCATCCGATGTGTCTCGGACTTTACGATGCCTTCAGAAAAAGTGCATATAATAAGTAGGTTCTTATAAGGGGGAGTAGTTATGCAGTTGTTGATTTACATTACAAACCATGAAGATACGGTTCGCCCGATCATGGAAAAAATCGCCGCAAACGGAATCAAAGGTGCGACGGTCGTTGACTGTGAAGGGATGCTCAAGTCGCTGAACGAGGACAGTGTAGATGCGCCGGCGATTTTCGGTGGTCTGCGTCAGTTTGTCAATCCGGGCCAGGCAAAGAATAAGATGATGTTCATTCTGCTGAAGGATGAACAGATCCAGACGGTTGTGGATGCGATTCACGGGGTTGCCGGTTCTCTGCAGAAGCCGAATACGGGCATCGTGTTTACGGTTCCTGTCACGAGATGGGAAGTGACCAAGGCATGAATACGCTGTTCTATGTAGCAGTCGCCATGGTCGCCGGCCTGCTCATGACGCGGCTGACGCGTCTTGTGAAGCTGCCGAACGTGACGGCCTATCTGATTGCGGGCGTTGTGATCGGCCCCTATGTTCTGAAGCTCATGGATGCGGATACGGTTTCTTCGCTGAGCATCATCACGGAGGCGGCGCTCGGTTTCATCGCCTTCTCGATCGGTGATCAGTTCAAGAAGTCGACTCTGGTCGCCATTGGCAAGCCGGCTTTGATCATTACGGTTCTTGAGTCGGCAGGTGCTGTTGTTGTGACACTGGCGGTGACGCTGCTGCTTGGCTTTGATCCGGTTGTCTGCGTGATGCTGGCGGCACTGTCTGCTTCGACGGCACCGGCGGCGACGCTGCTGGTTGTGCGTCAGTACAAGGCGGCAGGACCTCTCACGAACATGCTGCTGCCGGTGGTTGCGGCGGATGATGGGACGGGTCTGATTGCGTATTCGATCTGCGTCAACGTTGCCCTTGGCATGATCAATCACAATCCGTTCTCGGTAACGAATACGATTCTGCTGCCGCTGCTGCAGATCGTTTTGGCGCTGGCGATCGGTGCGGGCCTTGGCGTTCTGCTGGCTTTGACGCACCGTTTCTTCCGTTCGCATACGAACCGGATGTCCTTTGTGATTGCGATGGTGTT
This sequence comes from Galactobacillus timonensis, assembly GCF_900240265.1. Lineage (NCBI taxonomy): Bacteria > Bacillati > Bacillota > Erysipelotrichia > Erysipelotrichales > Erysipelotrichaceae > Galactobacillus > Galactobacillus timonensis. The sequence goes on from NZ_LT964739.1 coordinate 958,829, forward strand.
CATTGCGCTTGGCATTGCGGATCGTCTGAGCCTTTCCAATCTTCTGATGTGTATGGCAATGGGCGCCGCCTATGTCAATCTAAGCAATGATGCGGAGCGGGTCCTTGGTTGCATCGATGACTGGACCTATCCCCTGTTCATGCTGTTCTTCGTACTGTCGGGTGCGTCGCTGAATGTGACGATCATTACGAAGGTTGGCCTGATTGGTGTGACGTATATTCTGACCCGTTTCGGGGGCAAGTTCCTGGGCTCCTGGCTGGGCGGTACGATTACGCATCAGCCGGCGGTGGTCAAGGACAATATCGGCTGGGCACTGATGCCGCAGGCCGGTGTCGCCATCGGTATGGCTACGATGGCTCTGCAGCAGCTGCCGCTTCAGTACGGGCAGCAGATTCAGACCGTTGTCCTGGCGGCGACGCTGGTGTATGAAATCATCGGTCCGCTGGCTACCAAGAGTGCTTTGAAGCGGGCTGGCGAAATTCACGCTGAGTAAGACCTGTCTGATGGAGGAATTGCGACGGAATGATCTTCTGCCGCAGTTCCTTTTTTCGTGGCGTAAGCCGGAAGGATACGATAGAGTGATAACTGTTGGGAGAATCTGTATGAGTGAAATGGAAATCAGTCAGGAACAGCAGCAGTTTCTGGAACGCTTCTTCACTGCCGCTGTAAATGTCTATGGAATGATCGATTTACGTACCCTTTGGAACGTATACATGTCCATTAAGATGAGTGGAAATACGGAGATCGTTCCACTGCACCGTTCGACGATGCTGGCGTACATCGATGAGGCATCCTCCTCTTCCCATCCCTGGAGAGTGATGGAAATCAATGAACTGGAGCCGGAAGAGACTCCGGAGGAAATGAAGCGGGTGCTGGTTGAAAGCGGCATCGGCAATCATACGGCGAAGGATCTTGATCTCTACCATTCGGTGATTGCGGCCCGCAGGGGAAAGAAAGTATCGGTGCCGGAGGATTTCTTCAGCTATGCACAGTTTCTGCGCAATCGTCAACAGGAGGATCTGATTCTGTTTCTGATGAACCTGAAGGTAAGTGCTGTGGAAATCAGTGACGTCAGGGATCCGGATCATAAGATCGCGACCGAAAATCGCGGCAGCCGTCTGCAGGATCTGACCTTTGCTACGGTGGAGGTGAAGAACTGGTTCGGTGATCATGGGCCTGGCGCTGTGGAGGAACGTCCGGGTGGGCCGGCTGTGCTTCTGTTCAATACGGTGGACTGGTCGATGCGCTCGGGCTACCTTACGCCGGAAAAGAGTCTGAACTATCTTGCGGATGCGCTGCAGCTGATGGGAATTGTTCTTTCGAAGAAGGATGCGCGTGAACTGCACCGGCTCTTCAGTGACTTTGCCCGTGTGACGCCTCTGTGGAGGGAATGGGGCGCTTCTGCAAAGGATCTGCAGGAAACAGGAAACTGAGCAGTGGAAAAATAACGAGTGAAAGAAAAATCCGTCAGGAACCGCAGCAGTTTCTGGAAACATTGTTAACGGCCGCTGCCAATGTCTATGGAGACATTGATCTTTCTTCGCTGTGGGATATTCAGGTCAATACTCCTGGTAAATATGCCTGCATATACAATCCGGACTACAGGCAGTTATGACAAATACAGAAGTACAGTTGGGAAGCGGAAGAGATGGTACGCAGCCCGACTTTTTCTATGCTCTGGCCAGCGTTGCAAAAGACGAGGGAAAATATGATCAAGATCAAAAAAATCCATGAGCTTTGGAGGACGCGTATGGAACTGCCAAGGAAACAATATTTAGAGAAACTGATTCGAAAGAAAGACAACGGCCGGATTAAAGTGATCACCGGTATCCGCAGGTGTGGGAAGTCATATCTGTTGTTGAATCTGTACCGCACTTACCTGCTGGAAACCGGGGTGAAAGAAGACCAGATTATTTCACTTGCATTGGATGAACTTCAAAATGCGAGATACAGAAATCCTTTTGAGCTGGATCGATATATCAGGGAAAAGATCCGGAATTCCTCCATCAGATACTATGTGTTTATTGATGAAATTCAGTTTGTTGGGGAGGTGGCAAACCCGTATCTGAATGATCCGGATGAAAAAATCACATTCGTTGATACACTGCTTGGCCTGATGAAACTGGCGAACGTGGACATATATGTTACAGGCAGTAATTCAAAGATGCTTTCTACCGATATTTTGACCCAGTTCCGGGACAGGGCAGATGATATTCGTGTATATCCTCTTTCTTATGCGGAGTTTTATGATGCCTATGAAGGAGACAAGCGCAGGGCATGGCCCGATTACTATAGCTATGGCGGTATGCCGTATGTGCTGGCACTTACTTCACATGAAGAAAAAAGTGCGTATTTAAAAAGTCTCTTTGAGCGGACATATATTCGGGACATTCTTGAGCGGAATCATATCCAGAATGATACCAGCGTGCTGGAGGATCTTCTGAATATCCTTTCTTCCGGGATCGGATCGCTGAAAAATCCAACCAAGATCTCAAAAACATTCGCCTCTGAGAAACATTTGCAGATCAGCGAGCAGACGATTGAGAAATATATCGGTTATTTTATGAATGCGTTTCTGATTGATAAAGCAGAACGGTACGATGTAAAAGGAAGAAAGTATATTCATTCACCGATCAAATATTACTTTACAGACGTCGGACTTCGTAATGCGAGACTTGGGTTTTGGCAGATGGAAGAGACCCACCTGATGAAAAATGTCATTTTTAATGATTTGAAGCGCCGCGGCTTTGAGGTTGATGTGGGCGTTGTCCCATACAACACCCGGGACGAAAATAATAAGCATGTCGTGAACTACTCGGCTACAAGTAACCGAGCTTCAAAGTGGCACAAGCCACTTTTCTTTTTTCCTGTGTTTCCAGACTGTTAGGAATGTTTACGTATCTCACAGTCACCCATGAGGCGCGATGCATTCTGCTGTAGGTATTCTGCATGGTCTTGTGTTCTCCATGCAGTGATTTCAGGCTATCCCCGCTGTCCCAGCGGTTGTTATTACTCATATTTTCAGCATGTGCAGTAGATCCGCACCGCTTCATCTCTGATATTCAGTGCTGCATTTTCATCACGGTCATGAGGATGTCCGCAGTTAGGGCATGTCCACTCACGTACAGATAAATCTTTTGTGAGTTTGTGCAATGTCCCGCATTCATGGCACATCTGGCTGCTGGGAAAGAACTTTCCAACTTTGATGACGCGCTTTCCAGCCCTCTGTGCTTTATAAGCAAGCATGTTAGCAAACATTCCCCAACCTTTATCCCCAACAGATTTGCCGAAGTTCAACGACTGTGACATTGCCTTCATGTTCAGATCCTCTATTCCAACAATGTCGTAGGTATCCACCAACTGTCTTGACAGCTTATGCAATGCATCGCTGCGCTGATGCTTGGCTTTCGCACACAGCTTTGCGACTTTTACCCGCTGCTTATGATAGTTGGAAGATCCTTTCTTCATATGAGACAGTTTTCTCTGCTCTTTGGCAATTCTGTCCTGCATATCATGATATGGTTTGCCATAATCGATATGCTTACCGTTGGAATCGACATAAAAGTTGTGCATGGACATATCCAGCCCGATTGCATTGTCTGGATCAATGTCATGGTGTATCTCTTCATGCGGCACTTCGTACAGGAGCGAAAAATAGTATTTGCCATCAGGCTCATGCGTGACGGTAACAGACTTCAGTATACCGTCTGCTGGCACCGCACGATGTGCTCTGACTTTAATTTCTCCGCCAATCTTGGGAAGGGTGAGAAAGCCGGCTTTTCTTTTGCCCATCCGAAAACGCAGATTGGTTGCGCCTTTGGAGGCAATATTTGTTGTGTATGAATCGTAATGATCCGCTTTTCTTTTGAACTTTGGATAGGCAGATTTGCCATTGAAGAAGTTGTCGAATGCTCTATTAAGATGTAGATGCACGTTTGCAAGCGCAAGGGAATCGGCCTCCTTCAGCCATGGGCAGCACGACAGACGTTTATACCATGCAGGCGTCAGATTTAATGACTCGCCTGTCTGCTTATAACATGCAGATCGATCATCTAGCATGCGATTATACAGCCATCTGCAGGCGCCAAGTGTCTGGTTCAACGAATCCTTTTGAGCGGATGTCGGCATGCCGCAAAAGCGCAGTGCAATGCGATCAACATTTGCAGAGGCACACTGTCCAGGCTTTCTTTTCTTTGCATTTGTGCCATTCGACATACCTGCCGCTCCTTTCCAGTTAGCGTTGAACGTTCTGCTGATGGGCAATATAGCGTTTTACGTTTTCTTCGCTTGTAGATCCTATCGTTTCAATGAAATAAGATCCGTTCCACAGCTGGCCTCTCCATAATTGGTTTCTGAGCTCAGGATACAATTTGAACAGGCGCAGACCTGATGTCCCCTTCAGGTGCTTGACAATAAATGTAATTGACAGCTTTGGAGGAGCGGTCACAAAGCAATGCACATGATCTGCTTCACCAACCTCACACTGGTCGAGTGAGAAGCCATTCTCCACAGCCACATCGTGTAAGATCTGCCGCAATGACTTCTCAATATCAGGCGTCAGTACCTTACGCCGGTATTTGACACACCAGACAATGTGATAGTGGATGTTGTATACACAGGTACGCGCATGTATATACTTGTCGTCGTTCATACATATAGCATAGCGTAAAAGCTCATAAATGCCAATATGTCTGGTTACTATTTGACATTACATATAGTATTAAAAATGCCCGATTCATCTCCCATACAAGTAAGGGAGAATTCTCGGGCTATTTCTTAAAACAACTGGAGGTTGATTTCGCAGTCAATCGCGGAAATACGCGTTGTTATATTCAGTCTGCACTTTCTGCAGCGGATCCTGAAAAGAAAGCTCAGGAAACTGCTTCGCTTTTGCGCATTCCTGATTCGTTTCAGAAAATTGTTGTGGTCGGTAGTTATATAAATCCGTGGAAAGATGAGAATGGAATTTATTATATCGGTATAGAAGATTTTCTCTTGAATGAATTTTTGATTCATTCCTGATCTTTCTCCATTTTGCAAAGGGCAGAAGTATGCAGCGGGTACATTGTGTGAAGTGATGTGATTTGACCATTGGTCAGGCAAACCGACTATAGTAGTAGCAGGAGGTTCACAGAGATGAGTGATCTTGGAACAAAAGGTTTTGTTACGGAGAAGGTTTATCCGGCCAATGGCCAGAATGTACAGGATGTCGCCTATGAGCTGGCGAAGTATCTGGATAATGATAAGCATCTGATTACGCAGACGATGCGTACGTCGGACGGCTATCTTGTTCAGTGCAAGGGAGATGCGTCCATGGAATGGACCAAGTACCTTGGCATGGATGCGGCTGTCAGCACACGTCTCAGCGTTGAAGGAAACAATCTGCGCGTCACGGTCCGGGCGGAGAAGTGGATTGAGAAGGCAGGAATCGCGGCACTGGGTGTGTTCTTTGCGCCGCTGTTGGTTACAAGTGGCGTTGGTGCGGTGCGTCAATATGGATTGTTTGCGGATATCTTCAACTTTATCGGCAGCTATCTGGGGAGTGATCCGGTCGAAAGTTCGAGTACGACGCCGTTCTCGGATGTGTTTGCGGATCATGGCGGGGAGGATGGTTCCGGTTCTTCCGGTCGTATCGTATGTCCCCATTGTGGTGCAGAGAACCGGGCCGATGCCCGCTTCTGCCGTAAGTGCGGACGGCCGCTGGAGGAGAAAGTCAGGAAGGTCTGCCCGAGCTGTGGAAGTGAAGTGGATCCGGATGATGCGTTCTGCCCGCATTGTGGTACAAAGCTGAACTGAGCATAGTGCAATATATTGGGTGCATGCCCCCTGAGGTGTGCACTCTTTTTCTTTGGTCTTTGACTTTGTCGGTGTCAGTGTTTACATTGTGCTTATGCGAATTGAGACGACAAGGGATCTGAAAATTTTTAAATCATTGCTTGGTGCGACACAGCCTGTCACTTCCCAGGAGCTTGCCAGCCTGAGTGGCGCATCGAGCCGGACCATAAAATCGGAGATTGCGCTGCTCAATGTGCAGCTGCAGAAGGAAAACATCGGTGTCATTGAATCCGTCAAGGGACAGGGTTATGTTCTTCATCCGTTGAGTGAGGATCTTTTTCATCAGTTTTGTGAGCAGGTTCGTTCCATGGATTCGATATATTTTGACCGCTCTGTGGAACATATGAATGCGCAGCTGTTCATCATGCAGATGCTGCTGGCGCATGAGTATATCAAGGCAGAAGATCTCTGCGATGCAATGTTTGTGTCGAAATCGTCGCTGGCGGAGGATTTGAATGCGGCGCGCAGCTTCATTGAGTCCTATCATCTTTCAGTTGTTTCTGTGCCAGGAAAGGGAATGCATATTCAGGGTCTCGAGCAGGATTATCGTTCCTGTTTCAGTGAAGTCAGCTGTGGCATGTACCGCGACTTTCTTCCGGATCTTCATGTGAAGGAAATGGATGCATTGATTTACAGTCACCGGCAGGATTATGAAGATATTCGCCATGCGATGCTCAAGATTGTGCGGGAATCGAAGATGCGTCTGCGCGACATCTATACGAAAAAGATTGCGGTGCAGCTGTGTCTGGCAGGATCGCGTATGGCGAGCGGCCATTCCCCTCATATTGCTGGCCCGATGCGGCAGGAACTTGCGCAGACCTATGAATATCAGCTTGCGCAGCAAATTGCCAAGACACCGGAAGTGATGCGCTGCGAGCGATTGAATGAGACGGAGATTCTGAATCTGGCGCGTCTATTGATTGTTGGCCGTGATTTTGATTTGAGCTGTGAGAATGATCTGGAAACGACGAAGGCTGCCTATATCAATGCAAGTCGTCAGAATCTGAACCGGGCGCTGCAGAAGATGCAGGAAGCGGATGGGCAGCAGATCATGAATATGGATCTGTTTCGTATCTTCATGAAGGAGCTGGAATCGATCTGTCTCCATATTTATCTGGAGGACCGCTTTGATCACTTGTCCTGTCAGCGGATTACTTCGTATAACGATACGACTAAGTATGATATTTCGCCGATGATGATGAATCTTACTCGTATTCTGATCCAGAATCTGGAGGAGATCTATGGAGACAGGATTCGGGGCGGAGTGATCGTGATCATTGCCCAGTTATTCAACTATCTGCTGCGGCAGACGGGCTATTCGTATCAGAAGCGGCGGTTTGCCGTCGTTTCCTGGGACTCCATCGTGATCGCCAGACAGATGCGGCAAAGTCTTCTGGAACATTATGGAAGCTATATTGAGCGTGCAGATATTTTTGAACAATATGAAATGCGCCGCATCAAATTCGCAGACTATGACGGGATGATTGCTCCTGATGCGCGCTATACGATTAATCGGTATCCGCTTCCTGCACTGAGCTACAATCCGCTGGGTGTGGCACCGCAGCCGCAGAAGATTTTTGAGCAGCTGATTCTGCCTGGCTTTGTGCGTACCTGTCTTGAGGAGTTAATTCAGATGACGCAGTTGTTTCCTGACATGCAGGTCAATGATTATGAGGATCTGGTGCGCCTGGTCTGTTATCGTCATCTTTCCGGTGCGGCGGCAGAACAGGTGATGACGAAATGGAAGGTGCGAGGAAAGATCTTTCCCTATTTGAATCCACTCAGTGGTATTACGGTACTGTTTTTCGACTATATTGATACGAAGAAGGAATTTGTTGAGGTCTATCAGCCTGCTGCGTCGCTGCCCTATCATTCCGTGGAAGTAAATTATGTGATTGCAGTCTCATGCCGGGCGGATAGGAAGGTGCAGGATTTGAAGCTGATGGACCGGATGTTGCAGAAGCTGGCAGGCTCGATCAAGGCAGTGGAGAGTTTGTTGCAGGATCCTGTCAAGGGATGGAATGACCTCTTTTATCAGGTGACCTATAATCATTTCCTTTATTCGGGTCATTGATTCAATTGAAATGCAATATGGTGTTTGGGAATCGTTTCACCTGTATGGGTGAAACTTTTCTTTTCTGCACCTTCGGGGCGAAAATCTGCGTATTCAGGTACGGTTGCGCTTTTGCTATGTTTTTGGCAGGGAGAAACAGAAATGCTCAGATTATTTCTATCATCACATGGTCATTTAGCCAGCGGTATGAAGAGTTCGGTGGAGATTCTCAGCGGCGCCAATGATCGGCTGACTGTATTCGATGCCTATGTTAACGAAGAGAATGTCAAGGATGTTCTGGATCATTACTTTGCGACTGTTGTGAAGCCTGAGGATCAGGTGATTCTGTTATCGGATCTTTATGGCGGCAGTGTCAATCAGGTCATGTATCTGTATTTGGATCGGCCGAATGTGTCGCTTGTGGCAGGTGTCAATCTGGCACTGGTTCTGGAGCTGGCGGTTCGTGAAAGTGTCACGAAGGATGAGCTTTCGCAGCTTGTGGAACAAAGCCGGACAATGCTTCGAGTCGTAGAACAGGAAACGGACAACACCGCAGATACACAGGACGATTTCTTCTGAAATAGGAAGATCAAAGATAAAGGAGACAGGAAATCATGATTACTCTGGTACGTTTGGATGAGCGTTTGATTCATGGTCAGATTGCCATCAAGTGGTCGCGCCACACGGGTGTGGACCGCATCATGGTAGCCAACGATGCGGCGGCAGCCAATGAGACGGTGAAGCGGTCGCTGATGATGGCGGCGCCGGCAACCTGCAAAACGGCGATTCACAGTGTCGACGATACGCTGAAGATGCTGGAAAATCCGAAGGCTGCGGATCATAAGATTTTGCTGATCGTAAATAATCCGAAGGATCTTCTGAAGGTTCTGGACACACGCAAGGATATTGAAAAGATCAATATCGGCAACTATGGCCGTATCGCTGCGAAGCGCAATGGTGAGGAGCGTAAGACCTATGGTGCGAATCTGTATCTTTACGAGGATGAGGCCGAGGATCTGAAGAAGGTTTGTGAATACGGGATTGAAGCCGTTTATCAGACGACGCCGGAGGATGTTCCGGAGCCGCTGGATAAGGTGCTTTCCAAATAATAAAGAAAGGGGAATAATTTCATGATTCATGCAGCAATTATCTGTGCTTTTACCTACATATTAATTACGTATGTAGATACAAGCATGCTGTCGTGGCAGTGCTTGACGCGGCCGATCGTTGTGGCTCCGCTGGTTGGAGCGATGCTGGGGGATTTCCGTACAGGCATTATTATGGGTGCTTCGCTGGAGTCCATCTTTATGGGAATCTCGGCAATCGGCGGCGCCGTTCCTGCAGATGCGACGACGGCGAGCATCATTGCGGTTGCCTATACAATTTTGACAGGTGCTTCAGCGGAAGAGGGGCTTGCTATCGCGATGCCGATTGGTACGGTTATGGCGAGCTTCAATTCACTGATCATGTCTGCGATCGGGACACCGATGTCTGCCTATTGGGAAAAGTGTGCGACAACAAACATTAAGCGGTTTAACTGGCAGGTGTGCCTGTTCCAGCTTGCCTGCACAGCAATTACCGGGATCGTTATGTTTGTTGCGGTAGCCTATGGTGTTGAAGGTTTGAATGCGTTTTTGAATGCTCTGCCTGGCTGGGTGATGCGTGGATTGTCAGCTTCGAGCTCCATGATGGTTGCAGTTGGCTTTGCGATTTTGACTTCGATGATCTGGGATCGTGAGGTTGCGGCATTCTTCTTTGTCGGTTATGTTCTGGCTGCTTATCTGAATCTGGGTACGCTGCCGATTGCGATTCTTGGCTTTGCTGCTGCAGCAGCGCTGTTCTATTCCAATAAGCGCGTGATCGATATGAAGCAGGAGCTGAAGAACGAGGGCGTCAAGAGTGATACAGCAAACAATTCGAACGATGAGGAGGATTTCTTCTGATGGCTAAGAATGAATTGACAGTGGAAGAAAAATCCACATTGAAAAAGATGTTCTTTGCGTCACATCTGGTCTTTATGAGCTTCAATATGGCCAAGATGGAGGCTAACGGCTTTACAATGACTATGGAGCCGGCGATTGAGACGATCTACAAGGATAAGCCGGAAGAGAAGAAGGCTGCCTATGAGCGTCATCAGCAGTTCTTCAATACGCATGCGGTTGCGTTCAACTTCATTGCCGGCCTTGCCTATGCAATGGAAAAGCAGCACGCGAAGGGCGAAGTGGACGCCGACACCATTAACAATATTAAAGCTGCGCTCATGGGCCCGACGGCCGGTATGTTTGACTCGTTGTTCTTTAATACGCTGCGTGTCATTGCGGCTGGCATCGGTATCGGACTATGTTCGCAGGGCAACTTTGCGGGTACGATCATCTTCATTCTGCTGTATGGTGTGACGCAGTCGATTCTGAAGTGGCTTCTGCTGCGGGTTGGCTATACGACAGGTACCTCCTTCATTGACAATATCTTCTCTACCGGTATGATGTCGGTTCTTTCCAAGAGTGCTTCGCTGCTTGGTCTGATGATGGTTGGCGCCATGACGGCGACAATGGTCAATGTTCCGCTGAACTGGACGATCGTAACGGGTGATACGTCGGTTGTTGTTCTGGATATTATCAATGGCATTTTCCCGGGGCTGCTCGGTGTGATTCTGCTGTTTGTGATGGTCAACCTGATTAAGAAGGGCTGGCGTCCGACGCGTCTCATTCTTTTGATCTTCATTATTTCGTTTGTTGGTGCGATTCTTGGTATCTTCTGATTATTTGCAGTATACGAAAGGAGCTGAGCATGAAGCTGTTGGTTCGGGGAGATGATTTCGGATTTACCAAGGCTGTTACCTATGGCATTGTGGATGCGATTGACAACGGTGTTCTGAGGAATACTGGTCTCTTTACAAATATGCCATCGTCTGCGCTGGCAGCTTCCATGATGGATGGGCGTGATGAAGTCTGCTTCGGCATCGATTTCAACATCGTTGCCGGAAAGCCCGTATCGGATCCGAAGGATGTTCCGCATCTGGTGGATGAAAACGGGAACTTCATCCGTTCTGGCAGGCGGGTGAGTGATCCGCGCTATCAGAGTGAGGAGGGGCAGAATGAGCTGTTCCCCTATGATGAAGTCTACCGGGAGCTGAAGGCACAGTATGATCGGTTTCTGGAGCTGCGCCATGGTGTGAAGCCGGGTTATCTGCATCCGCATTCGATCATGCCTGCAAACTATATTCGTGCGATCCGTCAGCTGAGCCAGGAGACGGGCATTCCGTTCTCGATGGATATTCAGAAAAAATACGGCTTCGTTTCTGTGTTTACGTTCAGGAAACAGGATTTTACGAAGACCATGAATACGAAGGTCTTTGATCCGATGGCTCAGCTGAACAAGAATCCTCTCAAAGATGTTCAGGATTACAGTGACCAGCTTCTCGCCAGTCCGTATGTTGAGATCGGGGGGCATCCCGGCTTCGTTGATGCCGATCTGCTCGATCATACGACATTGTCATTGGAGCGTGTACGCGACCATGCGATGATGACAAGTGACTGGATCAAGAACTGGGTCAGGGACAATTCCATTGAACTGATCACTTACCATGATCTTTGATCTGTAAAGCGAAGGAAAACGGTGCTGGGTGATGCGGCACCGTTTTCTTGTGCTCGATTCGAAAGTGATTGTCAGATATGGACGTACCGGAACGGATCACCGGAGGCGACGAAGTGAACCGGGATCTCTGGAAGGATCTGCGGGAGCCAGCTTTCGGCCATGTATTTCATGCCGGGTTCCTCGGCGTTGAAGTGGCCGAGCATGATAATGGCCTTGGGCAGGTTCAACTGGGCAGAATCACGAATGTACTCGTTAAACGTATAGTCTGTGCATTCCAGGGTGATGGCGCAGTCGATGCTGTCGCCCTCAAACTGCTTGAGAATTTCATTGTCCGCCCGGCCGTCAACATGACCGACGATGCGCAGGCGCTGTACCCTGGTTTCGGGGTCGCCGACGATCCGGGTGCCGTTGAGATTAAATGTTTTTACCAGATGCTGGGCCAGCTGCAGTGCTGTTTCGCCATGGAAACTGTAATTGCTTGCGCGTACTGCATCGTCATGGACGATGTTTCCGTCCCATCCGGCTTCTTTGGCAAAACCATAGAAGATGCCGTCCACATACTGATGCGGCAGCAGCGGGACGCCGTTGTGGATATGATCATGGCAGCGCCAGACAGTAATGCCGTTGTCATTCAGCAGCTTCGCCTTTGCCTGGTAGGTGCGATTGTTCTGCAGCCAGTCCTGATGGTCGCCATGGTTCCAGAACAGGGCTTCGTGGGGAATGATCAGATTACATCCGAGTTGGGCAGCCTTGCGGATAATATCTGCCGAGGCAAAGCAGGTGGTGACGACGCCGGTGCATTCTTCATCGGTATTGCCGAAAAGTACCTTGTCGCGGGTGGTAGCTTCGTCGATAACACCGTAGAAATTGCCGGCGCAGTAATCTTTAATGATCTGAATGACTTCACTCATCTTCATAAGAAACCTCTTTCCAAAGCCGGTTATCTCGGCGGATGATTTACGCATGCACGCAGGCATATGGATATTTGATGCGAATCGTTTCTGCCTGTGTTTATTTTACAGGGTGGGATTCACCTGTTTCGCATAGGCATGTATTTGTTGCGGGGAGAAAATTGTCTGCAATATGAAAGGCCATAAATATATAGGCTTCTTTGCAGGAATGGTGCGAATGAATTTGGAAAGCCAAAGAAGCTGCTTTTAGCGAAGAAATGATTATTCATTGGCTGTTTTCTTCGCCTTCTTCGTGCAGTGTTATCCTGTCGCCTGTGATCCAATAGTCGCAGATGCCGTCACGCAAGCATCCGTAGCAGTGCTTCCCCGGAAAAAGAAGAATGACAGGATTATTCATGTCTTCGAAGGAACAGGGTCGGTTCCGGCCTGTGTTACTCGAAAGAAGAAATACACAGTATTGATTCATACTGCCGTCTTCATCTTTTGCGTCACTATACCCGCCGCCGTACAATAAGGGGAGAATCGAGGGTAATTCATCATGAATAACTTTGAATACTATGCACCGACAAGGGTTGTGTTCGGAAAGGGAACGGAAAGCGAAACCGGAAAACAGATCGCTGCCTATGGCGGTCATCATGTGCTGATTGTCTATGGCGGCGGCCATGCGGTACGCAGCGGTCTGCTGGATCGGGTGGAGGCATCTTTAAAGGAAGCGGGTCTGACGTTTGATGTGCTGGGCGGCGTGGTGCCGAATCCCCATCTTTCCAAGGTATATGAAGGCATCGAACTTGGAAAGAAGACGGGCGTTGATTTCCTGCTTGGCGTCGGTGGAGGAAGTGTCATTGATACGGCAAAGGCCATTGCCTATGGACTGGCGGAGCCGGAATATGACGTATGGGATCTGTATGACCGTAAGCGGAAGGCAAAAGCATGCCTGCCGGTTGGATGTGTACTGACCATCGCGGCCGCTGGAAGTGAGATGAGCGACAGCTCCGTTATTACCAATGAAAAGACAGGTGAGAAGCGCGGGACGAACAGCGATCTGTGCCGCTGCCGCTTTGCCATCGAAAATCCCCAGCTGACAATGACACTGCCGGATTATCAGACGATGGCCGGATGCGCCGACATGCAGATGCATACGATGGAGCGCTATTTCACGGGCAAGGGCAATATGGAGATTACCGATTCCATTGCTGAAGCCCTGATGCGCACTGTAAAGACCGAGACATTGATTCTTCACAAGGATCCGCAGAACTATGATGCCCGCGCCGAAGTGATGTGGGCCGGATCCCTGGCCCATAACAACATTACGGGCTGCGGAAACGGGGGCTTCGACTTCGCTTCCCATCGTCTGGAACATGAGCTTTCAGGCATGTTCGATGTGACGCACGGCGCTGGCCTCTGCGCAATCTGGGGGAGCTGGGCACGCTACGTATATAAGAACTGCATGCACCGGTTCGTAAAGTTTGCTGAGACGGTCCATGGCATCGCTCCGCAGGCAACGGATGAGGATACGGCTCTTCTTGGCATTGAGGCACAGGAAGACTTCTATCGCGCCATCGGGATGCCGACAAGTCTTCATGAGCTCGGCATCGATCCAACGGATGCACAGATGAAGGAAATGGCCCGCCGCTGCGCCATTGCGGTCGGCGGCCAGATTGGATCTGCGATGGTTCTTCATGAGCCGGACATGTACAGAATCTACTGCATGGCCGCTGGAACAAAGCCGCAGCCCTGATTTGATGATGATTGACACTCCCACAGCTAAAGCACGTGGGATTCTTGAGAAGTCTGATTGCTTACGCAATCCTTATTCTCAAAGGGCTTGCCAACAGCCCTCTACACAGTCCCTCAAAGCTGAGGTTCTGTTTACCTTTCTTTGCAATGTTGCACGCTCCGTTGATGTCTGCGTTAACGAGCGTGTTTTCTTTGGTACTGTACAATCCCCGTTTGATGCGTTTGCCTGAGAATGTACCGGCATACGGATGTTTTGTGTCGTACACCGGAATCGCGTCACCGTCTAAGAACGATGCCTTTGACGTGTAAGATTCTTCCGTTTCGATGTATGCAATGCCATATCGTTCGCACAGCGTTTTCAGATACGTGCGAAGCTGGTTAAACGGGATCTGAACAAACTTCTGATTATTCGCTTTGCCCATATTGACCGACTGTTTCTGGTCAACGCTGTGTCCGACAATGAGCGTGCCGATATCATTGGCAATGCAGTAATCAACGATATGGCGTGCAGCCTTGTGCATGTAGTCTGTCACCTGCCGGTTACGCTTGTCTGTGATGCGGCTCATACGGGCTGTAAAGCCTTTGATATTCTGATGGTCTTTGATCGATGCGTAGTGTGCAATCTGCCTGTTGTACCACTGGTTGATTGATTTGAGCTTACGTCCGTCAACGATGAAGGACGTCCCTGTGGTTGTTACACACGACGCAAGATTATCGAGCCCGACATCAATGGCTAATACATTGTCCGCATTCAGATTCTGCGGCTCTTCTTCCTGTTCGTAGCAGTACTGAATCTTCAGTGCCTTGCCGTTCAGAACGGGCACGATGCGTACTTCAGCGATGTGCCTGCCTGAAATTCTTTCAGGTACCGGAATACGTATGGAATCCAGATCCGGATGCTGCTTTGAAAACGTACGACTCATCGGAACGATCAGATTGCCGTTTCTGATGTTGATTGCGTTCGTTGACAATACCAGCAGATACTTTCCGCCTTTCGTGCGGTAGTGTGGAATGCGCACTTTCTTGTCGTAGCTGCCGGACTTCTTCTTATTAAGCAGCGCAAAGAAAGACCGGAAGGCATGATCGCACGTCCGCAGGATCTGCTGAGAAATGCCGGCCTGCAGCAGCTTGTAATTATCATTATCTTTGCAAAGATGGTAGTTCTCTTCATACCGCAGATACTTGTTCGTCGCAAAGAAATACTGACGGATCTGATACAGTCCAACGTTGTACAGATTGTTGGCATACGAGCACATCTCAAGGATCGCTTCGTACTGGTCCTTCGGCAGATGCCGAATGTAGTTTGTCTGCGTCAGATACATGACTTCACCTCCTTTCCGCTTAAATTATACGGTAACAGTGGCCTTTCATTCCAATGCTGAAGCACATGGGTTTTTCCGGCCGTTTTTTATAAAGAAAACGGCCCTTCCTGCTGTCAGGAAGGGTCGTTTTGGTCCGGATCATCTTCGATGTCATGCTGTAACATGTACTCATTGATTCGGGAGTTGTAGTATTCGCTCTTCTTCTTGCGAATGATGCGGTCGCGGTCCTCCAGAATTGCCAGCGCCTCATCGACGATGTCTTCGATGGAGGGGTTCTTTGCCTGATAGAGATAGCCGTTGAGGCGGTGGATGGTGTAGTCGGTCTGCAGCAGTTTAATGAGCTCTGCTGCAAACTGTTCCGGATAGCCCATGCGTGCAAGGCTGCGGATGAGTCGCTCACGTTCATTCATAGGAAGTCCGTTTCCCTGAGCTTTTCTACGACCGCTCTGTCTGCCGGCAGCCAGTCGACGCTGTCGATATTCTCTCTGTTCAGCCAGCGTGCATCTTCCGCTTCCAGCAGCTTCAGATGGCCGTCGATGAGACGGCAGATCCAGCACTCCATCGATAGATGAAAGCCGGGATAGTCCATCTCAACTGTTGTCAGAAGCCGGAGGGGTTCCACGGTTGATGCGAGCTCCTCTTTGATTTCGCGAACCACAGCAGTATCTCCGGTTTCGTTTTTCTCAATCTTTCCGCCCGGAAATTCCCAGCCGTCCTTGAAGTCGCCATAGCCGCGCTGCGTCGCAAATACCTGCCGGTCATGGATGATGATGGCGGTTGCTACGCGGACTGTCTTTCTGTTTTCGCTCATAGGGCTATCATAGCATTGCGTCTGCTGCATCGTTGTTCAGCATGAGCAGGAACGCAATCACAAGCAATCCGCTGCAGATCCAGATCATCGCATGATTTAAAGATGCCGCAAGACAGCTTCCAAGTCCCGCACCAAGCGCAAAGGTAACGATGACGCCGAAGTAGTGTCCGCACTGGATCAGCTTTTCATGTTCATGGGTGCGCAGATAGATGGACAGCGCCTCCATGCCTGCACGCAGATTGCCGATGCACATGGTGCTGGCATAGCCGTAGCCGGATATTTTCCGGAAAGCTTCCACCTGCATCGCACAGCAGAAGGAAGTCAGGGCATTTGCCGCAAGATCTGCCCCCGAGGACATGAAACCGACAAGGACAAGGACCAGTGCCTCCAGTATCACCACAACCTGTCGCCAATGGATCCGCCCGGTCCCTGCAAATGAGGCATGGATCCGCTCCGCTGCGACAATTCCTGCCGCAAAGGCAAGAAGCGGGATGAGGTAGCGCAGGCCTCCGGCCGGGTCTTTTGAAAAGAAATGCTGACTCATCAGCACGATGTTTCCCGTCTGCGCATTGGCAAAGACCTTGCCGCGCACAAAATAGGAGTAGGCATCCTGCATCCCGCCGGACAGGGTAAGAAAGAACACGGTAATCGGCGCTTCCGACATCTGCACCGACGGATTGAACAAACGTTTTTTCATTGTGAGCTCTCGTTTCCGAAGACCAACTATAGATGACTGCCGCAATTGACGCAAGAAGAATGTGCGGCGGTGCCGACAATTGTTTATTCATAATTTACATTTCCAGTCTGTCCATCGCTTCGGCTGAAATGTACTATGAAAAGAGTTAAAAGGGGTAAACATATGCGCGCAGCGATTATTGAAGATATGAATGGTTACGGCATCGTGAACTATATTCAGGCAATCAGCCAGGAGGGACTCGATGTCGTACTGACCATGGACCCGGAAGAAGTAAGAAAATGCGACGCCGTCCTGATTCCGGGCGGCCTGGACGTCGATCCTTCGCTGTATCACGAAGAGATGAACGGCACTCAGAAGACGGATCCCGAGCGGGACAAGGCTGATTTTGCGGCCCTGAAGGTGGCTGTTGAAAAGAGGATGCCCGTCTTTGGGATCTGCCGCGGCATCCAGAGTATCAACGTCTATTTCGGCGGTTCTCTGATTCAGGATGTGCCGACGCAGGTACAGCATCCATTGATGCACCATGGACCGGAGGAGCCGGTGGAGATCGAGGCTGTTCACCCCATCCGGGTGGAGCGTGACAGTTTCCTGTACCGTGCCTATGGGCAGGATACGTTGACAGTAAATTCCTATCATCATCAGGCAGTAAAGACTATGGCCGACGACTTCCGCCTTGCGGCATCGACGTCGGATGGTGTTATTGAAGCGATGGAGCATAAGGAGCTTCCGATCATTGCGGTACAGTTCCATCCTGAAAAGGCTGCGTTTGCCAACCGCCACGAAGGATGTGTATCCGGCGACGAGCTGTTTCACTACTTTGCTCGAATGGTACAGGGGAAATGAAAGCGAAGAAGAAATATACGGAAGCGGATCTGTTCTTCTATATCCGCAAGGAGAAGAAACTTCTCGTCTACATTACGATTTCCGGCATCCTCTACAACGTCGGCATGGGAGCGGGACCCTGGTTTGAGGGACAGCTTGCCCAGGCACTGGCCGATATCCTGCAGGGAAACAGGATGGCAATGTTCATGGTTCGGCTGGCCATCGTGTATGCGGTGGTGATTTTCATTGTGCAGCTGTGCCGGTACTGGAAGCGTCTGTATGTACGCCGCTTTGCCAATGACATGAACCGGGACATGAAGGCGGTTCTCTACCGCTCGCTTCTGCAGCAGGAGACGTCGGACCATCCGGATGAAGGAACGGGACAGCTGCTGACCAAGGCGGTTGCCGATGTGGATGCATGCGTCGAAGGCGTACGCAAATTTGTGACTGAAATCTTTGATACGGGCGTTGCGATGGCTGTATATATCGTGATGCTGGTGGGCTATGACTGGCGGCTGGCGCTTCTTTCGCTTCTCTTTCCGCCCCTTGCCTATTTTCTTGCCGCAAAGCTCAGAACTGTTGTGACCAGAGCGAGTGCCGCGGCGAAGGAAAGTGAAGGAACCCTCAACGGCCATACGCTGGACCGTCTCACCAATGCGGTCACCTACCGTGTCTACGGTCAGGAAACCAATCAGAATGCCCGCTACGAAGAGGCGCTGAACGACTATGAGAAGAAGTCGGCTGTCGCCAACATTCTTTCCACATCCATGGAGCCGCTGTATTACAGCGTATCGATGCTCAGCGTCATCTTCATCCTTTACTTCGGTGCGAAGAATGTGATGGGGACCGGCTGGTCCCCCTGGAACATTGCGTCCTTCACGACCTTTCTTGCATGCTTTACGAAGCTGGCAAAGAAATCATCGACAGCGGCGAAGCTGTTCAACTCCGTGCAGAAGGCGCAGGTATCCTGGGTCCGCATTCATCCGCTGATGAAGCCGACGCAGCTGCCGGAGCCGGGAATTCCGACGGATTCCGCCGATCTCAAGGTGTCCCATGTTACATTTCATTATCCCGATGGACCGGTGCTGCTGTCGGATGTGAGCTTCACAGCTCATCCGGGCCAGATCATCGGCGTCACCGGCGCTGTCGCTTCGGGCAAGTCGACGCTCGGCAGGCTGTTTCTGGAAGAATCCCCCTATGAAGGTTCGATCACCTTTGACGGCGTTGAGCTGCGTACTTTGAAAGAGGATGCGTCGAAGTTCGTCATCGGCTATATGGGCCATGATCCCCAACTGTTCAGTGCCACGATCGAGGAGAATATCCGTCTTGGCAAAGAGGGGCCTTTGGATGAGGTGCTTTCCGACGTGTGCATGGATGAAGATCTCAAGACGTTCCAGAACGGACTTCAGACGCGGCTGGGAACCGGCGGTGTCCGTCTGTCCGGCGGCCAGCAGTCACGGGTCGCTCTAGCACGGGCGCTGTTCCATGATTCACCGGTCCTGGTGCTGGATGATCCGCTTTCGGCCGTCGATCCAAAGACGGAGGAGACGGTATTCCGCAATCTGCGGAACCACTGCCGGGGTAGAATCATCCTTCTGATTTCTCATCGCCTGTCTCTGTTTCCAAAGATGGATCAGGTTCTGTTTGTCAAAGACGGCAGGGTGGAAGTATCAACCCATGAGCGGCTGATGGAGCAGGAGCCGCAGTATCGTCATCTGGTGGAGATGCAGTCGAAGGGCGGTGATCTCGATGCGTAAGGATACAGGAAAGAATTCACAGAAAAATCCGGCCGTTTCCGCCTTTACAGAAAGCGTCCGCAAGGATCCCAGACTTGCCATCCTCCTTGCGGCAATGATTGCCGGCAGCGTCTATTCCGCTCTTCTTCCGCCGATTCTTCTGGGCCGGATGGTGGATGCGCTGGTAAGCAGGGAAATGCTCAGCGGCGGCCAGATTACGCTCTATATCGTTCTTCTGATTGTGGCCGGCGTCTTTTCGGCAGGCAAGAATGCGCTGATTTCAATCTTCGGTCAGCGGGTGACGCATCAGCTGCGCAGCAACATGACGGAAAAGCTGAACCGGCTGCCGGCGGATTACTTTACCCGCAACGACAGCGGGGCTCTTACGTCATTGTTTGTCAACGACGTGGATACGATTCAGACGCTGTTTGATGATGGCATCATCAGTATGATTACGGACCTTTGTACGCTGGCCGGCATTCTGGTGGTTGTGTTCCGTTTTTCGAAGGGACTGGGTCTGCTTCTGCTGATTGCGCTGCCGGTGCTGTTTCTGTTTACGCGGCATTGTCAAAAGCGGATGCGGAAGGCGCAGCTGGATTATCGTCAGACGGTGGCGGATCTTTCGGATCAGATCCCGCAGACGATTAAAAACCGGCGCACGATCCGTGTCTATCAGGCGTCCACCTATATGGAGACGCTGTACGATGCGACGATCCGGCGCAGCTTCGATGCGATGGAACAGTCGAATTTCTATGACTCCATCTATTCGCCTGTCATTATTACGACGAGCTCCATCGTGATTGCGATCATGATGACGCTGGCGGCCATGGGCGGCCGCTGGACCGCGTTCTTCGGCATGGGAGCCGGTACGGCAGTGACGGCGATTGCCTATGTGAACAACGTGTTTGGTCCGCTGGCGGATATCGGCATGGAAATTCAGAATATTCAGGCGGCGGCCGCCGGCATTGCCCGGATCGGAACCTTCATGGCGCATGTGGAAGAGGAGCATGGAACCGGAGCGGGTGGAGAAAATGCGCCGGCAGCCGTGGATCTGGAACATGTGTCGTTTTCGTATGATCCTAAGGAGCCTTTGATTCATGACTTTTCGCTGCGTGTCAACACCGGTGAGATGGTGACGCTGGTTGGCAGAACCGGCAGCGGAAAGAGTACGATCTTTAAGCTGGTGCTCGGCCTCTATGCGCCAGATGCGGGAGAGGTACGTGTCCTTGGTCAGCGTCCGCAGGATATTACGGAAGAGGAGCGGCGCCATGTATTCGGTTACGTGGAGCAGCAGTTCCATCCCGTCGAAGGCACGCTGAAGGATCAGGTTTCAATCAATGATCCCCATGTGGACGAGGATCAGGTGCGCAGGGCATTGAAGACGGTAGGTCTGCTGGATGTTCTGGAGCATCTTCCCGCTGGTCTGGATACGCCCTATTCGCCGGGTGTCCTTTCGCAGGGACAGTTTCAGCTGCTGTCCATTGCCAGGGCGATCGTCTGTGATCCGAAGGTTCTTCTGCTGGATGAAATTACAGCCAATCTTGATTCCAACACCGAAAAGCAGGTGATGGATGCGATCTTCCACGCCTGCAGCGGCCGTACGGTGCTTTCCATTTCGCATCGTCTGTATGAACATACGGGCGGCCGGACGGTCTTCATCGGCAAAGATGCCGAAAAGAAATAAAAAAGGTATTGACCTGCACGCGGCGTATACGTTTAGACTGCCATCGAAGGGAGGCAGTTGAAATGTTGCTCAGGGAAGCTGCAGGCGAAGCCGGGATGACGAAGCGCGCCGTAAAGTATTATGAGGAAGAAGGGCTGCTGTCCGTAGAAAAAGACAGCAGCGGGTACCGTAATTACTCGAAAGAGGATGTGGAACGCCTGAAAAAGATCTCTGTCTACAGGAAACTTGGAATTGGTATCCGGGATATCCGACGGCTTCTGGAAACCGATGATCGCAGCATCCTTTTGCAGATCTACCGGGAAAAGATACAGGAAAAGAATTTCCAGGAGGCAGAGATCAATGCCCTGAAGCAGCTGATCGATGACGGTGATGCGGATCCAGCGAATGAGCTGCTCGACTATGAGACGGTAGGTGATGCCATTGCGTCTCTGTTTCCGGGAAAGGAATGGAGTGATTTTATCCGATTCCATTTCGAACCGTTTCTGAACATCCGGGTCAGGACGCCACAGCAGAAACAGGCTTTGCAGAATATTCTTCAATACTGTGATGAAACGACGCTGAAGGTTCCCTGGATCGTAAAGCTTGGTATGAAGATGGCGGGCGGAATACCTCACGAGTCGAAAACTGCGGATGAGATGATTTCTTATTACCGGGATATGAGTGAGAGTGAATACCAGCGATTGAAGGCGTCGGTACGGGCAGGCGCAAAACTGAAGTCCGGAATTCTCAAGTATCATCCCGTCTTCGCTGCTCAGCGGAAAATGCAGAAAGAGCTGCAGAAAAAAGGGTACAACGATATCTTCATTCCGAACCTGATGGAACTGTCTCCGCAATACGCGGAATATAAGAAGTACCTCGATCTGATTAACAGCAGAATATGCCGGGACCTTGGTATGTACTATGATGCAGAGTATAACATCGTGATTCGCAGGGAATCGAAAGAAGCGTGATTGTATCTTTTGCAGTAGAAACGGCGCATCCCGCAAAACAATGGGACCTGCGCCGATTTTTCTTTGGAGTGATACGCATTGGAGCGGCTAAGGTGATCCGGCATTCCGGTTGCTGGATGAAGTTGTTGTTGTTGTCTGCTATGATGAGTGTGGCATCGGAATCACTCAAAATCACAGGGCATCAGTATCGATCATTATGATATGCAGACATACTGCAGATCATGGTTTCCTACAGGAGAAAAGTCTATGAAAACCACGGTTCGAAAAGGGATTGCATTGTTTGCGGTTGCTTTGCTTGTGGCCGGGTGCACGAAAGCAGTATCCGCTGATGTGAACATCATTGACGTGAATACATCGCTTGCAAAGGGAAATGGCGCAACAGGAGAATATCCGGTTGAGGCGTTGACCTTGAACGATCTTATTGAGAAATACCCTTCTGCTGTGTTTGTGAATGTGGAAGGTTCGATTGTTACTGGGGAAGAGGATCTTCCATATTCTGCTGGAGAGTCCGAATATTTTATCGGGCCGGTGCGCATCAGTGCCTATTACAAAGGGGCATCGTCTGTTAAGGGATTCTCGAATGAGGATATGTATGTGAAGGGCGCTAAGCTTTCATGGCTGAAGTCGCTGCGGCATGGTACAAAAGAGATCTTGCAGTATCCGGCGGTGCAGCCGGAGATAGAAATCAAGCTGGCTTCGGATCAGACAGTTGCGGTGTACATTCTGCCGCTTGCTTACCTGGATGATGAAACAAATCGGTATGCGGTTATAAAGGATGATCATGGATATGCCAAAGGGCTTTGGGCAGTGATTCCGGAGTCATAAACAAATCTCAGGCAGAAACGGGAAAAGAAAAATAAGAAAGAGCCGGCGAGATCAGAACCACTGTTCCGATTCTACCGGCTTGATTTTTACAGGTGTAGATGTTGATGAGTTAAAGAAGCGGAATATGATGAGCGGCACATTCCTCTTCCATGTCTTCGGGCCAGATGGAAGCCTGAACTTCGCCGATATGTGCTTTATTCAATAACAACATACACAGGCGGCTCTGGCCGATGCCTCCGCCGATGGTGAGAGGCAGCTCATTGCTGAGAATGGCTTTGTGATAGGGCAGAGTGAGACGCTCTTCGGTATGGGCGGCTTTGCACTGGGTCTCGATCGTTGTTTCGTCGACGCGGATGCCCATGGAAGAGATCTCGATGGCCTGGTTGAGACTCGGCAGCCAGAACAGCAGGTCGCCATTCAGCTTCCAGTCATCATAGTCCGGTGCGCGGCCGTCATGGGGCTGCTTGCTGCGAGACAGCGGCCAGCCGATTTCTTCGATGAAGACACAGCCGTGTTCGCGGGTGATGGCATTTTCGCGATCCTTGACGGAGAGGTCCGGATACAGATCTTCGAGCTGCTGCGACGTGATGAAGTAGACGTCATCCGCAAGATGGCAGACGGCCTGCGGATACTTGTACCAGACTTCGTGTTCCATATGCTTGATGACTTTGAAGATGTGGCGCACCGTATCTTCGAGATAGTCGATGGTCCGCTCCTGACGTGTGATGACGCGCTCCCAGTCCCACTGATCAACGTAGGCGCTGTGCAGATTGTCCAGTGTCTCGTCGCGGCGGATGGCGTTCATGTTGGTATAGAGACCTTCATGGACGGCGAACCCGTACTTTTTGAGGGCGTAGCGTTTCCACTTGGCGAGGGACTGGACGATTTCCATCTCTTCGCCAGGCAGATCTTTCAGATCGAAGCCGACCGGACGTTCGACGCCGTTAAGATTGTCGTTGAGGCCGCTGCTCTTTGTGACAAACAATGGAGCTGAGATGCGGCTCAGGTTCATTTCCTTTCCGAATTCTTTCTGAAAGGTGTCACGGATATACTTGATCGCTTCTTCGGTATCACGCACAGAAAGCGTGGGCTGGTAATGTTTTGGAAATATGAGTGTCATGGGGTGATTTTCCTCCGGATATTCTGCTATGTATTGTACCAGTTGTGCCTTGGAAATGATTACCGGTGCTATGATGACAATATGAGTAATGAAGATTACAGCAAAGCGAGAAAAAAGGGTGAAAAAGCGTTCCGCCAGGCGGTAGCGGCGGGAAAATATCCGTATCTTCCGGTGCTGGATGAGGTGCTTGGTCCCCAGGGCGGTACGCTGTCGGTGTCGCATGTCGGCATCTATGATGTGCCGCTTTCAAAGATTGTTGGTACGCGTACGGCAGGCCGTCAGAATGCGTTTGCGGGCAATTATATGCCTCTGCTGGATGAGGATACGGAGTTTGCCTTCAAGTGGATGAAGGTATTCGACTACCAGATGGACAACGGCATTGCGGATCCGATTGAGGCATATGAATTCATGCATAAATTCTATGTCCAGGAGGGCAATAAGCGCGTATCTGTTCTGAAGTATCTCGATGTGCCGTCGATTGAATGCGATGTGTACCGTGTCCTTCCGCAGCGCAGCGACGATGAGGCGGTACGGGTCTACTATGAGTTTCTTGAGTTCTTCAAGGTGTGTCCGACTTATGAGATCACCTTTACAAAGCCCGGTTCCTATGCGGCATTTGCGGCGCATCTGGGAAGAGATCTGAAGACGCCATGGCCAAGTGATGCGGTCCATGCGACGGAGGCCGGCTATTACCGCTTCTATACGGTGTATCGCTCCTTGGGCGGTACGGGTGAAGCCGGGGATGCGCTGCTTGTATATCTGAATGTGTATTCGTTTTCTTCGCTGCTTGATACGCAGCGTATGACGCTGACACGCCGTGTCCAGAGCATGCTGGGTGAAATTTCACTTCATCAGCAGGCGGATCCGGTAGCTTTGATGCGGGCACCGCGGGAGGCGGCCCGTCCTTCGGGCATTTCGCTGTTGACCAATCTTCTGCGCCGTCCTCCTTCCTATACGGAAAGCAGCCCGCTGAAGGCGGCGTTCATCTATCCTTCGGATCCGGATCATGATGGCCGTGTCAACGATGAGGAAGTGGGGCGGATCTATCTGAGTCACGCCTTTGAGGGGATCGTTGAGACGAAGCCCTACTTTAATGCGTCGGATTCGAAGTCGCTTGCCAAGGCACTGTTTGAGGCAGTGGATCTTGGACAGGCGTCCGCTGTATTTACGACGGATGCGTCAATGTTGAACGGGACGCTGCAGAAGGCGGTGGCCTGTCCCGGTGTTGATTTTCTGAACTGCTCGATTCATTCGGTTCAGCAGGCGGTACGTACGTATCAGTGCCGGTTGTATGAGGTGAAGTTTCTGATGGGGGCGCTGGCGGCGTTAAGCTGCACCGATGATCAGATCGGCTATGTTGCGGACCGGCCCGTGTATGGCGAGGCGGCGAACATCAATGCCTTTGCGATCGGTGCTTCCATGATCCGTCCGAAGGCGAGAATCTATCTTGTCTGGGGCGGCCGGAAGAACAGTGACTGGAAAAAGGAGTTTGCGGACAGGAAGATATCCATCATCAGCGGTCCTGACTTTGCGGCGGAATCCGGGGAGCCGGACTATGGCCTTTTCCAGGTGGATGAGACAGGGGCGGCCACGTCGCTGGCGGTGCCGATCTTCAACTGGGGAAGATATTATGAGCTGATCGTGAAGACGATGCTGGATCATTCCTATGACGATGATCCTTCGGCGGCGGCCGGAAAGTCGCTGAGCTACTGGTACGGTCTTTCGGAAGGTGTCATTGATCTGCATGTGGCGGACAGTCTGGATCCAAGTATGCGAAAGATGATCCGTCTGCTCAGAAAAGGGGTGGCCGATGGTGCTGTGCATCCGTTCCAGGGCATCCTCAAAAGTCAGAACGGCATCGTGCAGGACCGTGAAGATGCGCTGCTCAGTGATGAGAAGGTCATCACGATGGACTGGCTCAATGAAAACGTGGTCGGCCGGATGCCGGAGGTGGTTTCGGCATGAAAATTCTGGTGGTCGCAGACGAGGAAGAAAGCGTTCTGTATGAAAACTATCAGCCGCGGATGATGGCGGACGTGAATCTGATTATTGCGTGCGGCGATCTTCATGCGGCGTATCTTGATTTTCTCACGAGTGCTTCCAATAAGCCGCTCTACTATGTGCCGGGCAACCATGATCAAAGCTACGTTTCTCATCCGCCGGCAGGCTGTATTTCGCTCGATGAGCAGGTGGTATCGTTTCACGGGCTGAGGATCGGGGGACTTGGCGGATCGTGCCGGTACAAGCCGGGCAGCTTCATGTATACGGAAGAAGAGATGGCAAAGCGCCTGAAGAAGCTTGAGAAGCAGGTGCGCAGGGCGGGCGGAATTGATGTGTTTGTGACGCATGCGCCGGCGGCCGGCTATGGGGATCTGGAGGATCTGGCACACCGGGGCTTTGCCTGTTTCAACACGTTCATGGAGGAGTATCATCCGCGCTATCTTGTGCACGGGCATGTGCATCCTTCGTATGACATTCATTTGCAGCGGCAGATGGTGCATCCTTCGGGGACAGTGATGCTCAACTGTGTCGGGCATATGATGCTTGAAATTGATGACGCGAGCATACAAAAAGAGCCGCCGAAGGAGAGGAGTCTTCTTGAGCGGCTGTGGAAGCGTTAATGATCAGCGGATCTTCCAGTCGATGGTTAACAGGGAAAGAATGAGGCCGATCGTGCTGATGATCGTCATCGCAAGCAGATTGGTGGATACATCCAGCGTGCTGTAGAGCGACGCCATTACGGCGCCCAGAACGTTGGCAAGTACCTGGACCGTGGTGAAGCAGGTCTGAGCTTTGACGATATCTTTGCGGTCGACGAGGCGGGATGCGTATTCCACGGTCGCCGGCAGAAAGAGGGCGAGTGAGAGGCTTTCCAGTACGGTGGCGGCATAGAGCTGGGGAATGGATTTGGCCTGCCAGTAGAAAAACTGTTTTACGGTAAATGCCAGCAGCGAGAGGATGAGAATCTTTGCGCAGCCGGCTTTTTTGATGATCTTTTTGGCCAGAATCATGCCGGGCAGCTCGACCAGTGCCTGGAAGCTGAGGATGGCACCCATCGTCGCATCGTTGCCGCCGACGTTGCGGGTGACATAGATAAAGAAGTTGACGACGGCGTTATGACACAGCACAACCAGTGTGCAGCCGATCAGAAAGAGAAGAAACTTGGGATGGGCGGCGAAGAGTTCGCGATAGGTTCCGACGCTGGCCGCCTTTTCCTGGGGCTGAAGAGTGTCGTCAGGCGCGTAGTGGAGGATCAGCCGCGTCGCCAGACACATGCCGATGGCACTGATGATGGCAGCGATCGGAATAGAGCGGACGGACCAGGAAGAGATGAGCCTTCCCAGAACCAGGGAAAGGATGGCGAAGCTGAGGGAGCCGGCGGCGCGGCCGAAGCCGAAGTTCATTTCGGACGCATCGACCGGCGCCATATAGAGCATCGAGTTGACCATGGGCAAAGCCGCATTGACCAGCATCAGCGCAGCCAATAGAAGCAGGCTGACCGCCATGCCAGAAAGTCCCGGAATTAACTGGAGCAGGGCAAGAACGGCCATGGCAATGCTCATGACATTGAGGATGGCGCCCGGATTCCAGCGCGAAGAGCGATCGGCCAGCGATGCCAGAGGCGGCTCCAGCAGAAAGGCGAGCAGGGTTCCGGCAGCTGTCACCATTCCAATCTGGCCGCTGGTACAGTGATAGGCCGTCAACAGATTTGCCGCAAAGGAGGAGACGGCTCCCATTTCTGTCCAGAAGAATACATTCAGCAAGGCAAAGCGAAGATTCGCGCTGCGCACCTTAGCATCCATGGTTCAAACTCTCCAGGGATACCGTCTTTTCGATGAAGGAAAGAAACGATGGTGAAGACGGGTTGAAGACTGTCTGCGGTGTAAGCCGCACCGAATCCAGTGACCAGAGCGGATGGTTGCGCGGCAGCGGCATTACCTGGGTCTGATCGATGCAGGCATGAAGATAATGGCCATCATGAAGCACAGAAACAAGATCGTCTTCATTGACCGCCGCGCCGCATCCGCAGTTAATCAGCAGAGCACCGTTCTTCATCTTCTTCAGCATTTCCGCTGAAAGTGCACAGTAGGAAGGATCATTGGCCAACACATGCAGGCAGAGAACATCGGCGGAGCGAAGGGAGTTGTCATCGATTCCGGGAACGATCCGAACTTCGCATCCGAACACCTTCAGCCGATCCGCAAGCGTATGCGATATTTGATCGTCGGCGGCACTGATGACCACCATATTCCTTAAGGAGCTGTCAAGAAGCGGCGCCCAGTCGCACTGCTTCTGGGCAGCGATGTATTCCGGGAACCGGAATACATGTTCCAGGATGCTGGCAAGCATCCAGTCAGAGGCACGCTCTATCAGATGATCATAGAAGGAGAATGCAGGAATGCGGTAGTTTTCCTTCCGGTCCAGCGTGATGAGAGTGATATTCTGTTTCGTTTCGTCAAGCTCACCGGCAGAAGGTTCACCGATTATTACATCGGCTGACTGCAGTTCATTCTTCGCTGGACGGGTATGGAAGGTAAAGGTGCCAGGGACATTTGCGGTCAGATGTTCTCTGGCACCCCGGGTCATATCATAGGTTACAAGAATATTTTTCATGGAAATTTCCTCATGCAAGGCCTTACAATTCTAACATTTCCTTTACTGGAGAAAACATAGTGTTAAAACCAGCCGCGAATTCAGGAAAGGAGCTTTTTATGAATGTAACAGTACGTGAATATATGTCGGCAGACGCAATGGCTGCCATGAAAATATGGAATGAAGTCGTAGAAGAAGGCGATGCGTTTCCGCAGCTCAAGGGATTGACGGAAGACAATGCGGACGCGTTTTTCAAGCATCAGAGCTATACCGGCATCGCCGTTGATGCGGATGGCCGGATCGTCGGTCTTTCTATTCTGCATCCCATTGACACTCCCACAGCTAAAGCACGTGGGATTCTTGAGAAGTCTGATTGCTTACGCAATCCTTATTCTCAAAGGGCTTGCCAACAGCCCTCTACACAGTCCCTCAAAGCTGAGGTTCTGTTTACCTTTCTTTGCAATGTTGCACGCTCCGTTGATGTCTGCGTTAACGAGCGTGTTTTCTTTGGTACTGTACAATCCCCGTTTGATGCGTTTGCCTGAGAATGTACCGGCATACGGATGTTTTGTGTCGTACACCGGAATCTCATCGCCGTCCAAGAACGATGCCTTTGACGTGTACGATTCTTCCGTTTCGATGTACGCAATGCCATATCGTTCGCACAGCGTTTTCAGATACGTGCGAAGCTGGTCAAACGGGATCTGAACAAACTTCTGATTATTCGCTTTGCCCATATTGACCGACTGTTTCTGGTCAACGCTGTGTCCGACAATGAGCGTGCCGATATCATTGGCAATGCAGTAATCAACGATATGGCGTGCAGCCTTGTGCATGTAGTCTGTCACCTGCCGGTTACGCTTGTCTGTGATGCGGCTCATACGGGCTGTAAAGCCTTTGATGTTCTGATGGTCTTTGATCGATGCGTAGTGTGCAATCTGCCTGTTGTACCACTGGTTGATTGATTTGAGCTTACGTCCGTCAACGATGAAGGACGTCCCCGTGGTTGTTACACACGACGCAAGATTATCGAGACCGACATCAATGGCTAATACATTGTCCGCATTCAGATTCTGCGGCTCTTCTTCCTGTTCGTAGCAGTACTGAATCTTCAGTGCCTTGCCGTTCAGAACGGGCACGATGCGTACTTCAGCGATGTGCCTGCCTGAAATTCTTTCAGGTACCGGAATACGTATGGAATCCAGATCCGGATGCTGCTTTGAGAACGTACGACTCATCGGAACGCTCAAATTGCCGTTCTTGATATTGATTGCGTTCGTTGACAGCACCAGCAGATACTTTCCGCCTTTCGTGCGGTAGTGCGGAATGCGCACTTTCTTGTCGTAGCTGCCGGACTTCTTCTTATTAAGCAGCGCAAAGAAAGACCGGAAGGCATGATCGCACGTCCGCAGGATCTGCTGGGAAATGCCTGCCTGCAGCAGCTTGTAATTTTCATTATCTTTGCAAAGATGGTAGTTTTCTTCATACCGCAGATACTTGTTCGTCGCAAAGAAATACTGACGGATCTGATACAGTCCAACGTTGTACAGATTGTTGGCATACGAGCACATCTCAAGGATCGCTTCGTACTGGTCCTTCGGGAGATGCCGAATGTAGTTTGTCTGCGTCAGATACATGACTTCACCTCCTTTCCGCTTAAATTATACGGTAACAGCGGCCTTTCATTCCATGGCTGAAGCTCATGGGTTTTTCCGGCCGTTTTTAATAACGTCGGGCGCTGCGGCCATATTGCCAACGCGAGCTATGCGGTCGCTGCCGATGAGCGCGGCAATCATATTGGCGAAACGCTGGTACAGGACTGCCTGAAGCAGGGGAAGCGGCTTGGCTTCCGGATTCTGCAGTTCAATGCGGTGGTTGTCACGAATGCGGCGGCGATCCATCTGTATGAGAAGCTTGGTTTTGAGAAGCTTGGTACGATACCGGGCGGCTTCCATGCGAAGGATGATACCTATCGCGATATCAATCTCTACTACCACACACTTTGACGACACTTTGGGGGACTTTGTAGCTTTTCAGTCGAAATGCGGGTGCTATACTTGCCCTTGTAAAGGAGTCTTTTATGAAGAACCTGAAATGGGCCTCGATTATCAAATCTCTGATCTATATCGCTGCGGGTCTGCTGCTGTTGTTTTTTCCGGGACAGGCGGCGGATCTGGCCTGCTATGTGATCGGTATTGCGCTGATCATCTTCGGCGTTGTCAATGTAATTTCGTATTTTATGCTGGATCTGAAGGATTCGCTGTTCCGGAATGACTTTGCAATGGGGATTGTCTGGATTCTCATCGGCTTCATGGTGATCCATGAGAAGGAAGCTGTTCAGAAAATCGTTCCCTTCATGTTAGCCATCGTCATTTTCGCGTCCGGCATCAGTAAGCTGCAGGATGCGCTGGACATTAAGCGGATTACCGGCAAAGCATCCAATGCCTCCATTGTGATGGCGTGCATTTCGATTGTCTTTGGCCTGGTTGTTATGCTTGGCAAGATCAACGGTATGAATCTGCTGTTTCAGATCATCGGCGCCGGCCTTCTGTACAGCGGCGTGACAGATCTGTATATGGCACTTTATATTTCGGGCAAGATCAAGTCGTTCAAGAAAAAGGTGGATGACATGGTTGTGGATGCCCGCATCGAAGAAGCGAAGGAAGCGGAGCACGCTTCCGATACGGACGAAAGAAACTGAAAATCCGTCTGCCGGTGGGAGCGTCTTTGCGGCGCTGCGCCGGCTTTTTATGTGTCTGGCGGCGTGTGACTGTTCATTTTGGCTGTTCAAAGCTAAAATAAGAGCTCTGGAGGAACATTCATGTACAACGACTGGTTTACAATCGGGCCATTGACGATTCATGGTTATGGCGTCATGATCGCGGTCGGCATTCTGATGGCGTTCTTTGTCGGTGAACGGATGGCAAAGAAAACCGGCATGGACCCGAATCATGTGGATACGCTGATTATTGTCTGCCTGCTGACGGGATATCTGGGGTCGAAAATCACCTATGTTTTTACGGTCTGGGATCAGTTTCTGGCAAATCCGAAGGCGGTTCTGGGAGCCGATGGCTGGGTTGTCTACGGCGGTATTCTGGGCGGCATTCTGGGGGCATGGATCTATTGCCGCATAAAGAAGATATCTTTCTTTCATTATGCGAATCTGCTGTTTCCTTCGGTCGCTCTGGCGCAGGGGTTCGGAAGGATCGGGTGCTTCTTTGCCGGGTGCTGTTATGGTAAAGAGACACATGGGGCTCTGGGCATCACCTTTACCCACAGCGACTATGCGCCCAACAATGTGAAACTGATTCCGACGCAGCTGATCTCTTCGGCCGGTGACTTTATTCTTTTCTATATTCTTTATAAGATCTATATGGATGAGTCGACGCGCGACGAGACGATGGGCTGGTATCTTCTGCTGTATTCAGCGGGCCGCTTCGTGATTGAGTTTCTGCGCGGAGATTCGGCGCGCGGCTTTATCGGCGCTCTGAGTACGTCGCAGTTCATTGGTCTGTTCCTGATTGCGGCGGGCATCATTGTATTGATTCAGGTGAAGAAAAACGGGAAAGCAAAGAAGGAGGCTGTCTTATGAAGGTAGGCATTGCGAACGATCATTCTGCCATTGAAATGAAGAAGGAGCTGATTCCTTATCTGGAATCGGAAGGCTACGAGATTGTTAACTTCGGCACCGATACGACGGATGCCGTCGATTATCCGGACTATGGTGAGAAGCTTGCCAATGCAGTGGCTGCTCACGAGGTGGATCTTGGCATTGCCATCTGCGGTACGGGCGTCGGCATTTCTCTTTCCTGCAACAAGGTCGCCGGCATCCGCGCATGCTGCTGCAGCGAGCCGTACAGCGCAAAGTATTCGCGTCTTCATAACAATGCGAACATTATCTGCTTCGGTGCCCGCGTCATCGGTGTGGAGACGGCGAAGATGATCCTTGATAATTTTCTGCCGGTACCCTTTGAGGGTGATACGCCGGAAGGCGCACGTCATCTGCGGCGTGTGAACAAAATCATGGATATTGAGAAGCGGAACCGGGAGAAACAATGAAGCATCTGAAACGTGCTGCCGTTATTGTGATCCTGGTGGTGGCGGTCTACTTTCTGCCGTTAGTCGTGGTTGATGTAAAAGGGGCTGACGGCTCCGTATGGAAGGGGCCGGTGTTCAGCTCCCTTTCATCTGTGGGCAACGATTCGGTTACCTTTTCCAGTATCCGTTCCGCCTACGCGCTTGATAAAGACGGCGAAAATGCGATGCACTACCATACGGAAAATACGTGCCGCGGCATCAGCTATTACTACGATGAAGGCAATGACGTGTCCTATTATGAGGTAGACAGCGACGCCTCCTTTCCACTTAACAGCGTTACGCTGAAGTATGAGCAGGGAGATGCCTGCGAAGGGTGGACGACCAACGATGAAGTCGCCTGGCCCTTCGGTGATATCCGTGATGTGGACTGGAACATTACGCCGCAGGAAGCGATGGACAAGGACTGGCTCGTCATCGTCGATGGCAAGGCACAGAATCCGGGCGTATACAACGACTTCTCCAACATGGTGAAGCAGGGTGTCTACTGCCTGATCCGTACCGTCATCTATGAAGGTGACAGTGTTTCTTCCGTTGTCGACATTCAGATGATGGAGATTGAGGTGGAGGGCCAGGATACCGATGCGACCATGGCCGGGGTCCAGAAGAATACGGGCAACTCCTTCCATGTCTCGATCCGTACAGCCGACGATGTCAGTGAAGATGATTACATCCGCCTCAGTGACAATGAGGAAAACGGAAAGAAACCGGTACTTGTCTATAAGGAAAACGATGCCGGTGCCGAAGGTACGCTTCTCTATACAGTTCAATAATTGTTATTTGATTTCGCAGCCGGGGTCCCTGAAGAAAGGAGCTTCGGCTTTTTTACTGTGCTTCCCGCCGAAAATGAAAGCGATTACAGAAAAAATATGAAAAAAGAGTAGAAATGTATTGTGAAACAAATAATATATATAGAAGAGAGGGGGAATCTTATATGGGTAAGGTTCATCATTATCTTTCGGGTACATTCTCTGTCATTCTTGCGGCGGCGCTGGCCGGCTGCGGATCATCTGCAGTGACTGCTTCTGCACCAGCTGCATCAACAGCCGGTTCATCCGCATACAAAGCGGGTACGTACACCGCGTCTGCAGACGGGCATAATGGCCCTGTTGAAGTTTCAGTTACCTTTACAGATGATGCGATTCAGTCGATTGAAGTAACGTCACAGTCCGAGACGCCGCATCTGAGTGACAAGGCGCTGAATGATCTGCCGAAGGAGATCGTTGAGGCGCAATCGTTGGGCGTAGATAACGTCTCGGGTGCAACTTTCACTTCGATGGCGATCAAGAATGCGGTTGCGGATGCCGTTGACCAGGCTGGCGGCGATTCTTCCGCTCTGAGCAAGGTTCCGGTTGAACAGGAAACGATGGCAACGGATGACCTTTCCACCGATGTTCTTGTCATCGGTGCAGGTACTGCAGGACTGATGGCATCTTACGAGGCTGCGAAAAACGGTGTCAATGTCACTCTGATTGAGAAACTGGACGAGTGCGGCGGAACGCTGAATGAGGCGGCAGGACTTCTTCTTACTGTTGATTCGCAGGCAAATGATGCGTCGATTGACGATTCTCTTGAGCGGGTCATGGAATTCTACAAGGGACAGAACGCCGACAGTAAGCTGCAGCCGGATTATGACTTCACTTCCAATCTGATGAGCCAGACCGGTGCGACGGTTGATGAGCTGATCAATGATCTTGGTCTTGCGCATACCGATGTCGATATGGGCGGTTATGCAGGTACGATCTTCACGGTCGGTTATCAGCTGGCTTCGGATCTTGAAAAAGCATGCACCGACGAGGGTGTCACAATTCTGACCGGTACGAAGGCAGATAAACTGATTGTTGATGATACGGGGGCAGTCACTGGAGCAGAGGTAGAAAACCGGTCCGGTTCCTATACGATTACTGCTAAAAAGACGATTGTATGTGCAGGCGGCGCTTCCTGGAATCTGGATATGGTTCCGGAGAAGAGCACAGGCATTGATGTCCATGAAAAGACCCAGATCGGTTCGACCGGCGATGGCATGAAGATGCTCGAAGCGGTTGGTGCACAGATGTCTTCGAAGGATCCGTACATCAAGTCTTCGCAGCCTGATTTTGCGCCGGTGTTCGGCAATGATTGGTCCAATACGCCGGCAACCGGTATGGCGATCATGATCGATGCGGACGGCAATCGTTTCTGTAACGAAGGCGCAGCCGCAACGGTTGTAAACAAGCATATGATTGATCACGCATCTTCCGGCTACTGGGATCTGATTGATGCGGAGAATACGATTGGATACGATGCGGATTATTTCGCCAAGATCAAGGAGTACAGCGCCGATGGCAATAAGAATGTTGCGGTCTATGCGGATTCGCTGTCGGATCTTGCCGGGAAACTTGGTATGGATGCGGATACGCTGAAGAAGACCGTGGATGACTACAATGCGGCATGCGCGGCCGGCAGCGATGCGGAATATGGCAAAGATGCGGACAATCTGAAGGCATATCCGACGGATGGAGGTTTCTATGCGGTGTATCGCCGGATTGGTTCGTGGGGAACAATCGGCGGCGCCATCGTCGATCGTCAGCAGCGTGTTCTGAATACGGATGGTGAGCCGATTGAAAATCTGTTTGCGGCAGGCGAAACGGCGACGGCACAGCTGTTCGGTGACTATTACTTTGGCGGCTATTCGCTGGGCATGTATACGACCGCCGGTCGTATCGCTGCAACTGAAGCGGCGGCCGAGCTGAAGTAGGCTATCAGTATCTAACGGATCGAAAGAGGATGAAGGGGATAGTTCATTTCTGACATCCTCTTTTCTGATGACCGGATCAATGTACACATGCATGTAAAGATCAAAATGCAGAGTTTTCGCTTTTTACGCAGGTGCGGATATGCTAATGTGGTCAGCAGTAGGAACAGACACTGAGACAACAGGGAGGAAGACAGCAATGAGAGCAGTAATATCCGTCGTAGGAAAGGATCGTACCGGCATCCTGGCCTATGTGAGCAATGTTTGTTTCGAGCATGGCATGAATATTGAAGATGTGACACAGAAGGTTATGGACGAGTTCTTTGTAATGATCATGATCGTTACCGTCCCGGATGAGAACCATGAGAACTTTGTAAACCTCGTCAACGAAATTGAAGCGGATGGGCAGAAGCACGCGCTTTCC